>JAEUKJ010000641.1 GCA_016792665.1 Deltaproteobacteria bacterium | reverse complement strand
GCCCCTCGGTCAAGGTCTTCACGGTCATCTTCCCGCTCGTGAACTTCCTCTGGATCGGTGGGCTCATGATGCTCATCGGCTCGGTCATCTGCCTGTCCCCGCGCTGGGTCGGACGCACCATCTCCTCGTTCGTCAGCGGTCGCCGCGACACGGGTGACGCGAGCGACACGAACGACGGCGATCTCGCTCCCGCCGCGGCGCGCGTGGCGCTTCCCGAGGTCGCCCCGACCCCACCGGGTGGCGTCGTCGAGACGGTCGCCCGCGTGGCGCCGCTCTTCCTCGCGGTCGGACTCCTGGCCGCGCTCGCGAGCGCATCCCCCGCTCGAGCGGCCTCGTTCGACCGGCCCGAGCCCAGCGGGTTCGCACCACCTCGCGGCGACGCGACCTCGGACTTCCTCGCGACGCTGGACTGCGGCTGTCCGGTGGCCCCTGGCGTCCTGCGCCCCTCCCCGCTCGGCGACGCTTCCTGCGCCTGTCCCGAGGCGGCCAAGGACCGGGCCGTGGCGGCCGACGTGCTCTCGCAACAGTCGCCCAGCGACATCGCCTCGGGGCGCGCCAAGTACCTGGCCTACGACATCCTCATCGGCATCGACTCACGCTGGGAGACGCGGGTCCGCTACGAGCCGGCAGCACTCGAGCGACTGCTGAAGACCATCCGCACGACCTGCCCTGGCGAGTACCTCATGACCCTCGATGCGACGCGGGCCACCTGCAGCCATCGGATGAAGTGGGTCCACACCTTTCGCCTCCTGCTCGCCGCCGGCGCGTCCTACGACGACATCTTCGCCTTCTACCTGGCCGACAACAACGCCACGCAAGAGGGAGGCCCATGGCCTGCGCACGTGCTCAAGACCTCGGACGAGCAGGTCGTATCCTTCTGGCTCCCGACCAGCATCGCCATCGCGGTCCTGGGTCTGGTGACCTTCCTCATCATGCGGAACCGGAAGCGTGCGCGCGCGCGCGGTGCCGTCGACGTCGGGCCCCGCTCGGACACGACGCTCGCAGCGGCCGGCGGCCTGACCGTCAACGACCGCGCCCGTCTCCAGGACGAGCTCGAAGCCTACGACGGGTGAGCCGATGAACCTCGCGACCGCCATCCTCATCCCGCTCTTCGCGCTGGTCGTGCTCGGCGCGCTGCTCGCCGCCTCACGCCTCGTGCGCGCCCTGCGCGAGCGCCACGGCGAGGACTTCGCCGGCGCCAGCCCAGAGCGCCTGCGTCTCCTCGACGAGAAGGCGCGACTCCTCCAGACCATCCACGACCTCGAGCACGAGCATTCGCTGGGCAAGCTCTCCGAGGCCGACTACACGGGCCTCCGCGGGCACTTCGAGCGCGAGGCCGTCGCCGTACTGGACCGCCTCGAGCAGCTCGACACCGCGACGAGTGCGGCGCGGTCCGCCACCGCGCGCCCCGAGGAGACGCCCCTTTGAGCCCCCTGACGACGTTGTCTCCGCGCACCTTGCACCTCGTCGCCCTCACGACGGCGTGCGTCGCGTTCGCGGGCTCGGCCTCGGCCCAGCCCGTGC
The DNA here is from genome assembly GCA_016792665.1 of Deltaproteobacteria bacterium. Taxonomy (GTDB): domain Bacteria; phylum Myxococcota_A; class UBA9042; order PHBI01; family PHBI01; genus WYBB01. Next base: position 7,175 of record JAEUKJ010000641.1, on the reverse strand, counting down.
CCGCCCAGACCTCGATGAAGGTGAAGGTCGGCGCCATCGACCCCACCGGCGCCCTCGTGCCCGCGGCCGAGGCCGAGGTCGTGATCGAGCGTGTGCAGAACCCGCGCCCTGGCGACCCGAGCCCCGCCGAGCTGGTCATGGCCTGGACCGCCCGGGCCGATGTCGATGGCCTCGCCACCCTGCCGCCGTTGCCGCCGCGCGCCACCGCCGAGAACGACCGCGTCCGCGTGCGCTACGCCGGTGTGGAGACCGTCGTCTCGCCGCAGAGCCCGACCGACGGGATGGCGACCCCGCTCCAGGTCTTCGTGCGCCGCGCGACGCGCGACACCTCGCGCCTCACGATGTCGATGGTCGTTTCACTCACGGCGCGCGACACCGGCATCCAGGTCGAGCATCTCTACATCGTCCAGAACCCGACGCACGAGCTCATCGACACCGACACCGGCGAGGGCCTCATCCTGCCGCTGGTCGCGCCCGCGCCATTCGGGGTCCCCATCGAAGGCTTCCTGCCGCCGCGCCCCGAGCCCAATGAGTTCGTCATGCGCCAGACCGACGAGCGCGCTCGGACCCTGGTCGAGAGCGGCCGCCTCGTCTATCGCGGACAGGTCGACCCGGACGCGCGCACGTCCATCTCGGTGACCTACGTCATTCCCTACGACGGGGTGACCGAGCACGTCCTCGGCTTCCACGTGCCGGTGGATCTCAAGGCCTTGACCTTCGTCACGCGCACCCCGCCCGACCTCGCCATGGCCGCCGCGCCGCGGCTCCGCACGACCTCGGTCGCGCGCGTCAACGACGGCTCGGACGAGCGCATCCAGAGCGCTCTCGAGGCCCCTCGCGCGGGTACCGATGTCCTCATCGACGTGACCGGCACGCCCGATCGCCACGCCTTCTATCGGCCCCTCGCGTCGTTCCTCGGGCTCGGTGTCATCTTCCTCCTCGTGGTCCTGGTCGGCGTGGGGCGCAACCGTGCCGGCGCGACCGATGCGAGACCTGCGGCGGGTCTCGGACGCTGACATGGGGGAAGCCGTCCTCGCCGCTCGCGACCTGTCGCGCAGCTTCGGTCGGAGCTGGGCCGTGCGCCGCGTCTCGGTGGAGATGCACGCCGGGACGCTGACCGCGCTCACCGGTGACAATGGCGCCGGCAAGTCGACCCTGCTCGGCCTCCTGGCCGGCCTCCTACGCCCGAGCGAGGGGCAGGTCGCGGTCTTCGGCGAGGCCTTCACGGGCTTCTTTCCGGCCGATATCCGTGAGCGCGTCGGCTTCCTCGGCCACCTGCCCTTCGTCTATCCGGACCTCTCGGGTCGCGAGAACCTGGCCTTCTTCCGCGGCCTCTATCGCGTCGACCCGGCCAAGGCCGCGACCGACGACGCCCTGCTTGCCGAGGTCGGCCTCACCGACGCGTCCCATCGCCTCGCGCGCACCTACTCGCGCGGCATGACCCAGCGTCTCGCGCTGGCGCGCATGCTGCTCCAGGACGCGCCGATCTGGCTCCTCGACGAGCCCTCGACCGGCCTCGACGCCGCCGGCCAGGCACTCTTGTCACGCGTCCTGGCCGAGGCCAAGGCCCGCGGCCGTTGCGTGGTGGCCGTGACACACGACCTCGCCCCGCTCGGGCAGATCGATCGCGAGGTCCGCTTGCGTGGAGGTCGGCTCGCATGAGCACGCTGCGCGGCGCCCTCCACATCCTCGCCAAGGACCTCAAGGTCGAGCTCCGCACGCGCGAAGTCTTCCTGACGATGACCCTCTTCGCGATCCTCATCGTGGTCATCTTCGCCTTCGCGTTCCAGCTCGACGCCGACGCCACGCGCGCCGTCGCACCCGGCCTCCTGTGGGTCACGGTCGTATTCTCCGGCAACCTCGGCGTCGCCCGCGTCATGGACAAGGAGCGCGAGCTCGGCGCCTTCCAGGGCCTTCTCCTGGCACCCGCCGGCCCGATGGCCGTATTCTGGGGCAAGGCCATGGGCGTCCTCCTCTTCATGCTCGCGATGGAGCTCCTGGTCGTCCCGCTGGCGCTCATCTTCGTGTCGATCTCGCTGCCGACCAGCGGCATCCTCACGCTCATCCTGACCCTCTTCCTCGGCACGCTGGGCTTCGCGTTGGTCGGCACCCTCTTTGGCGCGATGCTCGCCGATGTGCGCATGCGCGAGGTACTGCTGCCGGTGGTCGTCTACCCAGTCGTCGTCCCGGTCCTGGTGGCGGGCGTGAAGTTGTCGGCCTGGGCCTTCGATCCGGCGGCCGAGGAGCCGGTCGGCTTCCTCCCGCTCATGGCCGGTTTCGACCTGCTCTACCTCGCGCTCGCGCCTTGGGTCTTCGGGCGCACGATGGTGGAATGACGGGCCGATTTCTGCTAGAGACCGCGCCATGAGTGCTTCGTCCCCCGACGCCGATCTCCAGCCCGCGCGCCCCGGCGTCACCTGGATGCCCTACGTGGTCGCGGCCGCGCTGCTCGTGGCCCTGTTCCTCGTCTTCTTCGTGGCCCCGCGCGAGCGCACCATGGGCGAGGTGCAGCGCATCTTCTACTTCCACGTCGCCTCGGCCTTCGCGGCCCTCATCGGTTGGGTGGGCTGTGCCGTGGCGTCGCTCGCCTACTTGTTCTTGTCGGCGCGCCAGGGGATGGAGGTCATCGCGAAGATCACCGACCGCCTGGCCCACGCGCTCGGCGAGATCGGCGTCCTCTTCGGCACCATCGTCCTCATCACCGGCCCGCTCTGGGCCAAGCCCGTCTGGAAGACCTACTGGACCTGGGAACCGCGTCTCGTGCTGATGATGCTCACGCAGTTCCTCTTCATCGGCTACCTCGTCCTGCGTGCCTACGCCAAGAAGGACGTCGCGGGCCGCAAGCTCGCCGCCGGTATCGCGGTCATCGGCGGCCCGGCCGTCTACCTCATCCATGTCGCGGTCGAGCTCTGGGGCGGCAACCATCCCCAGGTCGTCAGCGGCCAGGGCGGCGGCCTCCAGCACCCCGACATGCAGCTCACCTTCGCGGTCGCCATCGCGTCGGTGCTCCTCTTCGCCGCCAGCCTCGTGCACCTCCGCATGCGCCATCACGCATTCACGGACGAGCTCGAGGACGCCTATCTCGAACTCTCGGACCGCGAGGACGCCCGCTCGTGAAGCCTTCATCCCCCCTCGGCGCGCGGTTCCGCACCGCCGTGCTCACGCTGTCTCTGGCCGTCGTCGCCACCCTCGGCTCCGTCTCGCGCGCCGATGTGCCCGTCCGCGAGGAGCCCCAGCGCCCCTCGGCCTTTGGCGCGACCGAAGACGCACCGCTCCCGACCGTCGCCCCCGGCGACCTGCAAGGGCTCCTGCGCAACTGCGATGCCGAGCGCGAGCGCGCCGTCGCCGCGCAGAAGCTCTGCGAGCAGGACAAGACCGGCGTCGACTTCCTGGGCGCGGCCTATGCGGCCCTCTGGATCATCCTCATGGCCTTCTTCGCGCTGGTGGCGATCCGCCAAAGACGCCTCAGCGCGGAATTGGCGACGCTGCGTGAGCGGTTGGCCCGACTCGGTGAGAGGTAATCATGCCGACCTCCTCCCACATCTTCTACATCCCACTCGTCCTGCTCGTCGGCCTCGTGCTCGGCCTCTTCATGGGGCGTCGCTCGGCCTTCCTCCAACAGCAGGAGGACGAGCGTCGCAAGAAGCGCGAGGCCGAGCGCAAGGCCCGCGCCGCCGCAAGCCCGCCGCCTCCGAAGGATCCTCCCGTCCCGTGACCTCGTCCCTCCCCCGACCCTCCTCCGCATGTGCGCCGTTGGCCCTCTCGGCGAGGGTCGCGGGCGCGCTCGCGCTGGGGCTGTGTCTCGTGGGGGCACTGGGTGTGACGACACCGGCTTCGGCCAAGCCCAAGCCCAAGACCCACCAGGGTCAGTACGACCTCGGCATCCTCGGCTTCAACGACGGCGATCCGTTCCGTCTGAAAGGCGCCGAGGCCGAGGCCGTGCTGCTCGACCCCGACGCGCAGGTCTACCTGTTCCAGACCAATGACTGGATGGCCAAGGTCCAGCGCGGCGCGTGGGTCAAGGTCAGCGACGTGCTCGGGCGCTTCCCCGAGCGCGCGCCGAACGAGCTCCTCAAGGTCTACAAGCTCGACCTCTCCAGCGACCGCGCCCCCGAGGTCGTCATCGTGCCGACCGCCATCCTCGGCGAGCAGCAGATCCGCTGTGCACCGTCCATCCTGCGCGTCGGCAGCGACAAGATGACCCCGCTCTGGGCCGCGACCACGCTGCCTGGGGACCGCTATCGCGTCGTCGACATCCGCGACCTCGACAACGACCTCGACCCCGAGGTGCTGCTCGGCGGCGAGGGCGGGCAAGCCGGCTACTACCAGTTCATGGAGCTCATCGCGCTCGGCAAGGACGGCTGGGTGGCGCTCGACGTGCCCCACGTGGAGTCGCTGCACTTCGTCGACCTGGACCGCGACGACAAGATCGAGGTCGTCGTGCGCGAGCGCTTCGGTCGCAAGGGCCCGGCTTACCAATGGACCTACATCGACCACCTGTATCGCTGGACGGGCCAGAAGTTCGAGCCGGCCGACGCTGCCTTCCCGCGCTATCACGACGAGCAGACGCTGCCGACCCTCATCGGCGACCTCATCGACAACCACGACGCGCGCCTGCCGATCCTCGAAGAGAAGCTCGTCGCGATGCAGAAAGTGCGCGACATCACGGCGCAGTGGACCACCGCCCCGCGCGGCTTCCACCAGAAGAAGGTCCAGGCCCTCGGGCTCGTGCAGAAGCGCCAGATGAAGGGGGCCAAGGCCAAGCTCGAGGCGCTGGACAAAGCCTTTCCCTACGACGCCCAGGTACTCCTCGGGCTGGCCCAGGCGCGCGAGGTGCTGGGTGAGTCCGAGGGTGTCCTCGATGCGGCGCTGCGCGCGGTCGCCGTCGAGCCCAAGAACCGGGAGGCGTGGTGGTGGACCGGCGTCGGCTTCGCGGCCGTGCAGGAGCGCTCGTCCGCGGTTGCGAGCCTGCACCTCATCGTGCGCCTCACCGGCTCACGCGATGAGGGCACGGCCTTCTTGAAGGCGCGGCGCACGATGCCCGGGATGGACTCCGAGCTGCAGTCGATTATCGACCAGGCCCTGTCCCTCGCCGCCAAAGACGACTAGCCGCCGCGAACGAGAATGGCGAGATGCCGGGCGTCGGGAGAGACAAGGCGTGACGTAGCCGTGCAGGCCGCCGCCGCGACGCTCCGGTCGCCCCTGCAGATGCCGTCTCTCAGTGCGGTGCTACTCGTAGCAACGCTTGATGTCGTCTTCGCTCTTGGCCGCACGCAGGCACTCGGTGACCTTGCGGGTCGAGCGCGCATTGCACTGACGCGTGCACTCGCGGGTCAGGAACTCGACGAAGAGCGACGCCGTCTCGCGCGCGAGTTCGACCCCGGTCGCGCCCATCTTCTTCTGCGCATCTTCCTTGGCGGTCTCGCGCTCGACCACGCCGAGGAAGACGCGCTTCAGGTTGGAGCAGGCCGACTCGCACTCCTCGGGGGTGGCCTTGGCCTCGCACGCGGCGAGCCCGCCCGCCCCGAACACGAGCGTCGCCATCATCAGCAGCGTGACCGCGCGCTGGGTCCAGCGACGATCGCCTCCGCCAGCAGCCTGGCGCCGCCAGGCCTTGTGCGGATTGCGATGCGAAGGGCTCTTCGATTGGCTCGGCATCGTCTCTTCTCCAGGGACAACGGGCGTGTCCGGCGGCTGCGTATACTGGTGGGGGATGGTGACCTTGTCAACGTAAACCCCGACGCGCTCTGGACGGCGCCCCGCCTCGCGATCGTCGAGACGTGCGAGTCGCGCTCGACCCGCGGCGCGCGCCCAGAGGCCACGTCGCGGCAGATGGCTTGATTGCGCCCCGCCAGTCCACCACCATGCGCGCATGAAGAAGGCCCTCTCCATCGCCCTGCCCCTCTCGGTCGCGCTCGTCCTCACCGCGGCTGCGTGCGGCTCGAGCCCCGAGCCCCAGCCCGACCGCGTCAACGATCCCGACGGCGACCTCGACCGCTATCGCCAGGTCTCGCAGGCGACCCTCATCGTCGAGAACCCGAGCGACGACAGCTGGGACCTGCGCTGGCACGGTGGCAAGCGCGGCAACGTCGCGGCACGCTCCGAGATGCGGCTCGTCGACGTGCCGCCCGGCCCGCAGGAGATCGAGGCCGTCAACGAACGGCTCGGTCTCTCGCAGACCGTGTCGGTCGACCTCGCCCCGGGCAAGACCGCGCGCGTCACGCTGCCCCCGGTCCGTGCGCGCGTGCTCGTCGTGAATCGACAGCCGATCGCCGTCGAGGTCCTGGTCGACGGCGTGCGTATCGGCCGCGTCGAGGCCGCCAGCGAGACCGCGCTGGACGCGCCCGCGGGCCGCCGCCTGGTGCTCGTGAGGAGGCCTGATGGCCCGGGCGCCGTCCGCCTCGAGAAGCTGTTCCGTCCCGACGGTGAGAACCGCCTCGAGGTCCCGGAGCTCGCGGCCTCGGTCAACTCCGGGCTGCCGATCCCTCCCGCGGGCCAGGGGCTCCTGCGCATGCGCAACGCCGGCCGCCTCGCGGTGACCCTCTGGGTGGACGGCCGTGACCAGGGTCTCGTGGCCTCGGGCGCGATCGTCGATGTGGTCCTCGCCCCCGGCACGCATGCCCTCGAGGTCCGCATGGAAGGGCTCGAGGCCAAGACCGAGCACAGCGTGTCCCTGGTCGCCAACCAGGTCGCGGAGTGGACCTGGGAGCCCTGACGCTTGGCGGCCGTGCTCTGGACGCCGCGGCGCGGGCACGCTAGCCTCGGTCCCCTCGGAGGTGCTGCATCATGCCGAACGACCCGAAGACCGGCGCGAAGCCGGACGCAAAAGCCGACGCGAAGACGAACCGGGCCGACGCGAAGCGCGGCATGAAGGTCACCGAGAAGGACCCCATCCCCGCGGCCGACGTGCGCGCCGTCAGCAAGGAAGAGGTCCGTGTCGATGCTCGCGAGTCCATGTCGTACAAGGACTACGCGGCCCAGCGCACCGAGCCCATCATCACGGTCCAGCGCATCATCGACCGCAAGGGCCTGCCGCTGCCGAAGAAGTTCGGCATCCTCCCCAACATGGAGGTCAAGCAGGTCGTCAAGTGGGGCGAGCTCCCCAAGGAAGAGCCGCCCAAGCCCGACCGCACCGCGGCCACCGTGAAGAGCTACATCCTCCACATCCCGACCCC
>JAEUKJ010000630.1 GCA_016792665.1 Deltaproteobacteria bacterium | reverse complement strand
GCCCCTCGTCGCTCGCTTCACTTGCTCCTTGCGGCCATCTCGGCTCGCTCGCGCTCGTATGGGCGAGCACGCGCGGCTCTTCCGAGCGTCCGCGGCGTCGCGCGTTCTAATGGGTGGCCACGCGCGGCTCTTCCGAGCGGCTCAGCGCGCGGCGTCCAACAACGGGCACGCCTCATCCGCGATGCAGATGTCATCGACGATGCGCGTGCCGCCGGACGCGTGGAACAGCGCGATGCGATTTCGGGTCATCGTGTGCGCGGCATACTCGGTGCCATCGGTCGGGCCCGCGACCCACTCGTGGCGCCCCTTCGCGAAGGCGAAGCGAATCGCGGACAGGCCCGTACCATCGGGCCCGCTCGGCACGGTCGGCAGCGGCCCGAAGCTCGGCATCTCCGCGGGGTTGTTCCCGACGAGGTCATCGACATCGTACTGCGCTCCCTCCAGGACGCCCGCCTCCTCGAGCTGGCCCACGCGTCGGCGCGACGCGTTCGCATCGCCCAGCAGCCCCGCGGCCCGAGCCAGCGCGACGCCCGTCGAGATCGGCACGGTCTCGTCCCCGATGACGTTCTCCAACAAGAGGCTCTTCTTCGGCTGTCCGTCGCGCGGCTCGACCAGGATCGACCGCGCGAATGCGATCGGATCGCACCGGTCCAGCGCGTGCTGCGTGATGGCCACGAAGCGCCGCAGCTCCGGCGAGTTCCGCGCCAGCGCCAACCCCTGATACGGCGTCAGCACGTAGGCCGTCTGCCTGGCCACCCCTCCGAGCCCCACCACCTCGACCCGCAGCTGGTCCCACTTGTCGGCCGGCACCGCGAGCGCAAAGCCTTCGCCGTCCGCGTCGACCTCGTGCTCGCGGACCTCTCCGTTGACCAGATCGGTGATGCGCACGCGGTCGCCGAAGCCGATGGTCGGCACGTGCGCAAACGACACCTCCGCGAGGTCCCGCCCGCACGACCCCGACTCGTCGTTCAACGACAGCCATACGCCACCCGCCCCGTCCGGGCATCCGATGACCAGCGGCCCGAACACCTCCAGGTAGATGACGCGCGTGATCTGCCGCAGCGTCGACCTCAGCAGGATATCCGAGAGCCCGCCACCGGCCGCGATGGGCGAGGCCGTCGTCACCTCGGGCTCGATCGCCGCCGCCATCAGCGCGTGCATGCCACCGAGCGACGTGCCCGCGGTGCCGATGCGCACCGCCGGTCCACCGAGGTCCAACACCCCGTCCGCGTTGAAGTCGCCCGCCAGCAGGCTCTTCATCAAGACCTCGGGGGCCGCGCTCTTTGGATCGGCGATCGCCGCCGGCACCTTCGCCGAGTCGAACGACCGCAGCACCCGCACGAACTGCATGAAGTCCACGAGGTCCTGTTGGAAGGCCGCGCACTGCATGAACGGGTCGGCGAAGAAGAAGCTCTCCGAGCTCGTCAGCGCCCCGTCGCCGCTCGTGTCGACCGTCCTCCCGATGATCGCCAGCTCGCGGAAGAACCCGATCTCCGAGAACTTCTTGTACCCCTCCTCGAACGTCAGGTCCTCGAACTCGTCGGCCCGATCCGGCACGATGAGGCTCGCCAGGAACGGCAAGAAGACCGACGCCGCGCTGGGGTCGAGGCCCTGATCCGTCAAGAGCTTCTTGAGATCCGGCACGATGGGTCCGTGCCCGACCTGGTCGTAAGCGACCGTCGCGATGCCCTGCCGCGCGAGGTTGTTCGCCACCGCAAGGAACTCGAAGCGCGATGACCCGGTGCCATGGAAGTAGAACACCACCGGAAAGGGCGGCTTCAGCTTGTCGGTCGTCTTCGGCACGGCGATGAGCCACGGCACCATCGTCGTCGGCGCATCCGACCTCGCGAGAAAGGTGTCGTCCCCGCCCTGCCTCACATCAGGCGAGGGCATCGACCCGAAGGCCACATAGTCGACGTAGCGGAAGTCGACCGAGAACCCCGGCGCGAGCCCGATGACCACGCCCAGGATCTTGTCGAGGTACTCCCCCTGCAGCACGAAGCGATGGTCGCGCGCATCGAGCGGATAGTCCTCGCCGTTGCCATCGACGTCGATCCCGGTGTCGCGGATCTCCCCAAGCGTCGGCGGGAACCGCGCCGCGAGCGCGTCGAAGGCCCCCTGCCCGTGGAGCCCCGCGCGCACCTCGAGCAACGGCTTCTCCGCATCCGCAGTGAGGAAGGTCCAGCCGAAGGCGAGCTCCTCGGTGCTCATGCCGGTGAGCTCCAGCGCCTCCTTCACGAGCCCGACCTGTGCCGCATGCGCCTTGAACGGGAACGGCGAACGAATCGCTCGCCGCGCCCCCTCGACCTCGTCCAGGCCAAGGATGTCGCGCGTCAAGAGGACCGCGTAGCGCGCCCCGGGTCGCAGCGGCACCACCGGCCTCACGATGAGGGTCGAGGTCTCGACCTCGTAGTGCGAGACCCGCCGCGTCTCGCCACCCAGCGGCCAGTCGTTGTCGCGCCCCAGCAGGAAGTCGGGCAGGTCCTGGTCCGGGTCGAAGGGCCAGAAACGCCCGCCCCCCTTCAACGGGAACGCCCCCTCGCCGAAGTCGAGCTCGACCCGCTCGCCGCGGTGCGCGCTGCCCGCCGTGACATCGACCACCTGGACCGAGTCGGCGTCGACCGTGTCGAGGTCGATCGGCCCGTCGAACCGGACCGAGATCGGCGCGAACGTCCCAAACCCATCGAGCCGCGGCAGTCGCTCGCGGATCTTCCGCTCCATCTCGGTCGGCGCCGCCTCCGAGACGTTCCACGCCACCCCACCCTCCTGCGTGCTCCTCAAGAGGAGGTCATTGGGCAAAGGCACCTCGGGCACCGGTCGCGCCAGCGCGTCGAAGACGACCTTCGGCCCGAATGGGGCCTCGCTCGGCAGCACGACCCCGGCCTCGAACTTCGAGTCGCCCCCGTCGACGCAGCCGCCGCACCAGGCCGCCAGGAGCAGCCCCACCCGGCACCATCGGGTCCCGCGCCCACCCGCTCGCGTCACCATAGAAGCCCCGCTTGACCCGAGATCCCCCACACACCCGGCATCGCCTGTCCGGCCGCATCCGCGAACGCACGCCCCGGCTGGAACCACGCGCCCTCGAGCCGGAAGCGCCAGCGCACGTCCTCACCCGGGACCTGTAGCGCGGCCCCGACATCGACCTCCCACCCCAGCTCCGAGCTCGGCGCCCCATTGCGGAAGCCCCGCGCCGCTCCGCCCGCGAGCCCCGACCAGTAGGCATCGACCAGGTCTCCATCGGTCGACCCGTAGAGAAACCCAGCGTACACGTCGAGCCGCGGGTCCGCCGTCCCGCCATCCTCGCCAAGCACGCGGAAGGACATGCGCGGGTTTGCGTAGACCGCGCCCTTGACGGCCCCTTGCGTCGCGAGCCGGCGCACGCCGCGAGGCGCCTCGCCCCGGTAGTCCGGGTTCGACAGGTTGTCGATGGTCGCGGCCTGCGCCGCCAGCACCGACTCCCGGAACATCAACATCCCGACGCGGTGATCACGGTCCATCGCGAAGGCGCGCTGCTCGTCGTCGAACGGGTTCGTATCGCCCGACGCCGCGCCCACCTCGAGCACACCGAGGAAGACCCCAGAACGCACCGAGAAGCGCAGGATCCCACCGAGCTGGTCGACGTCCGACGAGCCTTCGTGCCAGACGCTCTGGGCCAGGCTCGAGCGCCCGCGAATCGTCGCCAGCTCGCCCTCGATCAGCGCGAGGAGACCTTCCTCCTTGGCGATCTCGAGCCGCGCCGTGACGTCGATCACCGTGACCTCGGTCGAGCCGCCCTCGGCGTGGTCCTGGAATCGATGCGCCACATACAGCCCGAGCCCGACCGGCCCCGTCGCACCGCGCACCGCCGCCACGAGCTGATAGGCACGGTCGCCCGCGCTCCAGCGCGCCGTGTCGTCGTCGATGACTCCATCGAAGGCCACCGACGCGGTCAGTGGCGGCGCCCCGAGCCCACCTCCCAACGGGAAGGCGCTCACTCCGAGCCGCACCACGTGGTCGCCCTGATAGGCCGTGCCGAACGGGCTCTCCGTGCTCGCCGCGACCGGATCGTCGCCCCCATTCGAGACCAGGCCGAGGCCCCAGCGCGAACGCACCAGCCCGAGCTGCACCGCGACGTGCGTGCCCGCGGCCGCGAGGTACAGCTCCGAGAGTCGCTGCCCCAGCAGCCCCGCCTCCGCCCGCCCGCGCGGGTCGACCGCGACGACCTCCCGGCCCGAGCCCACCGGCCAGAAGTCGCGCAAGAGATCGATCTCGGCCGCCAGCCGCCACACCGCGATCGCCCCCAACTCGGGCGTCATCAGCGTGAACGCCGGCGAGACGCGAAGCCTCGTCCACCCCGAGGTGTCCCCCGGCAGCACGGCCTCCGGCGCATCGACGAGCCCCAGAGCCTGCTCCGAGACATGTTGGAGGACGAGGTCCACCGACCCGGGCAGGGTCAACACCGCAGCGCCGCCGAGCGGGATGTGCGCACGCGAGAGATCCACGAGCCCGGACGGCCCGGTTTGGCCGGCGCGCGGCCGAGGCTCATGCGCCTCCACCGAGGAGGCGATGAACGACAAGCTGATGACCAGAGCGCCGATTCGCATGGCGCGGGACTATACAGATTGCCGCCCGGGGCGCCATCACCTCACGGCCCTGCTCGCCGCGTCGCTCGGGCGCCGCGGGCGACTCGCCGGTGCCTCACGCGCGCCGCGCGCCCAAACAAGAAAGGCGCCCGGGCCGCATGAGCACCCGAGCGCCTTGAGGTTAAGAACGTGAAGGGAATGTAGCCGTCACTCTACATTCCCTTCGAGATCCACCGACTCCTCGGGGATCCTCCAGTCGAGACTCCCCGAAGGGGTCGAGACCGGAAACGGATGGTGGGCCTTTTGTCCCCGGCCCTGAATCATCGGGCGCCCCGGGTCATCGGGTCACCCATTCGTACTCTGCGGGGGCGTCTGACTTGCCTCCCGAGGCTTCATTGTCGGCGCCGTTTGGCGTCCGTCAATGTCCATCTATACGCGGCAACCGGTCGCCCGGTTCACTCATTCCGCGGTTTCTTGGGCCACGCCCTCCGCGGGCGCACCGTTGGCCGCCTTGCCGCCCTTGCCCAGGCCGTCGACCTTCTTCTTGAGCTGATCGACCTTCTTCGAGAGGCTTTCGAAAGCCTCCTTGAGGCCGTTGACGTCCGCCAGCTTGGCGAGCTCCTGGAGGTCCCCGAGGCGCGCGACGCCGAGCTTCTCGACGGCCGAAGCGACGTCGTGGGTGAGCTTGACCCCGTCCTGAACGGCCTTCTCCGCGGTCTTCTGGACCTTGGCGACCTGCTCGTTCTTGGCGACCAGGGCCTTCAGGTTCTCGAGCTTCAGCGCCTCGCGGACCTTCGCCACGGCCGGCTTCGGGTCGAGCTTCGTCTTGAGCTCGTTCAGCTGCCCCTGGACCTCGGCCACGTTCTTGACGACCTGGCCGCGAACGGTCTGGAAGTTCTCCTGCACCTTCTCGAAGCGCTCCTTCAGGCCGAGGCTCGCGATGGCGCTCTTGGCCTTGTCGGCCCACGCGGCCTTGGCCGGGGTCTGCGACGCGTTGGTGTTCTGCTTCTCCGCTTCGAACTGGACTGCCGTAGCCATGATCGCCTCCGTGGGTGGGGTGTGAGGGGGCTCTCCTCACGACCACGAAAGCAAGATGACGCACCGCGTCATACGGGTCAAGACCGCCCCAACGCGGCGCGTCAAAATTTCCATAACCCATCGGATTTACGATGACGCACCCCAACAACGCAGTGCGTTATCCGCAGATCGGACCCGCGGTGGACCGCGCGCGGCCACGTGCAGCTACGGGGTCGGCCGCGCCTTGGGCCTCAGCTGGATCTCCACCTCGTTCGCGAACGGCGAGCTCGGCTTCGCCGGCGCCTTCGTCGGTGCGCCCGGCTCGACCGCCCCATCGCCCCCGGCCACTGGCGCAGTCGCGACTTCTTGATAGCAGCCAGCCACCTGGTGGCTCATGGTCTGGTGGAAGACGAGGATGCCGATCAGCGCCAGCACCAACAACACCACCTTGACCCAAGGCCCCAGCAACGATCGCGGCTCGGTCAGCGGAACGCGTCGCCCCGTGAAAGGACGGTCTCCGACCAGCTCGGGTTCGACCAGCGGCTCGAGCTCGGGCGCGCCCGCCTCGGGCGGCCCGGCCTCTGGGGCATTGGCCCCCACGCTCATTCCTCGGTGCTCGTGCTCTTCACCTTCGAGGACTTGAACTTCTGGATCGAGAAGAAGTCGCCCTCGAACGGGGTGTCCTTGCTGTCCAGGTTCTGGTGGTAGATGAGGAGGAAGTTCTTCCCGTCGTTGTCCCACACCAGCGCCTTCTGATAGGCCTTCGCGAACGTCCCGGCCTTGTCCTTCAGCAGGTCGAACGAGTCATAGCGGCTCGAGCGCTCACCGCGCACGCCCATGATGACGAACTTGTCGCCCTTCTGGCCGGTCAGCAGCATGATGTCGGACTTGGTCGGATGGGTCGAATCCGCGACGCCAGCCTGGTCGAACTTCACCGGCTCGCCGTTCACCTTGACCTTCGTGCCGGTCAGGATCTGCTTGACGAACTTCTTCTCCTCGTCGCTGCCCGGGGCGCTCTGCGACGGGAAGACCGCGTTCTTGCTGCCCATCTTGAGGATTTCGCCGGTCTCCGCGACGCGCACCTGGAAGATGAGGCCGGGGATGTTCGGGTCCTGCAGCTTGAAGAGGACGTAGGCGCTGTCCGTGGACCACGCCACGAAGTCGTAGTTGACCGGCCGCAGCGTGGTGACGTCCGGAGGGGCCGCGAGCGCTCGCGACGAGAATAGCGCGGGGGTCGAGCCGAAGACGGCCAACGCGAGGAGAATGGCGAGCGGGTTCTTCATCGATGACTCCGAGGAATTCTCCCCCGTGGCCGCGTGGCGCGTGGTGGCGGGGGTAGCGCGAAGGCGCTGGGGTGCAAATCCGAGGGCGTGAGGGGGCGCGAGCGGAACGGTACCTCGCCGTGACAATCGTTGGACGATGCTCGGCATGACGAGGCGTACCACGCCGGGGCGTGTCGAGAAAGCCCAGCACCCCCGGCTCCATTCCGCCCCCGCGACGCGGCTCAGAGAACCAGAGTCTGGCTGTAGGTGAGCTCGCTGTCGCCGGCCGGAAAGACCGAGCGCCCGAGGATCCCCTGGATGCAGCTCGACTTGGTCTCGTCGCGCGTGCCTTCGACGTGCGAGCTCGAGATCTTGCCGACGGGCGACACCGTGAAGATGACCTTCACCCGCTCCTGCGAGTCGCTGCTGCACTTGGCGAACTGGGACTTCTTCTTGCCGAAGGTGGCGGCGACCTCTTCGGCCAGGGTATCGGCCGACTTGGCGTTGGCCGCCTTCTTCGCGGCTGCCTCCTCGGCCGCCTTGCGCGCGATCTCGTTGGCGTCGAAGGCGAGCTTGACCTCGGTCTTGCCGACGTCATCCTCGGTCAGCGCCGCGAACTGCTCGGCCGTCAGGCTCCTCAGCTTGTCCTTTTCGGGAGCCACCGCGACCTTCTCGGCCCTCTCGACCTTCGGGCGCACCGCGGTCCCGGCGGGCTTGGTCCCGACAGGCTCCGCCTGGGTGAGCTTCGGGTCGGCCACCGGGTCCTGCTTGGCCTCGACCGGGGCCGCCTGCGCGGGCCTCTCCTTCTTGACCGACTCCTGGAAGCCCTTCTTGCCGGCAGCGACAACGTCATCGATGCGCTCGCTGCGCAGCGGCCCGTTGACAAGGATGATGGCGATGGCGACCGCCGCCGCGATCCCGATTCCGATCCAGACCCAGCGCTTCTTCTTCGAGGTCTCGAGGCGCGCGACGACCGACATCTCCTGGCGCAGTGCGACCATCTCGGCCTGGGTCGGGGTCCGCGGCGAGGTCGCCGGGCGTCCTGTCCGCATCGTCTTGCGGAAGTCGATGACCTCCGCCTCTTCGGGCTTCACCTCGAGGTTCGCGAAAATGTCCGGAGGCGCCGCCGCAGGCGCCGCGACCTTGAAGAAGTCGTCGTCGACCGACGCAGCGGGCCCGACCTTGATATCCGCCGCACCGCGCGCCACGTCGCTCTTGGCCTTCGCTTCGGCTTCCGCCTTGCCGGCCTTCTTCGCGTGCTCTGAGGCCTTCGAAGCAGCCTTTGAGGCGGCCTTCGCAGCCTTGGCGTCCTGTGCGGCCTTCGCCTCGGCCTCGGCCTTGGCCATCGCAGCCTTGATGCGAGCGTCGGACTCCGCGCGCTCGACCGCAGCCTTGGCGTCGGCCTCGGCCTTCGCCGCCGCCGCACGCGCCTCCGCCTCGAGGGCGGCTTTTGCGTCAGCCTCGGCAACCGCGGCCAGCGCCTGGGTCTCTGCCTCGAGGGCCGCGAGAGCCGCCGCCGCCGCGAGCGCCCTGGACTCGGCCTCCGCGAGCGCCTTGGCATCAGCCTCGGCCTTCGCATCCGCCGCAGCCTGCGCATCAGCCGCAGCCTTCGCATCAGCCTCGGCCTTCGCATCAGCCGCGGCCTTCGCATCAGCCGCAGCCTTCGCATCAGCCGCAGCCTTCGCATCAGCCGCGGCCTTCGCATCAGCCGCAGCCTTCGCATCAGCCTCGGCCTTCGCATCAGCGGCAGCCTTCGATTCAGCCGCGGCCTTCGCATCAGCCGCCGCCTTCGCGTCCGCGGCAGCCTTCGCATCAGCGGCAGCCTTCGCATCAGCGGCAGCCCTCGCATCAGCCGCAGCTTTCGCATCGGCCGCAGCCTTCGCCTCCGCGGCAGCCTTCGCATCAGCCGCGGCCTTCGCATCAGCGGCAGCCTTCGCATCAGCCGCCGCCTTCGCATCAGCCGCGGCCTTCGCATCAGCCGCGGCCTTCGCCTCAGCCTCCGCTCGAGCCCGCGCCTGGGCCTCCGAGCGGGCGAGTGCCTCGGCCGCGGCGCGCGCGTGCGCTTCCGCTTCGGTCGCCAAACGCGCGGCCTCGAGCTCGGCCCGAGCCTTGGCCAGCTCTTCCTCGGCCTTGATCTTCTGGGCCTCCTGCTCGGCACGCGAACGCGAGAGCTCGGCCTCGGCGCGCGTCCGCTCCGCCTGCTGCTCGGCTCGGAGGCGGTCCATCTCGCCTCCCATCATCGCCAGCGCGTCGCTCGCGACCGCCTGTGGCGGCGGACCTGGCGGCAGTGGAGGCGGCTCCGGCAACGGAGGCGGCGCCATGAAGAGGACCTTCAGCCCAGGGATCTCTCCCGCCTTGGCCCACTGCGGCATGCCGGCCGCCCACGCATACGACTTGGCCGTGACGCTCCCATCGCGCACCAGAGCGCGCACTTCCTCCAAAGGCATCGGCCCGCGCTGCTGCCCGCCCACCGCGACGAACCACGCGACATCCGACGGCCTCTCGGAGCGACCGGTCGTCGGGTCCCGCACCACCATGACCGCGCTGCAGCTCGTGCACCGGACCTTGAGGATGCGATTGGCGACCTGCTCATCGGGCAACTGAAGGCGTGTACCGCAGGTCGTGCAGCTAAAGAACATGGCGCTTCCGTGCTTGGGCGCCCGAGCGTCGCGCTTCGGGCCGGGGAGGATCGACCCACCGAACGGCGTGTCGTGAGGAGCTTCTCGTTCTCTTCGTCGCCATCACCCGACCGTCTTTCGTCCTCGCGTCTGATTTCGACTTTCGACCGGGGGCAGGAGAGCTTGACGTTCTCCAGCCTATCGTTCTTTAGCATGTTCCTGCTATCCGGCAATCCCCGGCCCCTTCGGGAGGCTCGACGGGTAACCTCGCCCCCCTGTCTCTGCGGGACCGCGGGAACGAATCCCCCGCGCGAAGCTGCGAGAACCGCGTAGATTGCGGGGCCCCGGGGGGTTCGCGATCGGAAACACCCTTGACACTGGGGTGCCCCCCTGCGTAGATTTCGCCCCTATTCGACCGGGTTGGGTGAAACTTCGCGAAAACACGGCCGAATTTGTCCGGAAGCCCATGGTGGGAAGCCGGGCGGGCAACGACCGCCACAGCCACCGCGTAGATTGGATGGGACCAGGCGGTCTCCATTGAGGATGGAAGCGCATGAGACCAGCTAACTTCAAGCTGCTCACGATCCTGGCGGTGGCATCGTTTTCTGCCGCGGGCTGTGGGGACGACGATCCGGCCACCGACACCACGGACACGACGGACACGGCGGGTGACACCGACACGACCGACGCGACCGACACCAATACCAACCCGGACACGGACGCCACGACGGGCGACACCGACGTGACCGACACCGATACCGGTGGCTGCGGCACGCGCGAGTGCGGCACCTTCGCGGGCCGGAACTGTGGCACCTGCGACAGCAAGCCGGGCACGGTCTGTAGCGCGGCGGGTCGCTGCGAAGTCCCGGGCGGTCCGCTCGGCGCCTTCTGCGGCATCACCGCGACCTGCACCCCGGCCAGCGCCAACTTCCCGGCCTGCCTCGACGCCCAGTGCGCCAGCGGCGCGTGCCTCTCCCACGCCTCGGGCGGACGCTTCGTCTTCGCGATCTTCCGCGACTGGACCAACGTCTTCAACAACAGCGTCTGCACCCAGTCCTGCCTCATCTACCGCGACGCCAACAACGACGGCGTCAACGATGCGGACCAGGAAGACGACTGCAACCCGGCGGACATCGCGAACGGCCCGGCCGGCGACACCTTCCGCTGCGTCAACTTCGCCCAGCCGACCGCCAACCCCGTCGGCCTGTGCGTCCCCGGCACCACCTTCGCCGGGTGCGACTCGAACGCCGACTGCCCCTCGGGCGAGGCCTGCGAGCTCACGTCGATCCTCGGCGAGCTGACCGGTCACTGCGTGGCCAACTACAAGGCCGGCACCTGGGGCGGCGCGGTCGGCATCGGCGGCGCGTGCAACGACGACCCCGCCAACGGCGACGTCAACTTCTGCAAGTCGGGCTACTGCGAGTTCTTCGGCTGCGCCACGGCCTGCGCCGCGGACGCTGACTGCGACACGACGACCGGCGCTGGCGTCTGCAACAACGGCACCTGCACCGGCAAGCCGGGCACCACCTGCACCACCGACCTCGACTGCTCGGCCTTCGAGTGCGGCGCCCTCCAGCTGACCGAGACCGAGTCCTTCGGCCGCTGCGGCCCGAAGAACTGCGAGGACGAGCTCGGCTGCGGCCCGGGCTTCACCTGCCAGTGGGGCTGGAACGGCAGCGTCAACGAGGCCGGTCCCGAGAACCGCTGCGCGGCCGAGCAGGCCAACGGCGTCGGCCTCGGCCAGGCCTGCGACCCCGACCCGACCGACAACCAGGTCGTCAACGGCGGCGCGGTCTGCAAGTCGGACCTCTGCCTCGGTGAGAAGTGCTCGCAGGTCTGCTCGAAGGACTCGCAGTGCGGGGCCAATGGCCTCTGCACCATGTACGAGTACACGGAGTCCTTCATCGCCTGCAACGTCGACGCCGACTGCGGCGCCGGCAATGCGTGCACGGGCACCGACGGCGCTTGCTACAACGCGACCACTCAGCAGTACATCCGCGCCGAGGACGACACCTTCGCCCTCCCGCTGCTCTTCTGCACCGACTTCACGGGCTCGACCGGCAGCTGCCTCAGCCAGAGCGACTGCGGCGCCAACGAGGCCTGCGACTTCTACATCGTCCCCAACTGGAAGTCGGAAGGCGTCCTCGACCCCGACGGCCCCTACAACCTCGCTGGCAAGTGCAAGGCCGTGACCGGCTTCGCCGCCGGCAAGGGTGAGCTCGGGGCGAGCTGCACCTCGTTCTCGGACTGCCGCTCGGGCTTCTGCTTCCCGATCAACGACACCACCAGCTTCTGCACCCAGCCGTGCACCGCCTCGTCGCAGTGCGGCCAGTTCGACCTCCTCGGCGAGGAGCCCGTGACCGGCTACTGCGACACCTTCCTCTACGGCTACGGTGGTGATCTGCAGGACTTCACGACCAACAACTACGTCGGCCTCTGCCTCTTCGACTTCGGTTCGACCTCGGACTGCTCGGACGACTTCGCGTGCGACGGCGCCGAAGCCTGCTTCCCGAACATCATCTCGAACAACCCGAGCAACCCCGCCAAGGTGGAGCATCTCTGCCTCCAGGTGTGGGAGGACGTGGCGACCCGCGGCACCAAGACCGTCGGCCAGGCCTGCAACCCCGAGGCCGAGATCGAGGAGTGCGCGACGGGTATCTGCGTGACCGAGGTCGGCAGCACGACGCTTGGCTACTGCTCGAAGCCCTGCGCTTCGGACAACAACTGCGGCAACGGCACGACCTGCACCGAGCGCGTGCGCTACCCCAGGAAGGGCGCGTACGAGGCCAACTCGGGGAGCTTCGGGCTGTGCCTGAAGGACCAGGAGTGCCAGACCTGCACGAGCCACTACGACTGCCCGGGCGACCTCATCTGCGGCAATCTGGGCACGGCCGCCGCGCCGAGCTTCGCCTGCATCCCCGGCTGCGAGACGGCCGCCGACTGCACCGAAGAGACCGCCAAGACCTGCAACGGCACGACCGACTCGTTCGGCGTGACCGCGAGCGGCTGCTTCTCGAAGAGCGCCGGCGGCACGCCGGTCAACTACTGCGCGCCGTGATGATGAGGCCGTTGGGCAGCCTGGCTCGGCCAGGCTTTCCACGGTGATGAGGTGAGGGCAGACGCCCTCGCCAGCCAGAAAGTGAGCGGGCGCTCCGGGAGACCGGGGCGCCCGTTTGCGTTTCGGGCTCAGACAACTGCCTGGGTCGCACGAACGAACGTGAGCTCTGCCTCCGGATTCGGTACGGTCTCGCCGTGTCGCAATCACGTTCATCGGCGCCCTCCTCTCCAGCCTCCGGCCTCGCGAGCCGCGCCCTGAGCCTCACCGCGGGCCTCGCCCTCGTCGCGTGCGGCGACCTCATCCCACGCCCGCCCGCGCCCGAGGACACCGACACGCGAGACGCCGCCGAGGACAGCGTCGAGAGCGACCTCCCCGACCTCGGCACGACGGAGTGCACGACCGACCTCGACTGCGCGCCGTACGCTGGGTGCTGTCTCGCGGTCTCGTGCGTCTCGGCGCGCTGCGTGCCGAGCTACGTCCCGAGCTGCTGCGTCGTCGAGGGTCCGTGTGCGGTGGACAGCGCGCTGCGCTCGGCCACGTGTGAAGCGACGTGTGCGCCCCTCGGTTGCATCGAGAGACTCCGACTCGGCAACGCGCGCTGCGACGAGACGATCTGGGAGCTCCCCATGACGACCGAAGGCATCGCCGCCTTGCGCGTCGTGGAGGCCCCCTCGGAGCGGCTGACCTGGCACCTCTCGCCACTCCGCACCTTCCTCGGCGCCCCGACCTTGAGGGCGGGAGACCTCCTCTGCCCGAGCTATCACGGTGGATCGCTCGGGCCGCGTTGCGAGGTGCTCGCCCCGGGCGGACCGGTCGCCATGAGCGCCGAGACCACGAGCTTCATCGTGCCGAGTGACGTCGCGAGCCTCGTCGAGCTCTGGGTCCGCATGGACGTCCCCGCGACGGCCGGCCTCACGACGCCGCTCGACGCGCTCGAGCTGTCGCTCGTGGGCGAGCGCTTCGAGGCCTCGCTCTGGTCCTCGGGCCGAAACCCCATCCCCGTCGGCCGCTGGACCCCCGTGCTGGCCGACCTGACCCCATGGGCCGGCCAGACCATTCGCCTGCGCCTCCGCTTCGATACGGGCGATGGGCGCGACAACGATCACGAGGGTGTCGCCATCGGCAAGCTCCGCGTCCGGACCGCCTGCGAAGCCGACCGGACGGCCTCGGGCGGCGACGCCTGCCACGAGGCACGCCTCACCCCGGTGGCCAGCGTGCGCCCGATGGACGACGCGCTCGTCGTGCTCGGGCCGCCCCGCGGCAGCGAAGATACTGCCTGTGAGCCGTGCGCCGCGGCGACCACCTGCGCCCGCCCCGACCCTTGCGACCAGGCCGCCTGCACCCAGGGCCGGTGCGCGCTGACGCAGGTCATCGACCCGGCGTGCTGCGCGCCGATGCCGAGCTTCCCGGGTGGCGGCTCGTTCGAAGACGCGCTCGACGGCTGGACCCTCAGCGGCCCGTGGGCCTCGAGCGAGCTCCGCAGTGTGAGCGGCCAGCGGGCGCTGCACTTCGGACGACCCGACGGCGCAGGGATCGCCATGCCGGGCGAGGCCGCGCGCGGCGAGGCGTGGAGCCCTCCCGTCGTGGTCCCGACCGTGCCGCCGAGCAACGCTCTTGCGGTCCCTGCCCCGCCGACCCTCGGCTTCTCGCTCTGGCTCTCGACCGAGTGGGACCTGGCCCCGTCTTTCGACAACCCAGGCGGCGTGGACCGACTCGAAGCTCTGGTCGCGCTGGTCCTGCCCGACGGCCGACGCGTCTTGCCCCAGACGGTGTGGACCTCGACCGCCATTGGCGGCACCACCCTCGCGGCGTGGCGCCCGATCGCGCTCGACCTCACGCCCTGGGCGGGGCGCACCGTCTCGATCGGCTGGCGCTTCGATACGGTCGACGCGGAGGCCAACGACGGTGAGGGCGTGTGGATCGACGACGCCGCGGTCTACCGCCGCTGCCCAGACTGCGCCTGCGACACCTGCCCGGGCGAAGGCGACCTCGGGGTGCCCTGCGAGCCGTGATGACGCGCCGCGTCATGGTCTGCCCCGGGCGACATCGCGTGGCCCTCAAACCCGCACGAATCGCCCGATTCCACGCCCTCGCAACGCCTCCGGTATGCGCTTGACGCACCACCCCCTGCGTGTTAACCACCCGCCGCTTTGAAGGGCCTGGCAACGGGGCTCGGGAGATGCGTGGCGAGATGGAACTGACCCATCACCTTGGACAGATCGGGGCTCGAGCCGCTGACAACGCACTCGACGAGGGCGCGCGCGTCCTCTCCGCGGGCATGGTCGATGTGGACCTCTCCCTGGTCTTCATGCTCGGCCTCTTCCTCGTCTTCGCGGTGCTCCTCCACTTCATCGTGCTGAAGCCCCTCATCGCCGCACAGGAAGCGCGCCAGAAGGGTATGGGCGGCGCGCGCGAGGACGCTTCGGCGCTCGAGCTGAAGGCCGCCGAGGCCAAGCTCGACTACGAGCGTCGGCTCGGCAAGGCACGTCAGGACGCCGTCGTGATCCGCGAGGCTCTCAAGCAGGAAGCCAGCGCGACCGCAGCCGCCACGACCGCGGCCGTCCAGGCGGACACCGACAAGAAGGTCCTCTTGGCCAAGGGCGAGCTCGTGAAGTTCGGGGACAAGGCGCGCTCGGAGATGAAGTCGCACGCCGATCAGCTCTCCAATGACCTCGCGACGAAGCTGCTCGGAGGCAACGCCTGATGAAAGCGCACCGAACTTCCTCCGCTCTCCTGGCGGTCCTTGGCGTCGCACTCGGCTCGACCCCGGCGCTCGCGGCTGGCGGCCACGGCTTCCGCTGGAACGTCGAGGGCTTCTACATCCTCGACTTCGTCGTGCTGGTCGTCCTCCTCTGGGCCGTGCTCAAGGGGCCGATCAAGAAGTTCTTCCTCAAGCGTCACGAGGCCGTGAAGCACGAGATGGAGACCGCGACCCGTCTCCGCGAGGAGGCCGAGGCGCGCCTCGCCGAGCTCGACAAGGTCATGGCCGGGCTGGAAGGCGAGATCGCTCAGATCCGCGCGCAGTTCCAGGCCGACGGCGAGCGCGAGAAGTCGCGCATCCTCGCCGAGGCCCAGGCCAACGCCGACAAGCTGCGGCTCAACGCGAAGAAGTCGCTCGAGCAGGAGCTCGCCAAGCTGCGCGAAGACCTCGAGCGCGAGCTCGTGTCGCAGGTCCTCGCCTCGACCGAGGCCAAGGTCCGCCAGAAGCTCGACCAGGCCTCGCAGAAGAAGCTCGCGACGACCTATGTCGACCAGCTCGAGAAGCTCGATCGCCTCGACATCAACAAGGCCGCCTGAGCCCCCCCGAGACCGTTGGAGAGTACGGACGATGAGCCAGTCCCCGCTTGCACGCCGCTACGCCCGCGCCCTCTTCGACCTCTGCAACGAGTCGAAGGGCCAGACCGCGCCGGCCGTCATCGCGAAGCAGCTCGAGTCCTTCGCCGAGACCCTCGCGAGCTCGCAGGAGCTCATGACGGTCTTGAAGTCCGCGGCCCCGCTCGCGGACAAGAAGGAGATCCTGAACAAGATCTTCGCGCGCTTCCTCTTCGCACCGACGACGCGGAACTTCCTGTTCGTCGTGCTCGAGGGCGGGCGCCTGGACCACCTGGCCGACATGGTCCAGAGCTTCAACGAGCTCCTGGACGAGTCGTCGGGTCGCGTGCGCGCGACCGTGACCAGCGCGGTCCCGCTCGAAAAGGCCGAGCTCGGCCGCATCCAGGCCTCGTTGCACCGCCTGACCGGCAAGCAGGTGACCCTCGACGCACGCGTCGACCCCTCGCTCATCGGCGGGGTGGTCACGACGGTCGGCAACGTGGTGCTCGACGGCAGCCTGCGCACGCAGCTCGCCACGCTCCGCGACCGCCTGACCGGCGCCGCCTGACCCAAACCAACGCGGTCTGGCCCCGCTGCGACGACGTCGCGCGGGACGGGCCGAGACCCTCTGAGAACCAACCGCTTCGAACCCGTGGGCCGCGTCCCACCCAGCCCGAGGAAGACAGATGAACATCAGCGTCGCCGAGATCAGCTCGATCATCAAGGCGCAGATCTCCGACTACGACAAGAAGGTCGAGGTCCAGGAGACCGGCACGGTCATCAAGGCGGGCGACGGTATCGCGCGCCTGTCGGGCCTCGAGAACGCGATGGCCGGTGAGCTCCTGGAGTTCTCGGGCGGCGTCCGCGGCATGGTGCTGAACCTCGAAGAGGACAACGTCGGCGTGGCGCTGCTCGGTCAGGCCGATACCATCCGCGAAGGCGACATCGCCAAGCGCACCGGCAAGATCGTGCAGGTGCCGGTCGGCAAGGCGCTGCTCGGGCGCGTCGTCAACGCGCTCGGCCAGCCCATCGACGGCAAGGGCCCGATCGAGACGACCGAGTTCCGCCGCGTCGAGCTGAAGGCCCCGGGCATCATGTCGCGCAAGTCGGTGCACGAGCCGATGATGACCGGTCTCAAGGCCATCGACGCGATGACGCCGATCGGCCGCGGCCAGCGCGAGCTCATCATCGGCGACCGTCAGACCGGCAAGACCGCCATCGCCATCGACACGATCATCAACCAGAAGGGCAACGAGCTCTTCTGCATCTACGTCGCCATCGGCCAGAAGCAGTCGACCGTCGCCAACGTCGTGGCGAAGCTCGAGAAGGCCGGCGCCATGGAGTACACGATCGTCGTGTCGGCGACCGCGTCCGAGATGGCGACCCTCCAGTTCCTCTCGCCGTACACCGGCTGCACGATGGGCGAGTACTTCCGCGACAACGGGATGCACGCCGTCATCATCTACGACGACCTCTCGAAGCAGGCCTCGGCCTACCGCGAGATGTCGCTGCTCCTCCGCCGCCCGCCGGGCCGCGAGGCGTATCCGGGCGACGTCTTCTACGTCCACTCCCGCCTCCTCGAGCGCGCCGCGAAGGTCAACGACTCGCTGGGCGGAGGGTCCCTGACGGCGCTGCCGATCATCGAGACCCAGGCCGGTGACGTCTCGGCCTACATCCCGACCAACGTGATCTCGATCACCGACGGCCAGATCTTCCTCGAGACGGACCTCTTCTTCCAGGGCGTCCGCCCCGCGATGAACGTCGGCATCTCGGTGTCGCGCGTCGGTGGCGCCGCGCAGACCAAGATCATGAAGAAGGTCTCGGGCTCGCTGAAGCTCGACCTCGCGCAGTACCGCGACGTCGCCGCCTTCGCGCAGTTCGCCTCCGACCTCGACGCGGCCACCAAGCGCCAGCTCCAGAAGGGCGAGCGCCTGGTCGAGCTCCTGAAGCAGCCGCAGTACCAGCCGATGTCGATGGAGGTCCAGTCGCTGGTGATCTTCGCCGGCACCGCGCCCGAGGCGTTCCTCATGGAGATCCCCGTCGGCGACGTGCGTCGCTGGGAGAAGGAGCTCCTCGAGTTCGTCGGCGCGCGCCACAGCGGCCTCCTCGAGGACATCAAGAAGGTCGCCGACCTCACGAAGGAAATCCGCGAGCGCATGGTCGCCGTGGTGCGTGAGTTCAACGGCGTCTTCAAGCCCACGGTGAAGTGAGAGGCTTTCGATGTCGAAGCTCAAGGCCATCCGCAAGCGCATCGGCTCGGTGCGCAACACGGCCAAGATCACCAAGGCGATGAAGATGGTCGCGGCGTCGCGCCTGCGCAAGGCGCAGTCCGCGATCGAGACCCTGCGTCCCTACGCCTACCGCACGCGCGACATCATCTCGCAGCTCGCGGCGCGCGCGGACTTCTCGGACCATCCGCTGCTCGAGCAGCGCGAGCCGAAGAAGGTCGAGCTCCTCATCCTGACGTCGGATCGCGGGCTCTGCGGCGGGTTCAACTCGAACATCAACCGCACCGCCGACCGCTACATCCGCGCCAACGAGCGTGGGCACGAGTCGATCGAGCTCGACATCGTCGGCCGGAAGGGCGTCGAGTACTTCAAGCGGCGCAACGTCCAGGTCAACATGGTCTTCAAGGAGATCCTGACCGACCCGAGCCAGGAGAAGGCGTCCGAGATCGCCGAGCACGCGATCCGGCGCTTCACCGAGGAAGGCCTCGACGCGCTCTACGTGGTCTACAACGAGTTCAAGTCGGCCATGACCCAGAAGGTCGTGGTCGAGCAGCTCCTGCCGATCGTCCCCGCCCCCATCGACGAGGGCAAGTACCTGCCGGACTTCATCTACGAGCCCGGCAAACGCGAGATCATGGACTCGGTCATCCCCGGCCACATCACCGTCCAGATCCTGCGCATGCTCTTGGAGAGCGTCGCTTCGGAGATGGGCGCGCGCATGTCGGCGATGGACTCGGCGACCAAGAACGCCGGCGAGCTCATCTCGAAGCTGACGATGCAGTACAACCGCGCTCGCCAGGCGGCGATCACCAAAGAGCTCATCGAGATCATCTCGGGCATGGAAGCCCTCTAATCACCGCGATGGGGCGCGCTGGCGCCCCGAGCCGAACCCATGGGGCGAGCCTTCGCCCGCATCCGCAGCACGGGTCGCCCCCGCTCGCTGGCCCGCAATAGGAGAATCCGACAATGGCAGCCGACAACCTCGCGATGGGACGGATCACCCAGGTCATCGGACCGGTCGTCGACGTGGAGTTCCCCGCCGGGACCCTCCCGAAGATCCTGACCGCTCTCAAGGTCACCAACAAGGCCATCAGCGACGTCGAGTGGAACCTCACCCTCGAGGTCTCGATGCATCTCGGTGACTCGGTGCTGCGCGCCATCGCGATGGACTCGAGCGACGGTCTCGTGCGCGGCCTCCCCGTCAAGAGCACGGGCGCCCCGATCTCGGTGCCCGTCGGCGAGGGTGCGCTGGGCCGCATCATGAACGTCGTCGGCGAGCCGGTGGACGGCGCGGGCCCGGTCGAGGCCGTGCGCTACAGCCCCATCCATCGCCCGGCCCCGGACCTCGTGGACCAGGACCCGTCCATCCAGATGTTCGAGACCGGCATCAAGGTCGTCGATTTGCTCGCGCCGTATCAGCGCGGTGGCAAGATCGGCCTCTTCGGCGGCGCCGGCGTCGGCAAGACCGTCTTGATCCAGGAGCTCATCAACAACATCGCGAAGCAGCACGGCGGCGTGTCGGTCTTCGGCGGCGTCGGTGAGCGCACCCGCGAGGGCAACGACCTCTGGCACGAGATGAACGAGTCGAAGCTGCAGGACGGCAACTCCGTGCTCAGCAAGTGCGCGCTCATCTTCGGCCAAATGAACGAGCCCCCGGGCGCCCGCGCCCGCGTCGCGCTGTCGGCGCTGACGGTCGCCGAGTTCTTCCGCGACGAGCGCGGCCAGGACGTGCTCTTCTTCATCGACAACATCTTCCGCTTCACGCAGGCGGGCTCCGAGGTGTCGGCGCTGCTCGGCCGTATCCCGAGCGCCGTCGGTTATCAGCCGACGCTCGCGACCGAGATGGGTGCGCTGCAGGAGCGCATCACGACCACCAAGAAGGGGTCCATCACCTCGGTGCAGGCCATCTACGTGCCCGCCGACGACTTGACCGACCCGGCCCCGGCGACCTCGTTCTCGCATCTGGATGCGACCACCGTGCTGTCGCGCCAGATCGCCGAGCTCGGCATCTTCCCGGCGGTGGACCCGCTCGACTCCACCTCGCGCATCCTCGATCCGCGCATCGTCGGCGAGGAGCACTACAAGGTGGCGCGCGACGTGCAGCGCGTGCTGCAGACCTACAAGTCGCTGCAGGACATCATCGCCATTCTGGGCATGGACGAGCTCTCGGAAGAGGACAAGCTGGTCGTCGCCCGGGCGCGCAAGATCCAGCGCTTCCTGTCGCAGCCGTTCCACGTCGCCGAAGTCTTCACCGGCACGCCGGGCGCCCTGGTGAAGCTCGAAGACACCATCAAGGGCTTCAAGGGCATCGTCGAAGGCAAGTACGACGACCTGCCGGAATCGGCCTTCTACATGGTCGGCACCATCGAGGAAGCCATCGCCAAGGCGCAGAAGATGGCGGAAGCCGCCTAAGGCAGTCGCGCCCTGTGGCGGCCTCGCCACTCTGGCCGGTCTCGGTCAAGGGCGTGTGCCTGGTGGGCGGCGAGGTCGTGCTGCTGAAGAACGAGCGCGACGAGTGGGAGTTGCCGGGCGGGCGGCTGGAGGCGGGCGAAGAGCCGGCCGGATGCCTCGCCCGGGAAATCCAGGAGGAACTCGACCTGACGG
>JAEUKJ010000601.1 GCA_016792665.1 Deltaproteobacteria bacterium | reverse complement strand
TTCCTGCCCTGGAAGCACAGCCTCAAGTGGCAGACCGACGCGACCATGGTGATGAGCGAGCTCGCCGGTGCCAGCACGACCGACTGGCTCATCCGCACCCAGGCCCAGATCGCCTTTTGAGCGACGCTTTCTGACCAAGCGGATAAACCCGCTCGGCCCCGCTCTACAAGCGGTCCAAACCGCGTCCGCCCGGACGCGGTTTTCGTTTGTCGCCGGGGCCAATTCCGTGCTTCCACGCCCCGAGTGAATCCGCTAGAACGCGCCGTTCCATGGCGGTCCCCTGCGTGCTGAAGGGGGCTGTCACCCAAGGACTGGTGCGATGCAGAAAGCCGCTTTCTTCAAGGTCGAGGGCCCGTTGGTCAGGACCGGCCCCGTGCCGCCCGCGACCTACTACGTTCTGAACCAACGTGAGTTCAAGGCGCGCGTGTCGCGGCTCTCCGGCGTCCTCGCCGCGGCCGGGCTCTCGCTCGCGTCCCCGCTCGGCGAGGCCCAGACCGCCACCCGCCTCGCGTGGTCGAACCTCCGCGGCATGAGCGAAGACCGCCTCCACGTCCTGTCGGAGGAACTCTACGAGCGCCAGCTCCTCAAAGCGCTGCGCGCGCCCGGGGTCGAGCTCGTCGAGGGCGCCAAGCGCGACGGCTACGTGGTCGTGCTCATCACCGAGCTCCTCGACCTCGCGGTGGCGCCGCTCGCCAAGCGCCTTGGCGCCGACCACCTCGTCGCCAACCGCATGGAGGTCAAGGACGGCAAGGCCACCGGCCGCCTCCTGGACCCCATCGTCGCGCAGCTCTCGGGGCAGTGGGCCAACGCCTTCGCCAAGGAGCACGACATCGATCTCGCGCAGTCGCTGGCCTATGGCGCCTCGGGCGGTGACGCGCTCCTGCTCTCCGCGGTCGGCAACCCCTGCGTGGTCCACCCCGACTGGCGCCTCCGCAAGATCGCCAAGGACCACCACTGGCCCATCGTCGAGTCGGAGGCCCGCGGATGAGCGCGCGTTCGCCCCTCTCGGTGCCCGAGGTGATGGCCGGTCGCGAGCTCCTCGTCACCGGCGTCACCGGCTTTTTGGCCAAGGTCCTCGTCGCCCAGCTCTTGATCGATCTGCCTCAGATCCAGCGCATCCACGTGCTCATCCGCGCCTCGCGCGAGCACGACGCCGAGGCGCGCTTCCTGCGCATCGCCGCGCGCTCGCCCGCCTTCCGCCCCCTGCGCGAGCGCTTCGGCGCGGACCTCGGCGCCTTCCTCGGGGCGCGCATCGAGATCCACGAGGGCGACGTCAGCGAGCCCCTCTTCGGCCTCGGCGAGCACACCGTCCGGATGCTCGCCCCCCGCCTCGACGCCATCATCCACGTGGCGGGCCTCACCGACTTCGCGCCCGACCCGCGGCGCGCCCTCGAGGTCAACGTCGAAGGCGCCATCCACGCCGCCGACCTCGCCGCCCGCTGCGAGCGCGCGGTGCTGGTGCACACCTCGACGTGCTTCGTCACCGGCCTTCGCCAGGGGCACATCCCCGAAGAGGTCGCGCTGACGACCCCGCGCGGCAAGGCCTGGGACCCCGAGGCCGAGCTCGCGCACCTTCAAGCGCTCGCGTGCCACGAGGCCGACTCCGAGAGCCATTCAGCTCAGCGCGAGGCGCGCGACGTGCGCATCGGCGCGGCCACCGCGCGCGCCGAGCTCCTGGGCTTCACCAACATCTACACGTACACGAAGGGCCTGGCCGAGGGCATCCTGCTCTCGCGCTGCAAGGCCGACGAGCGCCGCCGCGAGGTGTCGCTGACCATCGTCCGCCCCGCCATCATCGAGTGCGCCGAGCGCTTCCCGTTCAAGGGCTGGAACGAGGGCATCAACACGACCGGGCCGCTGCTCTGGCTGTGCAAGAGCTTCTTCCGCCACTTCCCGAGCAAGGACGACAACCACTTCGACCTCATCCCGGTCGACGCGGTGACGCGCTCGATGATCGCCATCACCGCTGCGGCGATCGCCGGAAGAAGTGATAGGGTCTATCAAATCGGCACCTCGGGCAGCAACCCGCACACCATGGGGCGCGGCTTCGAGCTCGTGAACCTGGCTGTGCGCAAGGACATGGCGACCTCGGAAAAGAAGCGCGAGCGCCTCGTCCAGCGCTTCTTCGACAACGTCACGGTGCCGGCCGACGTCGAGCACGCCTTCTCGCCCAACCGCTTGAAGCGCCTGGCGCGCGGCCTGAAGCAGACCCTCGAGTCGGTCCAGGTCGGGCAGATGTTGCCGCGCGGGCTCTCGCGCTCGGTCGGGCCGGCCCTGGACCGCGTGAAGGGCAACGCCGAGATGTTCCTCGAAGGCGCGGACCGCCAGCTCGGTCGCGTGCAGCGCCTCTTCGACATCTACCGCCCCTTCATCCACGACAACGACTGGGTCTTCGAGAACGGCCACATCCGCGCCCTCGACAAGGTGCTGGACGACGACTCGCGCGAGCGCTTCGGCTGGGTCGGCGACGCGATCGACTGGCGCGTCTACTGGATCGACGTGCTCTATCCGGGGCTGAACACCTGGTGCCTGCCGCTGCTCGAAGGCAAGGAGCCGCCTGACGACCCGGCCATCCCGCTGGTCATCCTGCCGCCCATGGTCGGCGACGAAGAGGGTGTGACCGTGCTCGACGCCGGTGACGGCGACGAGAAGAGCGACGAGGAGAGAGCGGAAGACCGCGAGTACCTCGACACCACCCACGAGATCCCGGTCGGGCACGACGCGGACGAGGACGAGGGGCGCGACCTCGGGGAGATGGGAGCATGAGCGAGACGATCTTCCTCACCGGCGCGACCGGCTTCATCGGCGGCTACGTCGTGGTGGATCTGCTGACCCGCGACCCCGACGTCCAGGTCCTGGCGCTCACCCGCGCCAAGAACACGCGCGAGGCCTACGAGCGGCTCTGGGCGAGCCTCCAGCTCCACTGGGACGAGGCGACCTTCCGCCGCTTCGCGCCGCGCATCACGCCGGTGCTGGGCGACCTGCACGCGCCCGATCTCGGGCTGTCCAAGGCCGACCAGAAGCTGGTCATGACGAAGGCGACGTCGATCCTGCACATCGCCGCGAGCCTGAACCGCAAGTCGGCCAAGGCCTGCCTGAACACGAACCTGCGCGGCACCTTGTCGGTGCTGAAGTACGCGCGCGCGCTGGCCGACGAAGACCGGCTCCGCCGCTACTCGCACGTCTCGACCGTCGCCGTGGCCGGGCATCGCAGCAATGAAGTCGTCCAGGAGGACGACGGCATCGACTGGAACCGCTCGGACTACGACCCCTACGGACGCACCAAGAAGTTCTGCGAGCACATGGCGCGCGAGCTGCTGCCCGACGTCGAGAAGACCTTCTTCCGGCCGTCGATCGTCATGGGCGACTCGCGCATGGAGAAGACGAGCCAGTTCGACATGGTGCGCGCGTTCTGCTTCTTCGCGGACCTGCCCCTCATCCCGCTGCGCCCCGACGACCGCCTGGACATCGTCAACGCCAACTGGGTGTCGGAGGCCATCGCCGTCCTGCACCTGAAGGACAAGCCGCGCCACGACATCTATCACCTGTCGTCGGGCACCGCGGCCGAGACCTGCCGCATCACGTCGCAGGCCATGGCCGAGACCATCGGGCGCAAGGCCCGCTTCGCACCGTGGCTCTTCCCGACCTTCAAGGCGTCGGCCGACGCGCTCGCGCGGTCGTCGCAGAAGAACGTGGTGACGGCGGTGGGGTCGCTGGTGTCGGTGTTCCTGCCGTACATCGCGTGGAACACGGTCTTCGACAACAGCCGCGCGGTGGCCGAGCTCGGGCACGCGCCAGTGCCGTTCTCGCAGTATTGCGGGCCGCTCTACACGTGGTCCAAGAAGGCCGACTTCAAGTTCGCGACCGTGCCGCTCGGCCCCGCGCCGCTCGACAACGCGGCGGGCGCCACGACCCCGGCCGCGACGAGTGGGGCGGACCGAGCGCCACGCGATGGGGCGGACCGAGCGCTACGCGATGGGGCGGTGACGGCA
Organism: Deltaproteobacteria bacterium; assembly: GCA_016792665.1. Classification (GTDB taxonomy): domain Bacteria; phylum Myxococcota_A; class UBA9042; order PHBI01; family PHBI01; genus WYBB01. The sequence goes on along the minus strand of JAEUKJ010000601.1, from coordinate 8,501 downwards.
TGAGCGAGGGCAAGAAGAAGTCCGGCTTCGACCTTGGTCGCTTCACGCGCCAGCTGGTCGACAACGCCGGGTTCATCGTGAAGCACACGATCCCCCAGTTCCTCGAGCACGAGCTCGACGCGGACCGGGTCCTGCGCCGCACCATGTCGGGCCTCATCGACGCCGCGGCCGCGCGCTACCCGGTGGATCCCGGGGCCGAGTGGAAGCCGGGGCAGCCGCTCGAGCTCTTGCTGGTCGGCTACTCGGGCACGCGCAACACCGGCGCCGACGTGCGTGTCGAGGAGATGATCCGCCAGTTCCGGCATCTCCTGGGCGACGACCACCTGCGCCTGTCGATCCTCACCCTCGACCCGGACAAGACGCGCGGCTACTTCGCGGGCGTGCGCCAGCTCTCGGCGCCGAAGCTCTTCCCGAAGTTCCTCTTCGATGTCGTCCACCAGCACCACGGCGTGGTCGCGTGCGAAGGGTCGATGTTCAAGTCGAAGTTCGCCAACGCGCTGACGACCTTCATGGTCGGCGCGATCGGGCTCGCTGGCGCCGAGCAGAAGCTCGCGGTGGGCTACGGCGGCGAGGCCGGTGCGATGGACCCCGAGGTCGAGGCGATGGTCCGCCGTTACTGCGGACAGGCGCTCGTCATCGCGCGCAACACGGCCTCGGTCGAGGTCCTCAAACGCTTGGAGATCGAGGCGTCGCTGGGCGCGGACACGGCCTGGACCTTCGAGCCGCACGCCCCCGAGGTGGGTCGCGAGCTGCTCGTCAAAGCGGGCTGGAACGGGACGAGCCCGGTGCTGGTGTGCTGCCCCATCAACCCATTCTGGTGGCCGGTGACGGCCGACTGGAAGCGCGGGGTCGAGCAGGCGCTCTTCAAGAGCCACGGCAAGAGCCACTTCTCGTCGGTCTACTTCCACGCCGACGGCCCCGCGGTCGAGGCCAAGCAGGCGGCCTATATCGAATCGCTGGCCAAGGCCATCGAGCACGCGCAGGAAAAGCACGGCGTCTTCGTGGCGCTGGTCGGGATGGAGGCGCTCGACCGCAAGGCGGCCGAAGCGCTGGCCAAGCGCCTCGACAAGAAGAAGCCGGCCGATGCGGCGCGCACCCCGCTCTTCATCTCGGACGAGCACGAGCACAAGACGCTGGTCAGCGTGCTCCGCCAGGCCGCGGTGCTGGTGTCGTCGCGCTACCATGCGATCGTCACGTCGATGCCGGCGGGCGTGCCGGCGGTCGGCGTCACCATGGACGAGCGCATCCGCAACCTGCTGGGTGACGCGGGGCTCCCCGAGCTCTGCATCGAGACCTCGGACGCGGCGCTCGGCGACAAGGTCGCGGCCGGTATCGACCGGGTCTTCGCCGACCCGGCGTCGGTCAAGAACGCGCTGAGGAAGGACGTCGCGCGCCAGCTGCGCTTGATGGGCACGATGGGCCAGACCTTCGTCGAGGCGGTGCGTCGCCGCCACCCGGCCTTCCCGATCCGCCCCGGGCTCGGCAGGGACGGCGATCCGTTGGCGCACCTGCCGCCGCTCTCGGCCGAGCTCCAGGCGTTGCTCGTCGAGTTCCCGAGCGACACCCCGACGGCCGCGGCCTCGGCACCCGTGGCCCCGGCGCCCGAGGAGGCCGCGACCACGAGCAATGGCGAGGCCGCATGAGCTTCATCGATCGCTTCTACGAGGTCTTGGGCACCGCGAGCCACAAGGCACTCGTCACCGAGATCCACGGCAAGACGCCGATGCCGACCTTCGGGGCCGAGCTGGGGCGCTGGGTCGGCCTCCTGCGCGGCGCGCTCCGCCACCATGGGGTCGTCGCGGGTGACCGCGTGGTGCTGGTCGCCAACAACTCGGCGCGCTGGGTCGCGACCGATCTCGCCATCCTCGGCGAGGGCGCGATCGCCGTGCCGCTCTACGCGCGCCAGGCGGCCAACGAGCTCGCGGGCATGATCCGCGACTGTGCGCCGCGCCTCGTCATCGCCGAGAACGAGTCGCTCGCGGCGGCGCTGCGCGAGGCGCTGGGCGCCGATGACGCGTCGCCGGTGATCCTGATGGACGCCCTGTTCGGTGGCTTCACCCCGGTGACCGCGCCGCCGCTCCCGCGGGCGCCGGCCGACCCGGTGACCATCATCTACACGTCCGGGACCTCGGGCGAACCGAAGGGCGTGGTCTACTCGGTCGCCAACGTCGACTTCATGCTGCCGGTCATCCGCGACGCCATCGGCGCGATGCTGGGCGCGCGACGCGAAGAGGACCGGGTCTTCCACTACCTGCCGTTGTGCTTTGCGGGCTCGCGCATGGTCCTGTGGATGACGCTCTATCGGGGGCGCGGCATCCTGCTCTCGACCGATCTCACCAACCTCGCCGAGGAGATGAAGACGGCCCAGCCGAACTACTATCTCAACGTGCCGGCCCTGCTCGAGCGCGTGCGGACGGGCGTCGAGAAGAAGGTGAGCGAGAAGCCGGCGCCCATCCGCGGCCTCTGGAACAAGGGCAAGGCGGCGTATCTGCGCGTGCGTCAGGGCAAGGGCAGCGTCCTCGATCAGGCGGTGCTGGCCATCGCCAAGCGCGTCGTCTTCGAGGCGATCCGCAAGCAGATCGGTGCGAACCTCGACTGCCTCATCTGCGGCTCGGCGGCCCTGCCGGAAGAGACGCAGCGCTGGTTCGAGATGCTGGGGATCCCGGTCTACCAGGTCTATGGCCTCACCGAGACGACCGCCATCGTGACGATGGACAAGCCCGGCCAGGCGATCGCCGGGCGCGTCGGCTGGGCCATCCCGGGCGTCGAGATGCGGCTCGGCGAAGAGGACGAGCTCCAGGTGCGCGGGCCCAACATCTTCGTCGGCTACTGGGGCCGGGACGAAGCCACGGCCGCGACCCGCACGGCCGATGGTTGGTTCCGGACGGGCGACCAGGCCGACCTCGACAAGGGCGGATCGCTGAAGCTCATCGGGCGCGTGAAGAACGTGCTGGTGCCGAGCTCGGGGCACAACGTCCCGCCCGAGCCGCTCGAGGAGAAGCTGCTCTCGATGCCCGGGGTCGAGCAAGCGGTGGTCTTCGGGCACGCGCGCGCGCACCTCGTGGCGATCGTGACGGGCGACATGGATGTCGCCTCTCTCGAGGGACCGCTCGAGGCGATGAACGCCGAGCTGCCGCACTACAAGCGCATCCGCAAGTTGCACGTCTCGAAAGAGCGGCTCACGCCCGAGAACGGGTGCCTCACGGCCAACCAGAAGCTCAAGCGGCGCGCCATCGAGAAGTACTTCGCAGCCGCGCTGGAGGAACTCTACCGATGAGCACCGAGGTCCAGCCCCCGGCGGGCTTCGAGGCCCGCCTCGACGTCCCGACCGTGCTCGCCAAGCAGACGCTTTCGGCCGTGCGCGACGGCGACATCCTCGTCGTCACGATGGACTCCGAGCCGGCCAACGAGATCGGGCTCCAGTCCCTGGCCGACCTCGAGGCCCTGCTCGAATACACTGCGATGCACCCGCCGCGGGCCATGGTCTTCGCCTCGGCGCGGCCCAATGCGTTCTCGGCCGGCGCCGATCTGCGCGAGCTCCATCGCGAGCTCGAGAGGCACCTCGGTACGGGCGGCGACATGGCGCACGCGCAGCGCGAGGTGCGGGTCTTCCTGGACCGCATCCACGGCGTCATGAACGCGCTGGATCAGGCGCCCTTCACGACCATCGCGGCCATCTCGGGCGTGTGCATGGGTGGCGGCTTCGAGCTGGCGCTGGCGTGCGACCTGCGCGTCGCCGACAAGTCCGCGCGCTTCGCCTTCCCCGAGCTGCGCCTCGGCCTCGTCCCCGGATGGGGCGGCACGGCGCGGCTGGCACGCGAGACGAGCCCGGCGCTGCTGCGCGATCTCCTGCTGACGGGTCGCACGCTGGGCGCCCCGCGCGCCTACGAGGTCGGCCTCATCCAGAGCCCGGTCGCGCGCGGCGAGGCGACCCGCGTGGCCATCGCCATGGCGCGCCAGACCGCGCGCTTCTCGCCGGACGCCGTGGCCGCGACCAAGCGGCTCACCAAGCCGCTGCAGGTCGCCGAGCTCGAGGCCGAGAAAGACGCGTTCGTCGCGCTCTTTGCCAAGCCGACCGTGCGCGAGGCGCTCGCGCGCTTTGCCAACTCGACCGACATCCGCCCCTACCTCTGAGCCTCTGAGGTCCCCGATGCCCGCCCCCGCGACGCTTGTGAACCGCCTCCTCGATCTGGCCGCGCAACACTATGGCCGCCCGCGCGAGACGTTGACGCCGGATGCCGACCTCTTCAAGTCGCTCGGCATCGACAGCTTCCAGGCCCTCGATCTCCTCTCGCGCCTCGAAGAGGCGTTCTCGTGCGAGATCCCCGACTACGAGCTCCAGGGCGTGACGACCTTCGCGGGCCTGGCCGAGATCATCGCGAGGCGCGCATGAGCCACACGCACTCGGCGCTCTCGGCGACGAAGCTCCGGCCCGAGGCGGTGCATCCGAACGGGCATCAACATCTGGGTGGGCTGCTCCTCGACGCGACGCTCCAGTTCCGCGACCTCACGGCCCTCATCGAGATGGACCGGAAGAAGCAGCGCTCGCGCTGGACCTTCGACGAGGTGCGGACGCACGCGCTGCGGCTGGCGCGGCGCTTCGAGACGTGGGGCTATGGTCCGGGCGATCGCCTGGCCATCCTCATGACCAACCAGCCGGCCTGGCTCGTGACGGCGTTCGCGGCGTTCCTGCGCGGCATGGTGTTGGTGCCGCTGGACTGGAAGCTCACGGCCGAGGAGCAGGCCGCGCTCTTGCGCCACGCCAAGCCCAAGGCGCTGCTGGTCGAGGCGCACCACTGGCCGAAGCTGGTGACGGCCGCCGCTTCTGAGCTCCGCCCATCCGGGGCCTCTGCGTTGCAGACACCGCTTGGCCAGGGCCTGCCGGAAGGACTGCGCCCGATCGTCACCGAGTGGACCGGCCCGGTGCCGATGGGCGAGCAAGGGCCGACGATCGAGCGCTGGGAAGAAGCGAGCGACGGGGTCGCCCCGACGATCGAGACGCGGCGCCGCGACGACCTCGCGTGCATCGTCTACTCGTCGGGCACGGGAGGTCGCCCCAAGGGGTGCATGCTCACGCATGACAACTACCTCTCGCAGCTCGCGGCCCTGATGGCGCTGTTCCCGACCACGCCGAACGACCGCTTCTTCTCGGTGCTGCCGACCAACCACGCCATCGACTTCCTGTCGGGCTTCATCGGCCCGATGGCGACCGGCGCCATCGTCGTGCACCAGCGGACGCTGCGGCCCGAGTTCCTGCTCGACACCCTCCGCACCCAGCGCATCACCCAGATGGCCGTCGTGCCCATGCTGCTGGAGGCCTTCGAGCGCGCGCTGGACGAGCAGCTCGACAAGGCGCGCCCCTGGCAGAAGAAAGCCTTGTCGGTGCTGACCCAGGTCAACCAGCTGCTCACCGACAAGAAGCCCAACCACGGCCTGTCCAAGACGCTCATGAAGCCGGTGCACGAGGGCTTCGGCGGGCACCTCAAGCTGCTCTTCGCGGGCGGCGCCTTCGTCGACGAGCGGCGCGCCAAGCGCTTCTACGACCTCGGCATCCCGGTGGTCATCGGCTACGGCCTGACCGAGTGCACGACGGTCGCGACGGTGCAGGACCTGGCCCCGTTCCGTGCCGACACGGTCGGGCGCGCGGTGGCAGGCGTCGAGATCCGCATCGACGCGGCGAACGACGACGGCATCGGCGAGGTCTGGATCCGCGGCAAGACCGTGATGAAGGGCTACCTCGACGACCCCGACCTCACCGCCGAGACGCTGATCCCGGCGGCCGACGGCGGCCTGCCGTGGCTGAAGACCGGCGACCTCGGGCGCCTCGACGCGGCGCGCCACCTGATCCTGGTCGGCCGCAAGAAGAACATGATCGTCACGGCCGGCGGCAAGAACGTCTACCCCGAGGATCTCGAGGTCGCGTTCTCGAGCGTCGGGGCCGAGGATCTCGCGATCTTCGCCGAGAACTACGTCTGGGGCGCGCCTCCGAAGGTCGCGACCGAGGGCGGGGCGGCGCTGACGCACGAGCGTCTGGTGGTGGTCGCGCGCGGCGGTGACTTCGCGGTGCTGAAGAAGAAGATCGTCGAGGCCAACAAGCGCCAGCCCGAGGCCCGGCGTGTACACGCGATCGTCAAGGCACCGGCCCCCTTCCCGCGCACGGCGTCGATGAAGGTGAAGCGCGAGGAGCTGGCGCGGGTGCTGGCACAGCGGGTCGAGCGCGGGGCGATCGAGGGGATCTGACCCGCGGTCGACCGCCTCGCGCGGCCGTGCGAGTGGGGCTCGTGCTGGTCGCCGCGCGACGATGGTGACGCGCAAATCACTCCGTGCGACAAGCGCGCGTCCGGAGTTGGCAGGTGGCAAGACTGGTCCTCGGGTGGGCGCTCGTCGCCATGGTGGTGAGCCTGGGTTCGGCCCGGGCCGCCGATCCGTCGTCGCCCGATGAAGGCGACGCGGAGGGCGCGACACGGCCCGATCCCACGATCTTTCCGCCGTGCCCGGGCGAGGTTCGGGTGTGCGCCCGGCTGCGGATCTGGATCACGAGCGACCCGCGCGAGCACGGTGCGGACGACACCTTTCTCCTCGAGCAGCTCGCGACCGCCAACCGCCTGCACGCGCCGGCCGGATTGGGCTTCGAGGTCGCGGCGATCGAGCCCCTCGACGCGACGCTGGCCGCCATCGAGACCCGCACCGATCGCGATGCGCTCGGCGCTGAGCGCTCACAGCTCGCGGTCGCCGAGCCACGTCCGTCGGCACCTCGCACGCCGCGCGTGGTCGACGTGTTCGTCGTGTCACGACTCGCCAACGTCGACGCCCCCGCCGAGACGCCGACGGCGCAGATCCGAGGCGTCCATTGGCGCCACCGCCGTGACCGCGCGCGCCGCTGGATCATCCTCTCGCGCATCTCGCCGCCGCACGTCCTCGCCCATGAGCTCGGCCACTACTTCGGGCTGCCGCACTCGAGCGAGCCGCGCTCGCTCATGAACACCGGCCCGACCGCGCTGCCCAGCGCCGAGCGCTTCTTCCTGCCGAAAGAGGTCGCCGTCATCACCGCGCGCGCCAAGCGCTTCCTCGCCGAGCCCGCGCAGAAGGGCCGCCTCCGATGACCCGCGACGCGGTTCCCGACCCGGCCGGCGACGTCGCATCGGCCAGTATCCAGGCGCCCAGGGGCCTCGTGCGGGCCGCTCTGCGCGTGCTCGGATCGGGCGCCCTCCCGGGCGCGGTCCTCTACGGTGTCCTCTTCGCACTCTCGGTCGGCTTCCACGCCTCGGCCGACTACATGGGGGTCGAGGACAAGAGCGTCACCGATCGGGTGATGGGCCTCTTCGAGGCGGAGATCCGCGCGCAACAGCTCGGCATCCTGGCGGTCTACCTCGCGCTCGGCGCCGGGCTCGGGACGCTCGCGACGGCATGGCTCTTCCTCCGGGACCGCGCCGCGCGCCCGACGCCCGAGGCCCGACGAAGCCACGTCGCACGACGCTGGGGCCGCCAGTCGGCGCTCGTCGTGGCCCTCGTCGCGACCCAGCACCTCACGCTGCTCCTGGCGTCGATGGCCGCGCACCCGGCCCTCTACGCGCACGCCGGAGCCCAGTTCGCGCCGATGGGTTGGGCCTTCTGGCTCGCGGTCGATGGCCTCCCGGCCTTTGTCCCGCCCCTCCTCCCGTGGGTACTGCCGGCCTTCGCGCTGGCCTTCCTGGCGCGCACCCTCTGGCGCATGCCGCCGGCCTTCCTCGCGCACCGCCGCGCCGTGCCGCTCGCGGGCGCGTCGGCGCTCCTCCTCGGGATCGGGCTCGCCCTCGCCTTCCGGCCCGCGCGCCTCCACCACGCGCCCCATCCCGATCGTCCGAACGTCATCATCCTCGCGGTCGACTCGATGCGCGCCGATCTCCTCCACACCCACCCCGAGGCGGTCCCGAACCTCGCGGCCCTGGCGCGTCGCGGCACCCTCTTCACGCGCGCCATCCCGACCGTGCCGCGCACCTATCCGTCGTGGGCGTCCATGCTCACGGGTCGCTACCCGCACGGCCACGGCATCCGCCACATGTTCCCGGTCCCGCCGCACCACGCGAACGGGCTCGTGGTCGAGCACGGCCTGCCCGAGCTCCTCGGCGTCCGCGGCTACCGCACGGGCGTCGTGTCCGACTTCGCGGGCGACGTCTTCAGGCGCGGTGACTGGGGCTTCACCTCGGTCGACACGGCCGACTTCACGCTGAAGTCGAACGTCGCGATGGCCGGCGTGAAGCTGCACCTGCATCTGATGCCGTGGCTCGTCGAGGTCGCGGGCGGAGCCTTCTTTCGCGAGGAGCTGCTCGCCTTCGAGCGCCTCGCCGATCCGCGCTGGGTCGAAGACTCAGCCCTCGACTTCATCGCGGAGGACCCGGACCGCCCCTACCTGCTGGTGGCCTTCTTCTCGTCGGGCCACTTCCCCTTCGCCTCGCCGAGCCCGTGGTGGCGACGCTTCGGCGACCCCGACTACCGAGGCCGCTCGCGCTTCTTCAAGGAGT
>JAEUKJ010000575.1 GCA_016792665.1 Deltaproteobacteria bacterium | reverse complement strand
TGCTGGTTGGCGCCATCGCGTCCTGGTTCCTCATCGGCGGCTATGTCGTCGATCAGGGCTGGGTCGCGATCTCGGTGAAAGAGGTCACCAACGTCCTGAAGATCGGCGGCACCGAGATCTGGACCATCCCGGTGAAGAACGTCCTGGCCGGCGGCAGCCCCGGACCCTGGCTGCTGTGGCCGGGCGTGGCACTGCTCGTGACCAGCTCGCTCGCCGCCCTCGCGTGGGCCGCACCGCAGTTCGTCCGCGCCTTCCGCGGGTCGAAGGGGGCGTCGGCGCCCGTCGATCGCACCCACGACGTCCCGACCTCGTGGCTCCTCGGCGGCGTCGCCTTCATGACGGTGCTGACCCTCATCGCGGGCCACGTCTTCTTCGGCATGCACCCGCTCGTGGGCCTGACCGCCGTCGCCCTCACGGGCATCCTGGCCGTCGTCGCGCTGCGCGTCTCGGGCGAGACCAACGTCACCCCCGTCGGTCCGATGGGCAAGGTCACGCAGCTCGCCTTCGGCGTCATCGATCCCGGCAACGTCTCGACCAACCTCATGGCCGCGAACGTCACCGGTGGCTCGGCCTCGCAGGCCGGCGACATGATGCACGACCTGAAGACCGGCCTCCTCCTCGGCGCCTCCCCTCGCGCCCAGGCCATCTCGCAGATGGTCGGCGTCATCTCGGGCTCGCTGGTCGGCGCCTTCGTCTACCTCATCCTCATCAAGACCATCGGCCCGAAGCTGCTGTCCGCCGAGTGGCCCGCGCCGGCCGTGGCCCAGTGGAAGGCGGTCGCCGAGCTCTTCCGCGACGGCTTCGACAAGATGCCCAAGGGCGCCCTCGACGCGATGCTCTGGGCCGGCATCATCGGCGTGGTGCTCACCGTGCTCGAGAAGGGTCTCCCGAAGAAGTTCCGCAAGTGGGCCCCGAGCCCGTCGGCGATCGGCATCGCCTTCCTCATCTCGGCGGCGACCTCGTTCAGCTTCTTCCTGGGCGGCGTGGTTGGCTACTTCCTCTCGAAGCGCGTCCCGGCCTGGTACGTGCGCTTCGGCATCGTCGTCGCGGCCGGCGTCATCGCTGGCGAGAGCCTCACCGGCATGGTGCTGACCATCGTCGAGGCGCTGAGCGGCGGCGGCGGGCACTGACCCCACGGCTGACGTCCGGAAGGTGGCCACCTCGAGCTCGACGCAATCGGGGCGGCCACCCGATCACGCGATCTCGAGGCCTCGCTCAGCAGGGCGCCCTGCGGACGTGGAGAGACTAGAGGACCGGCTGGCCGATGAGGGTCTTGACCGCAACCGACGCCGCGGCGAGCCCGAAGGTGCCGGTGACGAAGCCGACCGAGCCCTCGATCTGGTTTCGGTGCTCGCACGAGTGGAAGTCGTTCTGGCCCTGCGGGCACACGCAGCGGAAGCCTTCGCCGCCGTCGTAGAGGAGCTCCTGCGGGTCGATCTTCGGCTCGGCCGAGAACACCGCCGGGATGCCGGTGAGCGACTTGCCCGGGAAGCCGTGCTTCAGCCGCAGCACCTTTCGCACCATGCGCGCGAACGGGTCCATCTCGGTGCGGTTCAGGTCGACCACGCGCACCTGGGTCGGGTCCATGCGGCCCGCGGCGCCCATCACGACGACCATCGGGATCTGGTGATCCCGGCACGTCTGGATGAGGTGGCACTTGGCCGTCATGTTGTCGATGGCGTCGATGACGAAGTCGACCTTCGGAGCACTCGCATCGAAGAGCAGGCTGGCCGACGTCTCGGCGTTGTAGAAGACCTGGCGCGTGAGGATCTTCGCCTTCGGGTTGATGCGGCGGAGGCGCTCGGCCATGACCTCGACCTTGGGCTCGCCCGCGGTCCCCTGCAGCGCGTGCAGCTGCCGGTTGATGTTGGTCGCGCACACCAGGTCGAAGTCGACCAGCGTGACCGTCCCGACGCCACTCCGGACCAGCGACTCGGCCGCGAACGACCCGACGCCGCCCACGCCCATGATGATGACGTGCGAACGCTCGAGCTTGGCCATCGCCCGATCACCGACGAGACGCCCGATACGATCGAAGCGGCGGTGCAGCTTGTAGTCGGCCGGCAGCTCCGGGTCGCGCGGACGCGAGGCCGGCGAGTTCGGCTGCACGGGCTCGGCGTGCCCATCCGTCGCGAGCGGGAAGGACTCGGCGGGGCTCGAAGAGGTCTGCAAGAACACGAGCGTCGACATGGAAGCACCTCGCATGCGGCACCGGCCGCGGCCGGCGGCACTTGCCACAGCGCGAGCCGAGGGTCAAACGCGAGGTCCATCGCCCTGACACCGCCCCGCTGGACGCACCTCCGGACGCATGGTCTCATCGCGCCATGCTGCCCCGAATCCGCACCGCCCATCGCCTCGCGCTGCTGAGCCTCGTGACCGCCTGCGGCGATGACCCGGCGACCGAAGCACCTCGGCTGGCCCTGGCTCAGCTGCAGCTCAAGGGCACCCACAACAGCTACCACAAGCTCGACGCCCCACCCGCCGACCCGGCCCTCGACTACTATCACGAGCCGCTCACGACCCAGCTCGACACCGAGGCCGTGCGCCACTTCGAGCTCGACGCCCACCTCGATCCCGACGGCAAGACGGCACGCGTCTACCACATCGCCATCATCGACCCCGGCACCCAATGCGACACGCTCGACGACTGCCTGCGCGAGCTCCGCACCTGGTCCGACGCGCACCCGCGGCACCTGCCGATCGTCATCTTCCTCGAAGCCAAGAGCGACCTCGCCGAGATCGGCGGCTGCTGCGGTCCCGATGGCGACCCGTCGACCTGCGACTTCGAGGGCCTGGGTGAGCGCTGCTGGGACGGCGCCCTCGACCTCATCGATACCACCTTCGAGACCGCCTGGCCGACGCGCTTGTTTTCACCCGATAACATCCCGCTCACGGCCGGTGCGTCACCGCGCAGCGCCCTGCCCGACCTCGACACCCTGCGCGGCCAGCTCATCTGCGTGCTCAACGACGGCGGCAGCCTGCGCGACGAGTACCGCCGCCAGCAGAACGCGCGCGACGACCTCGCCGGGCGCGCATGCTTCGTCACCGCCGATCCCACCGACGCCGACGCGGTCTTCATCAAGCGCGACGACCCGGCCTGCAACAACGGCGCGGGGCCGGGCTGCGACATCGAGTCCCTGGTCGCCGCCGGCTACCTCGTTCGCACCCGCGCCGACACCGACGCGGTCCCCGACCCGGCCCGGGCAGCGCGCGCCATGGCCTCGGGCGCGCACTTCATCTCGACCGACTTCCCGGCCACGCGTCCGGGCAAGGACTTCTTCTTCGACCTCCCGGGTGGGGTCCCCGCGCGCTGCAACCCCGTCTCCGGCACGCCCAGCGACGGCTCGCGCCCGGCCTGCGAACCGAGCCTGGTCAGCGAGTAGGGCCGGAGTCCAGGCGGTCCAGACGCGCGCGAAGGGCGTCGAGATCGCGGCGCATCCGAGTCAGCTCTGCGTGCTGCTGCTTCAAGGTCGCGACCGCGAGCGAGAGGTAGCCGTAGAGGTCGACGTTCTCGCCGCTCGACGCGACCGCGAAGGGCGGGGCGTCGGCATCGATGAGGAAACCGAGGCGCGGGGTCCTGGCGGGATCGTCCTCGTAGCGCCACGTGGTGAGGCGCGTCGCGAGCAGTGCGTCGCCCAGGGAGGCGACTTCCTCGGCGTCGAGGATGCGGATGTCGACCTTGCGCTCTGGCAGCGAGATGGGACACATCGCGCCGTCGAGGCAGCCGCACTGCTCGCCCTCGGGACAGCACCCGAAGAACGAGGAGGGGTTGGCCTGGAACGACGTCCCTGCCGGGCAGCAGCGCCCTCCGCCCGGGGCGCCGGTCGAGCAGGAAGCCCCATCGGCGCACGGGGTCGAGGCATCGCAGCTCGCCGACGCCACGCACGCGCTCTCGTGACACGCGCCGGTGTCGCACAGGTGCCCGCAGGCGCCGCAGTGCTCGGGGTTCAGCGTCGTGTCGACGCAGCGCGGCGAATCCCCTGACCAACGAGAGGGGCAGCAGGTCTTGTCGCCCGGACAGCCGCCACACGCGTCCGCGCTGTCGGCGGTGTCGCCGGCGTCGGCCGTGTCGGTGGGCGTGCCGGAATCCGAGCAGGCCCATAGCGAGAGCACCAAGGCGACCGGCCCGACGATGAAGTGATGCGCGCGCATGCCTCATCGTCCACGACTCGCGCCACGGCGGCAAGCGCCGGCCCGAATCCGCGCGCTATTCCGGTTCGACCGTCTCGGTGCGCACGCAGCGCAACCCGAGGCCCCCTTCGTAGTGGCTCGTCCAGGCGCTGTCCGACGCCGCGACCGGCAGCGGCGTGACGCGCGGCGTGGTGAGCCCCGGCGTGAGGTCGGCCTGCGCGATGGAGCCATCGGTCGCACGTACCCACGCGCGCATCGAGAAGTAGAAGTTGCCCCAACCGGCGCCCTCGTTCACGGAGGCGAGCGTCGTCTGGATGAAGGTCAGCTCGTCCTCGGTGAACGACGTGACCTCGGCCTCCGAGAGGAGGTGCCACTCGTCACCGAGGGTGCGCGCGCAGATGTCGACCTCGTCGACCAGGGCCGGGATCCAATAGGGCTTGGACGTGTAGTGATCGTACGAGCAGCGCGCGATCTCGTCGTAGTTGCGCGCGATTTCGTCGGGGGTCGAGGGCTCGGGCACGATGTCGTAGAGGCCGTCGAGAGCGGCGCACGCGTTGGCGAGGTCGTCGAACGACAAGGCCGACGCATCGACGAGGGCCTCGGCCGCCTCCGGTGTGGTCGGGAAGGACGCGCCCTCGCTCGCGTAGAGCACCATGACCTGCGGCAGGATCGGCGCCGAGAGGACGGTCACCTCGTCGGCCAGGGCCGCGGGTGCGACGACGAGAAAGGGCACGGTGAGGAGGAGACGCTTCATCGGGACTTCCTCACGAGGACGATGGAGCCGTCGGCGCGCAGGCCGGACGACACGGAGGCTGTGGGTTCGGACGGCGCCGCGCTGGTGTCGGTGTCGCTCTTTCCTGGGGTGGCGCCATCGCCGAGGCAGGCCCCGAGGGCCAGGCTCAGCACGCCGACCGCGGCCCATCGGGCGGATCGCTTGAGGTTCATCGCAGCTCCTGTGGAGGACGGTCGGCGCGAAGGTGGGGCCAGACCAGAAAGAGTGTCGGCCGCTCGGGCACCGATATCGAGATCTATTTTTGTGGTCGGTGTCAGCGCGTCGTCGAGGCTCGGCGCGAGAACCGGGCGCTGGCCGCGCGCCACGCCTGCAGATCGGTCCCATAGCTCGTCCAGCGCTCGAGGTAGGCCTCGCGCGCGGCGGCGCGCCGGCGTCGGTCGGGGGGAAGCCGCTCGACGAGCCAGTCGCGCGACAAGAGGAGGCGCTGCATGAGGTGGGCGTGCTCGGCGTCGAGCTCGCGGTGACGCGTGTCGATGGCGAGCAGGTAGTCGGGGTCGTCGAGGTCTGGGACGAAGCGGGTCGTGACCTGTTTTTCCCAGCGCGCCAGCGCGGCGAGGTGGGCCGGTGCGAGTCCGCGCGGCGGACGCTGACGCAGCCGCAGGACGTCGGCCGCCGTGTCGTAGCCCTGCTTCTCCAACGAGACGACGACGGCCCCCGGGATGGCGGCGAGGCCCGCGCTGCGCAGCCGATGGCGCGCGAGGTGACGCCGCGCCTGGAGGTCGAGGGTCGCCTCGTGGACCTTGATGAGCTCGCGCTGGCGGTGGCTGTCGTGGTGCAGGATGCGCTCGTACGCGTGCTTGGCGTCCTGGAAGTTGGCGCTCAGGCCGGGGAGGTCCGGCGCGGCCAGCTCGGCCTCGGCGGCCTCGAAGGCGACGCGGCCGGCGCGCGTGCGCAGCGCCAGGTCGCGGTAGCTCGCGGGTCGACGACGACGCAAGACGATTTCCAGCGGCAGGACGAGCGCGGCCACCGTTCCTAGCCACGGGCCTAGCCACGGGCCTAGCCACGGGCCTAGCCACGGGCCGAGCCACGGGGTCACGAACGCGAGACCGAGGGCGATGGCCAGCACCGCGAGCTCGATCCACGTGATGAGCCGCGCTTCGCGAGCCGAACGCGCGAGCACTTCGGGCAGGGGCGCGGGCTCGGGCAGCGCGACCTCGGGCGCAGGCGTCGGGGCCGACAGCTCGAAGTAGGCGGCCTGGATCTGCTGCCAGACCTCGCGCAGCTTCGACGCATCGAAGGCGACGTGGGGCAGGATGGCAAAGCCGAGGCGGAGATCGAGCTCGCAGAAGGGGCAGCGCGCGAGGCCCCCGTGGTGGACGTGCGTCATGTAGCGCGTGCACACGATCGACTCGGCGGCCATGCGCTCGAGCCCTTCGGCCCAACGGCGGCCATCGGGGCGCGGCCGCTCGCCCTCGCCTGCATGCGGGGCGAAGGCGTCCTCGATGAGCGCGCGGATCGCATCGGGGAAGGCCGCGGGGTCCAGCGCCAGGGGCGGCCGCGTGAAGTCGGTGGCGTAGAAGTCGCGGCCGTAGGGGAAGCGCCCGGCCTTGATGTTGTCGGCGGTGGGCTGCTGGTCGCCGTCCAGCATGCGCACCGCAAAGGGATGCCAGCCGAAGAAGAGGAGCTGGAAGATCAAGACGCCGAGGCCGAAGCGGTCGTTGTCGACGGTCCTGATGAGCCCCCGGAAAGACGACGTCTTCGAGAGGATCTCGGGCGGCTGGAACTCGGGCTTGCCGACGTCGCAGGGGTAGGTCGTGGCGCCGTCGACGATCTGCATCGAGTCGCAGTCGATGAGGATGACCCTGCCGTCCGACTTCACCATGACGCCGCTCTCGTTGACGTCGCCGACGACGATGCCCGCGCGGTGCAGGGCGTCGAAGGCGCGCGCGACGTTGGCGGCGACGTGCACGAGGAAGTCGTAGCCGAGCTCGGGGTAGTTCTTGAGCCGGTCCATCGGGTGCGAGAGCTTGTGGAGCTCCTTGTGGTCGGCCAGGCGCGGCATGAGGAAGCCGAGGATCGGGCGGTCGCTGCCCGGGCCCGGGGTGGCGTGGAGGGTCGCGACCGGCCAGGCGGCGATGGCGGTGATCTCCGGAGAGCCGCGCGCGACCATCACGCGCAGCTTGGCCTGGCGCTCGGGCGTCATCGCGGCGTTGTAGAGCTTGGCGACCAGCGCGGGCCGCTCGCGCACCTCGCGGACCTCGCCCTCGCCGCCCTTGCCGAGGATGGGCCCGAGCGTCAGCGGTGTGCCGTCGAGGGCGTAGACGGTGGTGGGGTGCTTCTTCGACACGTATCTACTTAGACCGCTGTCGAAGTTTCGGCGGGTGCATCCTGCGACGGCTCGGCCGGCAGCGAGGCTCCGTCACGCCTTGTACGGACCGCCAGGAGGAGGGTCTTGTCGTCGCCCGTCTCGGCCAGCACACGCGGCGACGCCAGGAAGGCCTCGAGCTCGGCGGAGAGCGCGGCGGACGCGGCGAGATCGCCGGGCGAGAGCTCGCCCACGGCCGCGAAGAAGGGGCCGAAGAACGCGGCGTGGGGGACCTTGGCCGCGAAGTCGAGGGCCAGGTGCTCGAGGCCATCGGTCAGCACCGCGACCTCGAGCGCGGTCGCGTCGATACGCGCACCCTGGAGCTGCGCGAAGGCGTTGTCCGAGGTCGCAAACCAGGTCTCGTTGGCGTGCGCCCCCTTGACGGGCCAGAAGGCGAGGCTCGTGCGCGGCTCGCGCTCGGTCGTGAGCACGATGGCCCCGTCGCCGACCTGGAACGCGAGGGCATGGTCGCGGTCGACGGCCACCGCCAAGAGCGTCGTCGCCAGCATCTTGAACGGCACCCCGGCCTCGGCGGCGGCGACCGTCAGCGCGTCGCGCACCCGGCCGAGCAGACTCGCGCCCGCGGCGCCGGCATCGGTCGTGTCGGTGATGGGCGCCATCGCGGCCAGGAACGCGGCCGCGGCCTGGCTCGCGACCTCGGCCCCGAGCTCTGCGTGCGACGCACTGCCCGCCCCATCGCAGGCCACCATGACGAGTCGGTCCAGCGCGTCTTGCAGCTCGACCACGCGCACCACGGCGCGGTCCTGACAGGGCAGGCCCATGCGGCCATGATCGCTGCCGATGACCACGGCCGACGCCGTGCGCCAGGCGCTCATACCTCGTTCCACCCCACCGCCGGCAGGCTCACGGCCTCGCCCACCTGGGACTGCGAGACCCGCTGGAGCGAGGTCGAGAGCCACGAGAACAGCTCGCGGAACGCCAACCCCTTCAGCTTCATCGGCGTGCGCGTCGCGATCTTGGCGAGTGCTGCGAGGTCCGCCTCTTCGACCCCGACCGTGAAGAAGGCGACGCTCTTCTTGGCCTCGGCCTCTTTCACGCGCGCGACCGCGGCGTCCAACTGGGCGGCCTCGTCGGTCGGCTCGCCGTCGGTCATGAGGAAGACCCACGGCCGGTAGTACGACACGCCGCCCGCCTTGTAGGCCTTCTTGCGCTCCTCGAGGGCGTCCATGGCCTTGACGATCGCCTCGCCAATGGGCGTCAGCCCGTCGGCCTTCAAGGTCGGCGCCGTGAACGACCCGGCACTCACGAAGTCGACGACTTTCTCGACCTTGCCACCGAACGTGAAGACGGCGACCTCGACCCGCTTGGCCGCCAGCGCATCGCCCTGCAGCTCGGCCTGGAACTGCCTCAGGCCTTCATTGAGCTGCTCGATGGGCTCACCCCCCATGGACCCCGAGGTGTCGAGGAGCAGGATGCAGGGGCAGCGCGGCTCGGGGTTCATCGCGAACTCGACCGCGGCAAAGCGGCTCTTGGCGGGCTCGAACGGCTTCTGATCAGTCATGGGAACGCCTCGGGCTGGGACACGGCACGCGACTTCCCGGAGCATCCACGAGCTTCCCCTCGGTGTCCACCGCGCCCCGCACGCCGCCGGAGGCGCACCCACCGGGCGCACGACGGCGCTTGACCCTCGACGCTCCGCCGCGATACGCGGTCCGGCATGGGTGATCTCTTCGACAAGGTCCAGGGTCCAATCGACTTCCCCGCCGACGAGAAGAAGGTGCTCGCCTTCTGGAAGGAGCAGCACATCTTCCAGAAGTCGCTCGAGGCGTCGAAGGGACGCCCGACCTTCGTCTTCTACGAAGGCCCGCCGACCGCGAACGGCACCCCGCACAACGGGCACGTCCTCACCCGCGTCATCAAGGACCTCTTCCCGCGCTACAAGACCATGCGCGGCTACCACGTCCCGCGCAAGGCGGGCTGGGACACGCACGGCCTGCCGGTCGAGGTCGAGGTCGAGAAAGAGCTCGGCATCCACGGCAAGGAAGCCATCGAGGCCTACGGCGTCGAGGCCTTCACCAAGAAGTGCATCGCCTCGGTGTTCAAGTACACCGACGCCTGGGAGCAGCTCACCGAGCGCATCGGCTTCTGGGTCGACCTCCCCGATGCCTACGTCACCTACCACCAGAGCTACGTCGAGTCGGTGTGGTGGGCGCTCTCGACCCTGTTCGAGAAAGGCCTCCTCTATCGGGGTCACAAGATCGTCTGGTGGTGGCCCCAGGGCGGCACGGCGCTCTCGGCCGGTGAGGTCGGCCTCGGCTACAAGACCGTCGACGACCCGTCGATCGTCATCCGCTTCCCGTGGCGCGACGCCGCCAACACCTCGTTCCTCGCCTGGACCACGACGCCCTGGACCCTGCCGTCCAACTGCGCCCTCGCCGTCCACCCCGACATCGAATACGCCTTCGTCGTCGCCACTCCGAACACCGAGGAAGGCGCCGCGGAAGAGACGCTCGTGGTCGCCAAGGCGCTCGTCCCGACCCTCTTCGACAAGATCCCCTACCGCATCGACAAGGTCGTCAGCGGCAAGGACCTCGTCGGCACCGCGTACGTCCCCCCCTTCGACTACGCCGCGCCCGAAGGCGGCCGCGCCCACGAGGTCATCGCCGCCGACTTCGTCACGACCGACACCGGCTCGGGCATCGTGCACGTCGCCCCGGCCTTCGGCGCCGACGACTTCGCCGCGTGCAAGGCCAACGGCATCGGGTTCCTCTGCCTCGTGAAGCCCGACGGCAAGTTCGACGCGCGCGCGACCGACTTCGCCGGCCGCTTCTGCAAGGAGGCCGACCGCGACATCATCCGCAACCTGAAGCGCCGCGGCATCCTCTTCAAAGAAGAGGTCTACCGCCACGACTACCCGTTCTGCTGGCGCGCCGACAACGACCCGCTCATCCAGTACGCGCGGCCCGCGTGGTTCATCCGCACGACCTCGGTCACGGCTGACGCCATCGCCAACAACAAGACCATCCGCTGGATCCCCGAGCACATCCGCGATGGACGCTTCGGCGACTGGCTGAAGAACAACGTCGATTGGGCCCTCTCGCGCGAGCGCTACTGGGGCACGCCGCTGCCGCTCTGGATCTGCCAGAGCTGCGGACAGATCCACTCGGTCGCCTCGAGCCAGGACATCACGCGCCGAAACCCCAGCGCGTTCGCGGCCTTCGATGCTGCCAAGGCCGCCGACCCGACGCTCAGCGAACACCTCAAGGTCCACAAGCCCTGGATCGACGACGTGACCTTCCCGTGTGACGCGTGCGGCCAGACCGCCAAGCGTGTCCCGGAGGTGATCGACTGCTGGTTCGACTCCGGCTGCATGCCGTTTGCGCAGTGGGGCTACCCGCACCAGGGCCACGACAAGTTCGCCGAGGCCTTCCCGGCCGACTTCATCTCCGAGGCGGTCGACCAGACCCGCGGCTGGTTCTACTCGCTGCTCATGGTCTCGACCCTGCTCTTCGGAGACCACGCGACCCCGCACCCCTTCAAGAGCTGCATCGTGCTCGGCCACGTGACCGACAAGCACGGCAAGAAGGAGTCGAAGTCCAAGGGCAACTACACCCCGCCCGACAAGATCCTGGACACCGACGGCGCCGACGCGATGCGCTGGTACTTCTACGCGTCGAACCCGCCGTGGAACAACACGCGCTACTCGCCGGAGGCGGTCCGCCTCGGCCAGCAGGAGATGCTGGTCAAGCTGCGCAACGTCTACTCGTTCTTCACGATCTATGCGGGTATCGACGGCTTCGACCCGCGCACTTCCCCACGTCGCGATGTGCCTGCACGCGCGCAGCTCGACCGCTGGATGTCGAGCGAGCTCCACCTCGCCATCGGCGATGTGACGCGCGCGATGGACGACATGCGCCTCTACGATGCTGCCCAGCGCATCATCACGCTGACCGATGCGCTGTCGAACTGGTACGTGCGCCGCTCACGCGATCGCTTCTGGGCCAAGGCCGGGGCGGGCTCGGCGGAGGCCGTCCAGGACAAGTGGGACGCGTACCACACCTTGTACGAGGTGCTCGTCGCGATGACCCACCTCATCGCGCCCTTCACGCCGTTCATCGCCGAGACGATCTACCAGAACCTCGTGCGCAAGGTGGACGCCACGAGCCCGGAGAGCGTGCACATGGCGCGCTGGCCCGAGGCCGACTCGGCCCTGGTCGACGAGGCCCTCTCGACCGACATGCAGGCCGTGCGCGACATCGTGGCCCTGGGTCTCCAGGCCCGCAACGCGCGTAAGCTCAAGGTGCGACAGCCGCTGGCGAAGGTCGAGGTCATCCTCGGCCGCCCCCCGCTCACCGATCGCGTGAAGGCCTATGTCGACCTCATCGCCGAGGAGCTCAACGTCAAAGACGTCGTCCTCACCCAGGACGCCCACCACGTGAGCTTCGCGATGAAGCCCGACTTCAAGAAGCTCGGGCCGGTCTTCGGGCCGCGCGTGCAGCTCGTGAAGAAGGCGCTGGACGGCATCGACGCCAAGGCCGCGCGCGCCGAGCTCACCGAGTTCGGCCGCGTCACCGTGAAGCTCGCGGACGGGACCGACGCGGTGCTCGACGCCGAGACCATCGCGGTCGCCGTCACGCCAAACGAGGGCTGGGCCGCGGCGGCGGGCGGAGTCGGCGTCGTCATCCTCGACGCGACGCTCACCGAAGCGTTGGTCGACGCGTACCGCGTGAACGAGGTCCTCTCGCGCATCCAGGCCTGGCGCAAGGAGTCGGACCTCGACTACACGGCGCGCATCCGGGTCGGCATCGCGGGCGACCCCGTCATCGTGGCCGCATGCAGGGCGCACGCGGCGCGCATCGCCAACGACGCGCTGGCCCTCGAGGTCGTGCTCGACGGCGCCGTTGCCGGCGAGTCCAAAGACGGTGAGATCGAGGGGCTGGCCCTCCAGCTCACGCTCGCGCGCGCCTGAAAAAACTGTCGGAAGCTGAGCACTTTCACTCGATCCGAGGGCGGCTTTCGGTAGTATCCCCCGGATGAACGCCGTCACAGCGTCGCCCTCGTCGCGCCTGCCCCTCGCTCTGTTCGCCGCCTGCCTCGCCGTCGCGGGGTGCGGCGACTATGACGACAAGGTCCCGGGCGTCGACAGGCCCGACACCCGCGAGACCTCGAGCGCCGACACCACCGAAGACCTCGACACCGCCGAGGCCCTCGACACCGCCACCCCCGAGGACACGCGCGACGCCCTCGACACGCGCGACGTCCTCGACACCGCCGACGTCCTCGACACCGCGCCCGACGTCCTCGACGTCCTCGACACGGCCGACACCGACGACACCGACGACACCGCAGACGCCGACGACACCCGCGACACGAGCCTTCCCGACCCGTGTCCCGCGGGCGAGAGCTGTGACGACGGCTCGGCCTGCACGGTCGGCGACCACTGCGAGGACCACGTCTGCGTCGGGGTCCCGCGCACGTGTGACGACCAGAATGCATGCAACGGGGTCGAGACCTGTGACCCGTCCAGCGGGTGTCTCGCCGGCGTCGCGGTCGACTGCCGCAGCCTGGATGGCGTGTGCGCGCGCGGGCGCTGCGAGGCGACCACCGGCGCCTGCACCCTCGACATCCTCCCCGACGGCGCGCTCTGCGACGACGCGGACCTCTGCACCGTCGGCGAGACCTGCGCCTCGGGTCAGTGCCGCCCCGCGACCACGGTCACGTGCCTCGCCAAGGACGCCTGCCACGAGGCCGGGACGTGCAACCCCGGCAGCGGCACCTGCAACGATCCCGTCGTGCCCGACGGCACGATATGCGACGACGGTGTCGCATGTTCGCGCGACGACCAGTGCGTCGGCGGGACCTGCGTCGGCACGGCGAAGGTCTGCAGCGACGGCCTCGCGTGCACCATCGACGCGTGCGACGAGGGCTCTGGCGAGTGCGTCAGCGACGCCAGCGCGTGCGCCTGCGACAGCGACGCGGACTGCGACGACGGCAACCTCTGCAACGGGCGCGAGACCTGCGACAGCGACCTCCGCTGCCGCCCCGGGACGCCGGTGAGCTGCGCGCAGCTCGACGACGGCTGCCAGGTCGGGGTGTGCCTCCCCGCGACCGGCCTATGCGAGTCGCGCGATCGCCCCAACGGCACGGGCTGTGACGACGGCAACGCCTGCACCAGCGCCGATCGCTGCGCCGCCGGCCTCTGCGTCGGCAACGACCAGGTCTGCCAGGCCAGCGACGCCTGCCACCTGCCCGGCACCTGCAACCCTGCCACCGGCACCTGCACGGACCCGGCACGCCCCGACGGCACGAGCTGCGACGACGGCCTCCGCTGCACCAGCACCGACACCTGCGCAGGCGGAGTCTGCGGTGGCGCACCCGTCACGTGTAGCGCCCTCGACGCCTGCCATGTCGGCGGCACCTGCGACCCCGCCACCGGTCAGTGCTCGAACCCCGACGCCCCCGAGCAGTCCCCGTGCAACGACGACAACGCGTGCACCCGGACGGACGTCTGCCTTTCGGGGACCTGCTCGGGCCAGAGCCCGGTCACCTGCGTCGCGGCCGGTGCCTGTCGCGCGGCGGGCACCTGCGACCCGAGCTCGGGCCTGTGCTCGAACCCGCCCGCCCCCAACGGCCAGGCCTGCAACGACGACAACCTCTGCACCGATGGCGACACCTGCCAAGGCGGGGCCTGCGCACCCGGCACGCCCCGGACCTGCACCAGCGCGAACCCCTGCCTGGGCAACGGCCAGTGCGCCCCCGAGACCGGGCAGTGCTCGTTCGCGCCGCGCCCCGAGGGCTCGAACTGCTCGGACGGCGACGCCTGCTCGACCGGCGATCGCTGCGTCGGCACCACCTGCACCCCGACCGGCCAGGTCGCCTGCACGGCCCTCGATCAGTGCCACCTCGCCGGCGTCTGCAACGCCCAGACCGGGGTCTGCTCGAACCCGAACAAGCCCAACGGCTCGAGCTGCAACCTCGGCACCTGCAGCACCGACACCTGCCAGGCCGGCACCTGCCAGCCCGGCCCATCGACCTGCTACCCCGGCCAGCTCTGTACGACCGGGGTCTGCACCTGCGACCCGACGGCGACCTCGTTCGGGACCGACGTGAAGCCCATCTTCACCAACAACTGTGGGCCCTGCCACATCGACGCCGCCGCCAATGGCGGCTCGAGCGGGCTCAACCTCGCCTCCCAGTTCGCCTTCGCGGAGCTCGTCGGGGTCGACTCCGCGGAGTGCCTGGGCGCCAACGCGAGGAAGCGCGTGAAGGCCGACGCCCCGAGCGAGAGCTACCTCATGCACAAGACGCGCGGGATCCTCCTGTGCTCGGGTTCGCGCATGCCGCCCCCGCCCAGCGCCTCGCTGACCGCCTCCCAGCTCGCCACGATCGGCCGGTGGATCTGCCAAGGTGCCAAGAACAATTAGTCTTTTTCTGCGAACCACCGGCCCCGGGATTCGCGCTTTGCGCCCGCGACGACTTCTGTTAGCGTCCCGTCGCTTCGGTGATGCCCTTGCATCATCGCGGTCGTGATGGCCCTCGTGAGTGGGTCTCCGAGGTTGCCTTCTCCACGTCTATGTCTGGCAGGTCTGGAATGTTCGCTGGCTTCCGCTCCGTCGTCGCCTTCTTCACGACCTTCGCATTCCTCGGGGGCGCGTCGTCCGGGTGCTTCAACACCTACAGCGTCTCCCAGGAAGAGTTCGCCAAGCTGCAGGTGGCCGACGAGGTCCCTCTCGCGGTGAGCACCAGCAAGGGTCAGCCCGTCCTGGTCGACAAGGACACGAACATCTTCGTGCGCTCGGTCGGCGGCCGCCGCTACCCGGTGACCCCGTTCAACTTCAAGATGACCTCCAGCCAGCTCGTCGCCTCCGACCGCGACACGCTCCTGGCGCTCGGCGAGATCAGCGACTACGAGGTCGACCTCTTCTCGCAGACCCAGACGATCGTGCTCATCTCGGTCGGCGTCGCCGCCGTGGCCGGGCTCATCGTCGTGACCGCGATCACCGCCGGCAGCAAGTCCTTCAACGAGAACTGATCGCCGCGCCGGGCAACCTGGGTCCGCCTGCGGCGTCGACCGCACGGGCCGCCCACGCGCTACCTTTGCTTGCCCTCATCGCGAGCCCCACAGGGCGGATGCTCCGCCTCGCAACGGCGCGCTCGGCACGGCGCCACCCTCGGCGCGGAAAGAAAGTCGGCGTAGGCTCGTTCACGACCGCCCCCGCCGAGTGAACAGCGGATGGGGCGCGAAGAGGACATGAAGAGCTCTCTCGACCTTTACCGCGAGATCCGCCGCCCCGAAGAGACCGGGCGCTACGAGCCTTTCGACCTCCCTGAAGCCCCGGGCCCGCGACCGCCGCGCCGCCCGAGCACGCTCAGCCGCGTCCTCTTCATTCTGGCCTGCGTCATCGTCGGCGTCGCCGGCCTCGCCCTCGGTGGCTTCGCGGGCGCGCCCTCCATGGTCGAGCGCGCGGCTCTGAAAGCGGTGGCACGCATCGAGTCGCGGCTCGGCGTCCAGCTGTCGGCCAGCGCGGTCGAGTGGACCTGGGACGGGAAGGTCCGGGCCCGCGACGTGGTGGTCAAGGCCGGGGACGCGGTGCTGGCGACGGCGCGTGCGATCGAGATCGACGCCACCGTGGCGCTGCTCGATCGGCACGTCCGGGTCGACGCGATCCGCGTCCTCGATCCCGAGCTCGCGGTGGTGCGCGGGGCCGACGGTCAGACCAACTTCCACCCGATCCTCGAGGCCCTTCGCAAGGGCCAGGGCAGCGGCCCCGCGACCGATCGCCTGCCAGGCGGGGTGACCCTCGAGGCCCACTGGCCGACCCTCGCGATGACCAACGCGCGCGTGCTGGTCGCGCCCGGGGTGACCCACCTGCCCTTCGGCCTGACCGTCCCGCCCGAGGTCACCTTCGAAGGCGGTACCATCACCCTCACCCCCGACCCGAGCGGCACCGACGCGCAGCCGTGGCGAGAACGCGCGATGCGCCTCGACACGCGCTTCGCCTCGACCTCCCTCGACCCCGGCCAATCTCTGAGGGTCGCGGTCGAGGGCACGCTGGGTGGCGACGTCACGCGCATCGAGGTCGGCCCCGAGCGCCCGGTCCGCTTCTGGCTCGGCACGCGCGTGGTCGGCGTCGGCGGCGTCGCCCTCACCCCCGAGCAGGTCGAGCTCGGACCCCTCCAGCTCTCGGTCCCCCTCGGCAAGGACCGCGGCACGGGCCAGGTCGCCGCCGCCGCCACGGTCGAGCGCGTCGTCATCCGCCCTGGCCCGATGGCCGTCTACGATGCCGTGCGCGCCTCGGCCGCCGAAGCCCACGCGGGTGTCTCGCCCGGGCTCGTCAAGCGCATCGAGCAGGTGCTGCTCGCGCTGGACGAGGTGCGGCTCGAGGGGCCGGTGCTCGCCGCCGCGATCGGTGCCGACGGCACGCACGGCTTCGAGGACCTCGTGCCCGCCGTGAACGCGCTCGGCGAGGCACCGCTGCCTACGATGGAGGCCGCGCGCGACGACGCCCTCGTCAACACCATGACCGAGGCCAGCCTGCGCGCCAGCGAGAAGCTGCTCGCGAAGAAGGCGACCGTGGCACGCCCAGCCGCTGCTCCGACCGCGCCGCTGCCGGTGCGGGTGACGAAGAAGCTCGAGACCATCGACGCCCTCGCCCACCGCATCGTGCCGAAGC
Source organism: Deltaproteobacteria bacterium (assembly GCA_016792665.1). Lineage (GTDB taxonomy): Bacteria > Myxococcota_A > UBA9042 > PHBI01 > PHBI01 > WYBB01. Next base: position 5,135 of record JAEUKJ010000575.1, on the reverse strand, counting down.
TCGTGCGCGCCCTTGCCCCGATCGTCATGAAGCGCCTGGTCGTCGCCGACGGCGAGCTCTCGCTCGAGGTCGCCGGGCAGTCCATGACCGTCACCGGCCTGGCCCTCGATCTCGGCCTGCGCGAAGGCCGCCGCGAGGTCACCCTGAAGGCCACCGACGCCGCTGGCCTGGGCCCCGTCGAGGCCACCGCGACCCTCGACGACAAGCGCCTCGACCTCACCGTCAAGCTGCGCGAGCTCCCGCTCCGGCTCGTCCCGAAGCTCGCCGACCTCGCTCACCTGCGCGGCCCCGGGGATGCCAGGACCGCCACCCGCCAGGGGCGCATCGAGGGACTCGACCTCCACCTGACGACCGACCTCCAGGGCGACGCCTTCGAGGCCGCGTTCGCCGGCCGACTCCGCGACGGCATCTTCCACTACGCCGCGATCGCCGGCGACCCGCTCGTCGACCTCGACATCGAGGCCCGCGGCAACCTTCGATGGTCATCGAACGATGCCCACCTCTCGCTCACCGACCTCGTCCTGGCGAGCCGCGGCGTGCAGATCACCGGCGCCCTCGACATCAGCGAAGGGCGTCGCGCCCCGAAGTTGAACCTGCGCCTCGACCTTCCCGAGACCCCACTGCAGCAGGTCATCGACGCCATCCCGCGCGGCTTCGCGCCACTCCTGGAAGGCCTCCGCATGGAGGGCACCTTGCGCTGGCCCTTCTCGGTCCAGCTCGACACGGCCGACCCGGCGCGCATCCAGATCGACTCGGCGCCCGTCGGGCGATCGATCCGCGTCCTGTCGCTCGGCCAGCGCGTCGACTTCGCGACCCTCCGCAGCTCGCACAGCTACGTGACGCGGCTCGCCGACGGCAGCCCGGGCACGCGTCTCGTCGGCCCGATGACCGGGTCGTGGGTGCCGCTGTCGGAGATCACCCCGTATCTCCCCCTCGCGCTGACCACCACCGAGGACGGCACCTTCTACTCGAACGACGGCATCTCGACCCATGCCATGAAAGAGTCGCTGGTCACCAACCTCGACCGCGGCGCCTTCGTGCGCGGCGCCTCGACCATCACGCAGCAGCTCGTGAAAAACCTCTACTTCGGCGGCGACAAGACCATCTCGCGCAAGCTCCAGGAGGTCTTCCTCGCCTGGCAGGTCGCCCAACAGCTCTCGAAGGACGAGGTCATGGCCCTCTACCTCAACACCATCGAGTTCGGCCCCGGCATCTACGGCATCGGCGACGCCTCCTGGCACTGGTTCGGCAAGCGCCCCATCGACCTCGACCTCACCGAGGCGATCTTCCTCGCCAGCATCATCCCCGGGCCGCGCCGCTACTACTCGTTCTTCGAGCAGGGCGCCGTCACCCCGCGCTGGAAGGGCTACCTCGAAGCCCTCCTCAAGGTGATGGTCGACCGGAAGAAGATCACCCCCGACGAGCTCCTCGCCGCCGCCCCCTACGAGCCGCTCTTCCGCGGCCACGGCGGCGGCTACCACGACAAGCCGCCCGTCGACTTCGACGCCATCCCCGAGCGCGCCGAAGACGACATCGACCCCCGCTGAGCCCCGAGGCCGACATGACTTCGCTCTTCACCAAGATCATCGCCCGGCAGATCCCGGCCGACATCGTCTACGAGGACGACCTGGCCATCGCCTTCAAGGACATCCATCCCGCGGCCCCCTTCCACGTCCTGGTCGTGCCGAAGCGCGAGATCGTCAACATCGACGCGATGAGCGACGACGATGCAGCCCTCTTCGGCCACCTCATCGCGACCTGCAAGAAGGTCGCGAACGCCGCCGGCCACCGCGAGTACCGCATCACGGCCAACGTCGGCGCGGCCGTCGGGCAGTCGGTCTTCCACCACCACTTCCATGTAATGGCGGGCCGTCCCTTCTCGTGGCCGCCCGGCTGACGACACCGAGCACCCCACACCCGCCGCGGGCTTTCGCGTTGCCACGAGGTCTGATAGGCAGGGGCGAGTTCCGGCCGCGCGGGCTTCATTCATAGCCTGTCGGAAAGCACGGCCGACCAAGGAGTTTCCCATGCCCGAGATCATCGCCGACGACGTCGTCGTCACCATCGACTACATCCTGCGCAGCGGCGGCGGTGAAGTCCTCGACCAGTCCGACGCGGGCGACCCGCTGACCTACCTGCACGGCCACGACAACATCGTGCCGGGTCTCGAGCAGGCGCTCACCGGCAAGAAGGTCGGCGACGTCGTGCAGATCGCCGTCCCTCCCGAGGAAGGCTACGGCGTCCGCGATCCCGAGGGCGTGCGCGTCATCGACCGCGACTCCTTCCCGCCCGACGCCGAGCTCACCCCCGGCATCAACTTCGTGGCCGAGCTCGAAGACGGTGAGCAGGTCCAGATGTGGGTCGTGGGCGTCGACGACGACCAGGTCCACATCGACATGAACCACCCCCTGGCGGGCGTGACCCTCCACTTCGAGGTGAAGGTCATCGAGCTCCGCAAGCCCCTCGCCGGTGAGCTCGCGCACGGCCACCCGCACGGGCGCACCGGCAGCGAGCATCACCACCACTGAGCGCGCCGCCCTTCGTGTGGCCGCTCCTCATCGCATTGGCCGCCCTCGGGGCGGGCCCGGAGTCACTGCCGGGTCCGCCGCGGGGCGTCTCGCGTGAGGCCCTCATCGCCATCGGTGAGGATGGGCGCGACGCCGTCGCCGTCGGACGCGACCTCCTGGTCTGGGACCTGACGACCGGCAAGAAGCGAATCTCGGCGAAATTGCCCGCCGAAAAATGGCAATCGGTCGCGCTGGCCCCCCACACCGACGGCGAGGTCGAGCGCGCGCTGCTGGTCGCGACGCGACGCCTGATGATCGTGCACCTCCGCACCGGCCGCGCCATCGCCGAGTGGCGCGTGACGACCGACGCGCAGCGCTACGCGTTCTGGTCACCCGACGGTCGCAAGGTCGGGCTCGTCGGCTGGGACATCCCCGCCCTGCGCACGACGCCCAGAGGCCGCGACGAGGTCCCGGTCCTCATCATCGATGCCGAGGTCGGCAGCGTCATCTCCGAGCTGCGACTTCCCGTCGCGGCCACGCTCACGGGCGCGACCTTCCTCCGCGACTCGCGCACCATCGTCGTCGGCGTCGGCGCGCGCCTGGTCGTCCTCGGCCCGGGTCCCAACGACGCACGCACCATCGCGATCGACCACGAGCGCGTCATCGGCGCGACGCGCGACGCCATCGTGGTCCAGCGCCGCGGCACCTTCGTCCTGGTCGATCCCGCCTCCGGTGCGCGCGCCTCGAACCAGGGCATCGTCCGCGCCCCGGTCGAGCTCACCGGCGAAGCGCGCATGCTGCCCGGCGGGCGCTGGGTCTACGTCGCGGGCTCGGACGCGGTCTTCGCGTGCGATCTCGGTCGACGCGAGGTCACGGTCCTCGACGCGAGCGCGCTCGCGGGCGACGCCTTCCCGACCACCGACGGCTTCGTCGTCGTCGGCAAGAAGGTCGCGCGCGTCGACTCGACCGGCGGCCTCCCCGACGCCTGGAAGGCGCGCCGCCTGTGCTCGCGCGGGACCTGCCAGAGCGGCGATGGGGCCATGGTCGACCTCGTCGACAACCGCGTCTACAGCGGCGACTTCAAGCGCGGCGAGCCCGACGGCCAGGGCATGCTGCGCTACGAGGACGGCTCGGTCTACGTCGGTGCCTTCGCCCGCGGCAAGCCGCACGGGCCAGGACGCCTCATCACGCCGAGCGGCAGCGAGCGGCAGGTTCGCGCCGTCGAAGGTCGATGGGCCACCCCATGACGCGCGGCGCGCCGGCCATTCTGTCACTCTCGCGATTATTTCCGTTCGTGATCTGCGCGTCGATGGCCGCCGCCGCACACGCGCACCCCGACCCACGGGCCGAGGCCTATCGCGCCATGGCCGCCTACTCCGAGGCCCACGCCGGCCACGTCCTGCTCGTCATCGAGGGCGCCACGGTCGTCTTCGAGGTCGGTCAGAATGGGTACGACGCGCGCCGCCCCCACGCTCTCTACTCGGGCACCAAGAGCTTCATGTGCCCGCTCGTGATGGCCGGCATCGAGGACGGTCTCTGGACCCTCGAGTCCCCGGCCGGACCGACCTTCGTCGAGGGCGAGGCGGTCGCGCCAGTGCGCGTCGTCGAACTCCTGCAGATGACCAGCGGCCTCGACGACGCGACCTGGTGGACCTCGGTCGACGGCGCCCCGCGCGGGGCCAAGCGCCCCGAGGATCGCTACGCCTTTGGCGCCGGCCTCCCGGTCGTGGCCGCGCCCGGTCGCGCCTTCCAGTATTCGAGTGCCCACTGGGCGGCCCTCGGCGCGTTCCTCACGCGCGCCGTGAAGGTCTCGGACTACTTCGAACGGAAGATCCTCCGCCCGCTCGGCGCCAAGCTCGCGAGCTGGACGCGAGACGATCGCGACCAGCCGATCCTCGCCTACGGCATGTCGATGCGCGCGCGCGACTTCGCCCGCCTCGGGCAGCTCGTGCGCGATGACGGACGCGTCCACGATCGACGCGGCGTGGCCCGCAGCGTGCTCGCTCCCGGCCGGCTCGCGCGCTGCTTCGCGGGGTCGCGCGCCATGTCGGCCTACGGGCTCGGCTGGTGGCTCAACGTCGATCCCACCCCGGCCACGCGCGAGGCCATCCCGGCCGCAATCCGCAACCACCTCGAGGCCTCTGGCCCCCTCTTTGGTCCGGCACCGTCGGACCTCGTCGCCGCCCTCGGCTCGAACGACCAGCGCCTCTATGTGATCCCGTCTCGCGACCTGGTCATCGTCCGCTTCGGCGGCGGCGACGACGCCTTTCGCGACGCCGAGCTGCTCGCCCCCCTGATGAACTGACGAGTCTCGCCGAGAGCGCGACCACGCCAGACGCCCCTCGCCCCTGCCCGAATAGGCAACGCGCCGTCGTGGCGGGGCCATCGCGAACGGCATTTCGGGCACTCTCACCCGATTTTCGTGGCCCCCACTTGGCACCCCCGCCTCGGTCGCGGCTGAGCCTTCTGGCACAGAGCTTGCGAACACTCCTGATGCGGCCGCGGCCCTCACGACCGCGCACTCCGAAGGAGGAGGCCATGAAGCGGGAAGTGCCCCTGCGCAAGCAGCTCGAGGCGCAGCTCGAGACCCTCGAGCAGCGGCTCGTGCGACTCGAAGACCATCAACGC
>JAEUKJ010000560.1 GCA_016792665.1 Deltaproteobacteria bacterium | reverse complement strand
CGACGCGCGCGCCGACGAGCTCGTGTCGCGGCCCGTCGTGCGCGACCGGGTCGAAAAGATCTTGTCAGACCCACGCTTCCAGCGCGCCAAGCCCGAGGGCGGAGAGCTCCCGCCGCCGACGAGCCCCAGGAAGCTGCCCGACTTCCCGTTCGACATCCCGACCCGCGACTTCGAGCCGTCGTCGACCTCGGGCGTGTCGGAAGCCGTGCTCTGGGTCCTGGGCGGCGCACTCGTGCTCGGGTTCGTGCTGCTCCTCGGCAAGGAAGGCCTGCGCTACGCGCGCCGAACGAAGCGCAAGGCCGTCGCCAAGCCCGGCGCGCCGACCACTGATACAGCCTCCCTGGCGGAGGCCCACCTGCCTCCCTCGCTGGCCCGCGCCCGCGAGCTCGCGCGCCTCGGGCGCTACGACGTGGCCTGCCACGTCCTCCTCGAAGGGGCCTTCGGGTTCTTGCACGCCCTCTCCGACTTCACCGTCGAGCCTGCGTTCACGAGCCGCGAGGTCCTCGCCAAGGCACCTCTCGATGCGGGCGCCCAGCGCGCCTTCGGCGACCTGGTGGTCGCGGTCGAGGTCTCGCTCTTCGGAGGTCTCGCCGTGGTCGCCGACGACTTCGCGCGCTGCGAGGCGTCGTTCCTGTCCCTGTCGCGGAGCCTCTCCAGTGACCGCGCCTGAGCGCCTCGCCGACGCCCCGGCCCGCACCTTCACGCAGCGCGGAGCGCGGTGGTTGGTCGGGATCGGCATCGTGTCGTTGGTCGCGACGCTGCTCTTGTCGGTCCTCTCCAAGAGCAGCGAACCCGAAGAGTCGACCGCGGACGCCAACGCGTTCTCGTACTCGGCGATCGGGCATCGCGCGTTCGTGGCGCTGCTCGCGAGCATGGACCTCGAGGTCACGGTGAGCCGCCATCGCTCGCTCGAGAAGGCGAGCGCGACCCGCCCCCTCTTCCTGCTCGAGCCGCGCAGCGGATACGACGAGAACCGCATCGCCGAGATGATCGCCAAGGCCGCCGCGAACCAGACCCCGGTCGTCATCGCGCTGCCGAAGTGGCACGCCGTCGAATACAGCACCGACAAGACGTGGGCCGAACGGATCGGGATCCTCGGGACCGAGTCGGTCGAGGCGGCCATCATGCAGATCCTCGCCGCGGTCTACGGCGAAGACGACGGGATGGGGACCCTCGACATCGACCGCAACCGGCGGCCGACCGGCCCGGTGGTCGTGTCCGGGCAAGCCACGCGCTGGGTCATCGCCACCGAGGAGACCCAGCTCCTCATCCCCGGCGACGCCTTGGAGCCCGTCATCACGGTGCCGACCGACGATGGCGAGCGCGTCCTGGTCGGCCGCTTCCCGGACACCCGCATCTACCTCTTGAGCGACCCCGATCTCCTCAACACCATGGGCATCGGCAAGGTGGACCACGCCGAGATCGCCGTCGCCCTGGTGCTCGACGTCCTGCACGCCGAAGGGGTCGTCGTCGACGAAGTGAGCCACGGCTTCGAGCGCGCCTCGACCCTCTGGCAGGAGCTCTTCGCCTTCCCCCTGGTCCTCTTTACGCTCCACCTCATCGGGCTCCTCGGCTTCTCGCTCTGGGCCTCGATGACGCGCTTCGGCAAGCCCGAGGCCCGCCCCCCGCGCGTCCCCTCCGGCAAGCAGACGCTGCTCGACAACACCGCGACCCTGT
>JAEUKJ010000539.1 GCA_016792665.1 Deltaproteobacteria bacterium | reverse complement strand
AGTCTCCATTCACGATCCCGACCGCGACCGCGGACATCTACGACCCGGCCGATGGGACGTTCCGAGCGACGGGTTCCTTGCCGAGCAAGCGCAGGAGCCACACCGCGACGCTCCTGCCCTCCGGCAAGGTCCTCGTCGTCGGCGGGTTCGACAATGGCTGGCTCGCGAGCGCCTCGCTCTACGACCCGGCGCTCGGGACCTTCACCCCGACCGGGAGCCTCGCGCTTGGGCGCTCGAACCACACGTCGACGCTCCTGCCCTCGGGCAAGGTCCTCGTCGTCGGCGGCTCGGGCGCGGACTCCAGCTTTCCCCTCCCGGCCGAGCTCTACGACCCCGTGCTCGGGACCTTCTCGAACACGGGGTCGCTCGTGCGTGGTCGCGCGGGTCACTCGGCGACGCTGCTGAGCACCGGCAAGGTCCTCATCGGGGGCGGCTCGGGCACCGTTGGTACGGAGATCGCCGAGCTCTACGATCCGACGGCCGGCACCTTCGCGACGACGGGAGCCCTCGCCCAGTTCCGCACCATCCACACCGCGACGCTCCTGCCCAACGGCAAGGTGCTCTTCTACGGTGGGGCCAACGTCACCGCGCCGCCCGAGCTCTACGATCCGGCGCTCGGCACGTTCTCCTCGAGTGGCTCGTCGGTCGGTCCGCGGACGCGACACACCGCGACCCTCCTTCCCAACGGCAGGGTCCTCATCGCGGGCGGGCAGTACAACCTGGCCTTCAGCTCGGCGCAGGTCGAGATCTATGATCCCGCGACGGCGACCGTCCTCCAGGCGCGCGGCAACTTGAGCATCGCGCGTATCCAGCACACCGCGACGCTGCTGGTGGGTGGCCAGATCCTCATCGCTGGCGGCATGAATGACGTCAACATCCACCAGAGCGCCGAGCTCTATGACCTGCCGACCCACGCCACCGCCATCGCGGTCGACACCAACGTGGGCGTCAACTGCCCGACCGGCGGCTCGCGGCTGCGCACGGGTCTCGATGACGGGTCCGGCGCCGGCGCGATCGCCGACAATGGGATCCTCGAGGACACCGAGGTCGACAACACCAACTACATCTGCAGCGGCGCCAACGGCACGAACGGGACCAATGGCACGAACGGCACGAACGGGACCAACGGTTCGAACAGCCTGCTGGTGACCGACACGATCGTTGGGGCGAGCTGCGCGGCCTTTGGTGACCACGGCGGTCAGCGGCTGCGCTCCGGGCTCGACAACGGCACGGGCGGCGGCACGGCCAACAACGGGATCCTCGAGAGCGGCGAGGTCACGATGACCGCCTTCGTGTGCAACGGCGCGACCGGCGCGACGGGGGCCACCGGTGCGACCGGCGCCGCTGGCAGCAACGGGACGAATGGCACGAACGGCTTCAGCACGCTGGTCGTGATGGACACGGTCGTCGGGGCGAATTGCTCGGCGTTTGCCAACAGCGGTCAGCGTATTCGATCCGGCCTGGACAATGGCACGGGCGGCGGCATCGCCAATAATGGCACTCTCGATGGCGCCGAGGTCACCGCGACCGCCTACGTGTGCAACGGCTCGACGGGCGCCACCGGAGCCACCGGCGCGACCGGTGCGACTGGGGCCACTGGCAATAGCGGGTTCAATGGTCTCGTGCTCGTCGATACCGTTGTCGGCGCGAACTGCGCGGCCTTTGGCAATAACGGCGGACAGCGGATCCGGTCGGGATTGGACAATGGTCAGGGCGCGGGCATCGCGAACAACGGCATCCTCGACGGCACCGAGGCGACGGTCACGGCGTATGTCTGCAACGGGGCGACGGGCGCGACAGGCGCCACCGGCAACACCGGCGCCGCGGGCAGCAATGGCACGAATGGGACCAACGGCACCAACGGCTTCAATACCATCATGGTCGTCGACGCGACCGTCGGCAGCGCGTGCGCGACCTTCGCCAACAGCGGCCAGCGCATGCGCACGGGGCTCGACGATGGCATCGGCGCGGGCGCCATCGCGAACAACGGCATCCTCGAGGCGACCGAGGTCGAGTCGACGTCCTATGTCTGCAACGGCGCGCCGGGCGTGGGCCACAACTCGATCATCGTGGTCACGGCGGCGCCCGTCGGGGCCTGCGCGGCGGGCGGGCAGCGGCTGCGCAGCGGCGTCGACAACGGCACGGGCGGCGGCATCGCCGACAACGGCACGCTCGAGACCAACGAGGTCCTCAGCACGACCGACGTATGCAACGGCATCAACGGGACGAACGGCACGAACGGGACCAACGGAGTGGCCGGCTCGGACGGGGACACGACCCTCATCGTGACCGACGCGGTGGTCGGGACCAGCTGCGATGCCTTCGGCAACGGTGGCCAGCGCGTCCGCACGGGGCTCGATGACGGCTCGGGCGGTGGCACGGTCGGCGACGGCATCCTGCAAGCGGGCGAGGTCGAGACGACTGCGTTCGTCTGCAACGGCGGCGATGGCGCGGATGGGCACGAGGTGCTGGTGCTCGTCGACGACGTGGTCGGCAGCGAGTGCGGTGTGGACGGCTCGGGCGTGCGGCTCCGCAGCGGCCTCGACGACGGCGCGGGCGGTGGCACGGCCGACGACGGCGTCCTGCAGGCCGGCGAGATCGACGCGACCTCGGTGGTGTGTGACGGCGCGCGCGGCGAGGTCGGGCGCTCGGTGTTGGTGCTGAGCGACAGCGAGGTCGGCACCGCGTGCGATGCGCAGGGTGCGGGCGGTCAGCGCCTGCGCACGGGCATCGATGACGGCGCCGGCGGCGGGACCGCGGACGACGGCATCTTGCAGGCGGGCGAGGTCGACACGACGACCATCGTCTGCAACGGCAAGACCGGCGTCGACGGTGCCGGCGCGGCGGGTCACGACGGCCTGGTCGAGCTCGACAACCAGACCGGGGCGAGCTGCCCGACGGGCGGCGTGCGGATCCAGAGCGGCACCGACGACGGCTCGGGCGGCGGCACCGCGGACGACGGCACGCTGCAGGCTGGCGAGGTCGACGCGACCCAGCTGGTCTGCAACCCGGCCGAGCCTGCGGCGGCCAGCGGTTGCAGCGGTGGTGCGACCCCGTGGAGCGCGGCGCTGTGGGCGCTCATCGGGTTGCTGTTCGTCATGCTGCGAGGCGTGAGGGCGCGCGTGACGCGAGGCGAGCGACCGAGCGCTTGATGCATCGGCCTCGGCTCGTCTGAGATCGAGAGGGGTGGCGGGGAGACTCGCTACCCCTTTCTTCGTCTCGAGCGTCGGATGTGCCAGTCGCGATCGTGATCCTGGTGCGATCCTCAGGGCTCGTCGGGGCTCGGAGGAGGTCCGAACCACAGTCGAGCGAGGTCGACCTCGACGGCTTCGAAGGGCGGGAGTCGGGCCTTCTCGTCGCCGCCGGTCGTGCCCCAGAGGACCCAGCGACTCCCCTCGAGGGCAAAGACCTCGACGGTGCGGACGGTCGGGTCGACGAACCACACGTACGTCACGCCGGCGTGTGCGTAGAGTGGCAGCTTCTTCGTGCGGTCGATGAGGTGGGTGGACGGCGAGAGGATCTCGCAGACCCAGTCGGGGACGACCTCGATGCGCCAGCGGTCGGGGTCGGTCTCCGGCATCCGCTCGGAGCGCCAGCCGGCGAGATCGGGCACGATCGGCTCGCGCTTGCCGTCGCGCGGCCGGGGGAGGCTCAGCTCGGGCTCGATCTCGATCACCCAGCCGCCGGGTTCTCCGGGATCTTGCGGGTCATCGAAGCCGATGAGGGCCGCGAACAACCGCCGCTGAGCCTTGCCATGACGGCGGCGTGGGCGAGGGGTCAGGTGCAGCTCGCCGTCGAGGATCTCGGCGACGAGGTGGTCGGGGGCCGCCATCACGTCGTCGTATCGGGCTTCGGGCGTGGACCGTTTCTGGCGCACCATGATCGGCCTCGGGAGGTAGGTTCGCCGCTTCGGCGCGGGATGTTATCACGCGGGCGGCGGCCAATGCACATGGGGGGAGCGGGCGTTGACCCAGGTCGAGCCGCGATTAGCTCTGGTTCCTCTGGAGGTATCTTTCTATGGGGCTCAAAGCGGTGTCGATGATGGTGGGCTTGTTCGTGAGTGCGATCGCTGGGATGGGGGAGGCGCAGGCCAAGCCCGAGACGCGCGCGCTCACGTGGACCGAAGGGGGCGTGACCTTCGAAGGGGCCCTCGTCTTCGATCGGAAGAAGGTGAAGGCGAAGAAGGGCAAGGTGCCCGGCGTGTTGGTCGTGCATCAGTGGATGGGCCCGACGGCGAACGAGACGATGCGCGCCGAGATGCTGGCCGAGCTCGGCTACGTCGCGCTGGTCGCAGACGTCTACGGCAAGGACGTGCGGCCGAAGGATCCGGCGAGCGCGGGGGCGGCCGCGGGCGGGCTGAAGAAGGACCGCGCGCTCTTGCGGGCGCGGCTCGCGAAGAACCTCGCGGTGCTGCTCGAGCAGCCCGAGGTCGACAGCGCCCACGTCGCGGCGATCGGCTACTGCTTTGGCGGGACGGCGGTGCTCGAGCTCGCGCGCAGCGGCGCGGCGGTGGCGGGCGTGGCGTCGTTCCATGGCGGGCTCGACTCGCCGACCCCCGAGGACGGCAAGAACATCAAGGCCAAGGTCCTGGTGCTGCACGGCGCGGCCGACCCGTTCGTGAAGGCCGAGGACATCGGCAAGTTCATCGCCGAGCTGGATGCAGCCAAGGTCGACTGGCAGATGGTGAGCTATGCCGGGGCCGTGCACGCCTTCACCCAGAAGGAGGCCGGCAACGACCCGAGCAAGGGCGCGGCCTACGACGCGAAGGCGGACGCGCGGAGCTGGGTGCACCTGAACGACTTCCTGCACGAGCTCTTCGCGCGCTGAGCGCGAGGCGTGCCGAGGCCGGGTCCGGGCACGCCGCCCGAGCCTGCCGACTTGACAAGGGGATCGCGGCGACGGAAAGGCGGGGCGTGGAAGACCGCTCCGAAGGCCTCGTCGTCGAGGTGCATGGCATGCTCGTCACCGTCCTCGGGGCGGCGGGAGGGCGCGTGCGTGCGCGTCCGCCGCGGTCGCGCGAGACGCCGGTCATCGGCGATCGGGTCGTGGTCGAGAAGCTCGGCAGCGAGTACCGCGTGGCCGAGATCGCGCCGCGGGCCCGCGTCTTCTCGCGTCTCGGGGTGCCGGCCCAGACCATCGCGGCGCACGTGGATCGGCTGGTCATCGTGACCGCGGTCGACCCCGGGCCGCGGCCGGGACTCATCGATCGCATGTGGATCGCCATGGGTGACGCGGTCATCGCGGCGGGCGCGGTCGAGGTCCTGCTGGTCCTGAACAAGCACGACCTGCCTGGATTCGAGGCTGCGCGGGCGCTGCTCGACGACCACGTGGCGCTCGGCGCCAAGGTCGTCATGACCTCGACCCGGACGGGTGAAGGCATCGATGCGCTGCGCGCGCGGCTCGCGGCCGGGGGCCTGTCGCTCGTCGTCGGACACTCGGGCGTCGGCAAGAGCTCGCTCGTCAACGCGCTGGTGCCGGGGGCCGCGCTCGTGACCGGCGACGTCAACACCGTCACGGCCAAGGGCCGCCACACGACCACGGTCGCGACCTGCCATCCCATCGGCGAGGGTGGGGCGCTGCTCGTCGACACGCCCGGGGTGCGTGCGTTCTCGCTGGATGCGTTGGGGTTCGACGCGGTCGCGGCGCGCTTTCCGGGCTTCGCCGGGCCGAGCCAGCGCTGCCACTTCGCGCACTGCCTGCACGAGGGCGAGCCGGCCTGCGAGGTCGCAGACCTGGCGCTGCACGGCGCGCTGCCGGTCGAGCGACATGATCGGTATCTGGCCTTGCTCGGGGCGCTGCGCGAAGAGCGTGCGGAGGCCGCCAAGTCCAAGCCTCAGGGCAACGCCAAGGCCGAAGGTGGGCGACCGAGGCCGAGCGCGCGCGGGCGCTGGCACGAGGAGTCGGAATGAGGCCGTGGCGTTCCCGCGTTCGGGCCGGGCTCCGTCCAAGAGGTGAGTTCGGCATGGATGATTCGCACAAGGCCTCGCGAGGCGAGGCTGCCGGAGAGCGTGATTCGCACAAGGTCTCGCGAGGCGAGGCTGCCGGTGAGCCGGATTCGAGGGGACCAGAAACCTTGCGCGCTCAGCGACCCATCGCGATACTGCCGCCGTGACCTGGCTCCTCTTCACACTGCTGAACGTGACGCTCCTGCCCGCGCTGCCGGGGGCGCCGAGCCCAGAGCCAGACCCCATCGTGCTGCCGCCGATGGAGCCCATCGACCACCTGCGGCTCGGCACCGCGATGCCGATCGAGAACCCGCCCGGCGACCAGGCGCTGCGCAACTTCCACCTCTCATTGGTGAAGACTGCGCGCCGCGAGGACGACCCGACGACGCGGACGCGCGAGGACCAGACGCGCATCGTCATCTTCGGGGCGAGCCACGTCGCGGGCGACATGTTCACGTCGGTCATCCGCAACGAGCTGAAGGGCCGCTACGGCGATGCGGGCCTGGGCTTCCTGGTGCCGGCGAACCCGTGGCGCGACTACTACAACCGTGACGCCAACATCAGCTTCTCGACCGAGGGGTGGGAGTCGTGGTGGTTCTCGCAGCGCAAGAAGCGCGAGGACGGGCGCTTCGGGCTGGGCGGCATCACCTTCGCGAGCAACAACAAGCGGGCCTGGGCCAAGATCTCGACGTCCAAGACCGGGCCCTATGGGCGCGAGGTCGACCACATCGAGGTCTGGTACTGGAAGAGCCTCGACGGCGGGGACTTCGTCGTCGAGATCGACAACCGCTTGAGCAAGCGCGTCAAGACGAAGGTCGACTTCAGGAAGAAGGAGGTCGAGGGCTTCGCGGTGTGGCAGACCGACTTGAAGCTGTCGCGCCACGAGATCGAGCTGCGCCCGGTCGGCAACGGCGAGGTCACCTTCTTCGGGGTCGTGATGGAGCAGCGCGGGCCGGGCATCGTCATGGACACGCTCGGCATCAATGGCGCGCGCGCGACCGACCACCTCGACTGGGACGCCGGCCTCTTCACGCTGCAGCTCCAGCGGCGCGACCCGGATCTCGTGGTGATGGCGTACGGCACCAACGACATCGGGGACGACGAGCCCGTCGACGAGTACGAGCGAAAGCTCGACGTGGTCGTCAACCGCGTGCGCTCGGCCGTGCCGGAGGCGAGCTGCCTCTTCGTCGGGCCCTCGGATCGGCCGGTGAAGGTCGAGGTCGCCGAGACCGACTACCTCTCGGCGCTGGCCGCCGCGGGGGTGAAGGTCGACGACCCCGACAACGTGCCGGGCAGCCGGTCGAAGAAGAAGAAGTGGCTGCTCTTCCAGAAGCGCCCGCGCCAGCAGCAGATCATCGACGTCCAGCGCAAGGTCGCGTGGCGCTATGGTTGTGGGTACTGGAACTGGGTCGGGGCGATGGGCGGAGACCTGTCGATGCTGAAGTGGGTGCACGCCGACGAGCCGATGGCCGCGCCCGACTACGTGCACCTCACGAAGCTGGGTTACCAGCGCATCGCGGGTCTGTTCTGGGACGCGATGATGGGCCCGTTCGAAGGTGGGCTGCCGAAGCTGCCTGACCTCGACCAGGGACCGAGCATCCGACCACGGTAACGCTCAGGCGCTGAGCCCTGCGTGCCGGGCGGGGGAGTTCGGACCAGCTGGCTACGGGCCTGGCCGGCGCCGCGATTAACCTTGTGATTAAATCGCCGCGAGTGTACCCGCGAGCTTCCGTCCCGAGGAGGCTTGCCATGTCCGGTCGTCGTACTCTGTTTGGAGCGCTGCTTCTCAGCCTCCTGTCCATTGCGGGCGTGGCGCGTGCCCAGACCGCGACCCTCGAGGTCCTCCAGCCCGGCGCGGCCGGCGTGGTGGTCCCGGACACGCAGTACGACTTGCGCGTCAATTTCGCGTTCGCGGGCGGCGACGTCCAGAATCCGCAGCTCGTCATCGACCTCCCCCCCGGCGTGATCGTCGTCGATGTCGGCGTGTTCTCGAGCTTCACCGGCAGCTGCGTGGCGGAGGACCCGCAGACCGGCAACATGAGCTACTACGACGCGAACCAGAACTGGAAGTGCACGTTCGCGACGAACCTCATCGAGGTTCCGTCGGGCGGAGTCAGCGGACAGATCCCGCTTCGAGTCCGCTTCATGCCCTTCTTCTACACCAACCTGCAGCAGGTGACGCTCAGCGCGACCATGTCGGGGGCGAACTTCCAGTCGGTCTCCGCCTCGGCCGTCGCCACCGTCACCACCACCCTCGGCTTCAACGAGAACTACTGGACCCACCAGGGCGTGGGCTGGACGAAGCAGAACGACGCGTCGCCGGTCGGTTCGCTCATCTATCACGCGCGCTCCCCCGACAACTCCGGCTCCGCCTTCGTCTACCCGGGCGTCGAGGTCCGCGAGACCTTCCCTGCCGGGACGAAGTACCTCGGCAAGATCTACGACCAGGCCGGCTGGACCAACTCGCAGGCCGCCTGGAGCGCCGCGACCAGCATGACCTGGACCACGCCCTTCCGCCTTGGATTTGGCTACGTCAACGCCCAGGGCAACGGCAACCTCGGCCAGAAGGGCGTCATCTACAACAACGGCGAATACTTCTACTCGTGGCTCTACAACGCGTGCGGGACGGTCGCCACCGATGCCCAGTGGACTTCCAAGCTCTTTGGGACCACGGCCACCAACGGGTCGGGCTTCGCCGAGTTCCTGCCGTCGAGCTATCCGAACGCCTTCTATGTGTCCCAGGGCGGCGGGCACTACGTGGGCAGCTGCGAGGACTCGGTCCAGGCGGGATTCAGCCTCGGCAACCCGGCCATCGGCACCTGGTTCTACACCTCGCTCGTCATCACTCCGCCCGCGGGCGCCGTGCCGGTCTACGAGATGTTCGCGTCCTACGCGCTCCCGGCAGGCCTCGAATATCGCCAGCCCGATGTCAGCGCCTACTACTACAACTCGGGCCAATCCACTGCGGGCTTCACCCTCTACCGCTGCAATCTCCCGGCCTCGAAGGGCGTCAATATCACCAAGGCCCAGTTCGACGCGGCCGTTGCCGCCAACAAGTGCCCGGTCTGGGACCGCGGCTCGGCGGTCGTCTACACCGAGTCCGACGTGACCCACCTCGTCGCCTACTCCCCGGTTCTCTCGGCGGCGGAGTCCTGGGGACCGACCGTCTGGCGCAACTATGGAATCACCGTCTATGTGCGCAAAAACAGCTGCGGCGGTGCGTCGGAGGGCATCAACTACGAGGGCTACGTCTCGGCCAAGCGCACCCAGAACGGGGCCTTGGAGACGACCAACACGGGCGCCTCCCAGACAATCGACAACCTCCAGTATTGGTACACGTGGGGCTACCTCCGCAATGAGCAGGGTGAGGACGTCACGACCCAGACCAAGGGCGCGCTCGGTCACCTCGACGTCTACCCGCAGAGTGAGCTCGGCGTGAATCCCCGCGGATTTGCCATTTTCCCGGCCGGTATCCGTTACCTCTCGGCCCAGTGGCACAGCTATAACGCGACCTGCGACGACCCCGACGAGGTCGTGACGACCACCGTGTTGCCCAATGGAACCACCCGGATCGACGTTGATTTTGCTCCGGCGGGCTCGCCCTGGAACTCGGCCAACGACTGCTCGGCGACGCCTTGCAAGCCGGCAGGCTACGGCTATCTCACGCTGAACTACTACGTCGACCCGGCCTATCCGTTCTCGGATGGACAGATCATCACCTACTCGACCTCGTTCGACAGCGAGAACAATCGCTATGGGTCCCCCTGGACCAGCAGCGACGCCCTGACCATCTCGGTCCCAGCCGAGATGAACCTGCGCATCGAACCGACCTGCTCGGGCGCCCCGGGCAGCTCCAACCGCCAGCTCGGCATGGCCGCGCGGATGAGCAACTCGGGTGGCCTCGCCCTCACGCAGATGGTCTCGATCCTGCCCATCCCCAAGGCCAACGATGGCAGCGGCACCAGCGTCAGCACGACCTATGCGAGCCACACGGCGCCCGCGGGCGTCACGGTCGAGTGCTCGACCAACAACCAGGTCTCGTGGTCGTCGACCTGCAACAGCTCGGCGACGCACATCCGCTTCACTGCTGGCACCATCGCGGCCTACCAGTCGGTGACCGTGCAGCTCTTCCTGACGGTCCCCGGCAACACCCCGAGCGGCACGTCGATCTTTGCCCGCGGCAACCTCGACTCAGACCAGCTCCTGCCGATCAACGCGACCTCCGTCGCGCCCTCGAAGGTCAACTTCTGTCCGGGGCGTGCGGTCGTCAATCTCTGGTTCGACGAGGACGGCGACGGCACTCGCGACGCGAGCGAGCCGGCCCTCTCGAACTGGCCGCTGGTCCTGACCAGCTCCACCGGCGAGGTATACAACCTCGAGTTCGAGCCCGACGGCACCCTCGACGTCGCCCTGGCGGGCGGCACCGTCGGCGCGCCGCAGCGCTACACCTACGCGGTCGTCAACCCGACCACCGGCCAAGCGGTGTGGAGCTGGACCGCCGCGATCCCCGCCGACATCGCCGTCGTCGCCGACGGCACCGTGACGATCAACCTGCCGGCGACCTGCGCGTGCACCGACAACAACTTCTGCACCACGGACTCGTGCAATTTCCTCGGTCAGTGCGCCTATGTCCCCCGCGCCCCCATTCCCAATATCGCCGACGCATTCTGCGACGGCGTCGACAATGACTGCGACGCCCAGACCGACGAAGACTACGCCCCCGTTCAGGTCATCTGCGGCGAGGGTGTCTGCCAGTCGACCGGCATGTCGACCTGCCAATTCGGCCAGGAAGACCGCGAGAATGGCACCTGCGTCCCGGCCTGGGAGAACGCCGAGAACGAGACCTGCGACGGCACCGACAACGACTGCGATGGCCTGACCGACGCCCAGGACG
The DNA here is from genome assembly GCA_016792665.1 of Deltaproteobacteria bacterium. Lineage (GTDB taxonomy): Bacteria > Myxococcota_A > UBA9042 > PHBI01 > PHBI01 > WYBB01. Next base: position 1,966 of record JAEUKJ010000539.1, on the reverse strand, counting down.
AGAGCCTCATCCAGGTGGCTTGCGAGAAGCAGCTCGGGGTGTGCTCGGGCTCGCTCAAGCAGCGCTCGATGTGCATCACGACCCGCTTCGGCGCCAGCTGGCAGGCCTGCTCGGATCAGATCTACGCGGCCTACGCCTTCCCGCGCGCGTATGTCGCCGCGAATCAGAACAAAGACTTCTGCGGCGATCCCCTGGTCGCGACCGACCCCACGAAGCCCTCGGGCGTCGACAACGACTGCGACGGCAGCGTCGACGAAGACCACGTCGTCGCCGCGACCACCTGCGGGGTCGGGGCCTGCGGCGCGACCGGCGCGCTCAACTGCGTCAACGGCCAGACCGTCAACACCTGCACGGCGGGTGCTGCGACGTCCGAGGTCTGCAACGGCAAGGACGACGACTGCGACGGCCTGACCGATCTGTCCGACCCGACCATCACTCGCGTCAACTGCGCGAACCAGGACGGCGTGTGCGCGGGCTCGAAGAAGACGACCTGCAACGGGGTCAACGGCTGGGCGGATTGCACCGCGGCTGACTACGCGGCCAGCGCGGCGCCGAACTACTCATCGTCGGACACGACCTGCGACGCGCGCGACAACAACTGCTCGGGCCAGGTGGACGAAGGCTACGTCGGCGGTTCCGTGGCTTGCGGCGTGGGCGCGTGCGCGGTCACGGGGACTCAGGTCTGCACTGGCGGCGCGGTGAAGGTCCGCATCGGGCAGACCAACTATGACCAGTGCACGCCCAACGCCGCGGCCTCGAGCAACGAGGTCTGCGACGGCATCGACAACGACTGCGACGGGCTGACCGACGCGGCCGATCCGAGCCTGGTACTCGTCGCGTGCGAGCTCCAGGGTGGCGTCTGCGCTGGGTCGCAGAAGCCTCGAACCCTGTGCTCGAACGGGGCCTGGCAGCCCTGCACCTCGGCCAACTACACGAGCCACTCCGCGCAGTACTCGGTCAGCGACGCGACCTGCAACGGCGTCGACAACAACTGCGTGGGCGGCGTCGACGAGGGCTACGTCACCACCGAGACGGTCTGCGGCGTCGGCGCCTGCCGAGCGACTGGTACGTTGAGCTGCGTCGCCGGAACCGCCGTCAACTCGTGCGTCGCGGGTGCCGCCGGCTTCGAGCTCTGCAACGGTGTGGATGATGACTGCGATGGGCTCACCGATCTCGCCGACCCTGACATCGTGCGCGTCGACTGCGCCAACCAGGCGGGCGTGTGCGCGGGGTCGAAGAAGACCACCTGCAACGGCGCTTCGGGCTGGGCCGCGTGCACGGATGCGGACTATGCCGCGAGCGCGGCGCCCTACTACTCGTCGACGGACACGACCTGCGACAACCGCGACAACAACTGCTCGGGGGCGACCGACGAGGGCTATGTCGGCGCGTCCGTCGGCTGCGGCAACGGAGTCTGTGCTGTCACCGGGACCCAGGTCTGCGTCGCGGGCGCGGTCAAGGTCCGCGTCGGTCAGACCAACTACGACCAGTGCACGCCCAACGCGGGCGCCGCCGTGAACGAGACCTGCGACGGGGTGGACAACGACTGCGACGGGCTCACGGACGCGAGTGACCCGTCCTTGGTCCGCGTGGCGTGCGAGCTCCAGAGCGGGGTCTGCTCAGGGTCGCTGAAGCCCGTGACCCTGTGCGTCAGCGGGAGCTGGCAGGCCTGCAACTCGGCGACCTACACGGCCTACTCGAACCTCTATGCGACCGTCGACTCGAGCTGCAACGGGGTCGACAACGACTGCAGCGACGGCATCGACGACGATTATGTCTCCGCGTCGACTTCGTGTGGGGTCGGAGCCTGCGCGGCCACCGGGACGCGGAGCTGCGTGAACGGGTCCGCGGTCGACTCGTGCCAGGCCGGTGCGCCTGGCGCGCTCGAGCTGTGCAACGGGATCGATGACGACTGCGACGGCAAGACCGACCTGGCCGATCCCGACATCGTCCGCGAGAACTGCGC
>JAEUKJ010000526.1 GCA_016792665.1 Deltaproteobacteria bacterium | reverse complement strand
CGCCCGGCATGATGTCGTCGCTGCCCGGGGCGCCGATCTCGCCCTCGTCGTCGACCCCGTTCTTCTTGTCGTCGTCCACGCCGCGCCGCCCCGGATAGCCATCGGGGCCGAGCATCATCGGCACGGCGCCGCCCGCGTGGTCGGCGTCGTAGTGGGACAGGACGAGCATGTCGAGGCGCGGCACGATGCGGCGGATCATCGCGGCCAGCATGCGGCCGGTCTGGGGGCGGCCGGCGTCGATGAGGATGGACTTCCCGGACGGCGTGATGGCCAGGACGGACTGCCCGTTGCCGACATCGAAGACGTGGAAGCGCAGCGCCTGGGTCTCGGGGACGGCGGCGCAGAAGCCGACGTCGTTGTTGCAGACACCGCTCTCACAGTCGCTGTGCCCCGTGCAGGTGGCGGGCAGGGGGCAGGTGATCTGCCCGCGCTCGAGGACGTCGACCGTCACCGGCTCGGCCACGTGCATGGGGGGATAGGCCGCGCAGTCGCTGCCGCTCGACACGATGTCGACGCGCAGGAAGCCCTCGCAGCTGTCGGCGCGCGTCATCGTGCACATGACCTGGAAGCGGACCGTCGCGCGGCAGGTGTCGTTCGCGTAGACGCGGTCCGTGTACAGGTATCGTTCGTTGCCGACCTTCTCCGCGACGCCGACCAGCGGGCTCGCGCAGGTGTCGCCGTCGTGGCGCGTCAACGCGACGTGGAAGCGGTTCAGCGGGTTCGGGGCCAGATCGTACTCGAGGGTCAGGCCGCCGAGCAGCGAGGCCACGAGATCGCGCGTCGCAGCACCCGGGCGGACGACGGTGCGGAGGCGGCCGTACATGTCGCTCGGGACCTCGACGACCTCGTCGACATCGGGGTCGAAGAAGCCCTGGTCGCACCAGATCTCGCCGTTCATGACCTGGCAGCTGCCGAGGTCGACGTCCTGATCGGTGACGCTCAGCGCGAGCTCGACGGTCGAGCCGCTGCGATAGAGGAACGACGCGATGTAGACGTTCCGCACCGTGTCGAGGAGGTTCAGCGTGTAGGACGTGTTCGGGGCGACGGCGAGCTGGAAGGCGCCGGCCGCGGACAGCGGGGCCGAGACGGTGGTGCCGCGGGTGTCGAGGGCCACGATGGCAAGGCCGCTCGAGGCGAGGGCGCCGGCCTGGACGCCGAGGCCTTCGGTGCCTTCGCCGACGGGCTGGTCGGCGCTCTTCACGCCGCCGCGGATGATGACGCTCGGGCCGTCCTCGGTGCTGTCGGCGCAGGCCGGTGCGAGGGCGACGAGCGCGGCGAGGGCGACGAGAGCGGCAAGAGGGGTGAGAAGAGTTTTCATTTCGGCGACTCCGGCGCTTCGCAAGACAAAGCCGCGGCGATCTGCCGGGTGCGAAGCACGGCGTCAAGACCGCGAGATCACGCACCCGTAACCAACGCCAGTCGTGGTGCGGTCGCGGAGCGAGTCCCGAGCACGGAGCCGGGTTTCCCGAGGACGGCCGTACGCCGCAGCGACGACCCTCTCCGAGCGACGCCCCTCTCCGAGCGACGCCGCAGATGGCCGTTTTTCAGCCCCCTGCTAGAAGCGGAGGGTCGTCTCGAGCTTCACGCCTTCGAAGTCCGGGAAGATGCGGCACACCCCGCCGGAGCACTTGAGGCCGCCCTTGCTGCGTCCCACGAAGAGGCGCACGAGGTCGGCCGAGCTCGGTTTCCACTGGAGGAAGGCTCCGAAGTAGTAGGGCGACGGCTCGCTCTCGGCCGTCAGATACTCGGTCTGGAGCGTGAAGGACCAGGTCGGCGGCAGGCTCAGCGTGGCGTAGAAGGTGCCTTCGAAGTAGCTCTCGGCGAGGGTGGCGACGCCGACATTCTTCTGTCGGATCTCGTGCGCCCAGTGGAGCTGGAGGTCGACGCCGGCCGCGACCGTGCGCGTCCAGTCGAGGTCGAGGTGCCACATGCCGAGCCGCGTGAGCCCGCCCGCGGCGGCGTCCGGTGCCTCTTCGCGACGGTAGCCGGTCTGGATCGAGAGGCGCTCGCCGGCCTTGGTGTTGCGCTCCCAGCCGAGGTACGCGTGCAGGGTCCACTCGTCTTCGGCGGGTGCGTCGACGAAGAAGGCGCTCGACACGAAGAGCACATTGCGGTCGCCGCGCGCGTTGTCGTCGAACGTGTGGTCGACGCGCAGGTGCACGCCGGTGACGTCGCTGTTGTTGACCACGCGCTGGTCGATGCGCTCGAGGGACGGCGGGGCCACGTAGGGGAAGACCTGGGTGATGCCCTGGGCGTCGGCGGTGTCGGGGTGCAGCGAGGACTCGACCTTCCAGTGGTCGTAGTGCTTGCCCTCGAGGAGGGCCGTCCAGCGCCCGAAGGTGGCGGTCACCGCGCCATACAGGGCGAGGCCGTGGGAGTCCGCGGGGACGTCCCCGCTCAGGGTCTCGCGCGTCGCCTGGTTCTCGAGCCACGCCCCGTCGAGCTGGAGGTCGACCTTGTCGGCGAGCCGCGCCTTGAGGTCGCCGCCGACGATGAGGGTCCGGGCCTGACGGCGGCCCTGGATGCGGTAGCCGGGGTCGCCGGGGTCGGCCGAGGTGTCGTCGTAGAGCGGGCCCGTCAGCGCGTTGCGCAGGTTGGAGTGGCGACGCTCGATGTCGACCACGTTCACACCGACGGTGACCGGGCCGAGGGCATCGGTCTCGAGGCGCGCGAGCGCCACCACGTCGGCCGGGTCGGGGACCTTCTTCTCGTCGACCGAGTCGACGTTGACGACATTGGTGAAGCCCACGCCGAAGCGGGTCTCGAAGCCGGTGGTACGAAAGCGGGCGTGCGCGCCGCGGAGGTTGGTCGCGAAGCCGACCTCGTCGAACTTGCGCAAGGACAGCGCGAGCCCGCGGCCGAGCGTGAGGTAATCGTCGCCGGCCGTGAGGGTCCAGTGCTCGCCGCGCCAGGTGACGAACATCTCCTCGGGGCGGATGTCGTTCCGGTACTGCGGCGACGGCGGATCGGCGAAGAGGGCCAGGTCGAGGCGCAGGCCAAAGGTCCACTCGCCCGTGCGGAGCCGCAGGTTCAGGCGATTGCGGAGGTCGAAGATGTTGGCATCGTCGCCGCCCGAGGCCTCGATCTGCGGGTCATCGAGGGTCCAGTGCCAGTCGGCCGCCATCGTCTCGGTGAGCTCGAAGACGACCGGATCGGCGTGCGCGGTGCGCGGGCCGGTCAACACCCCGAGCGCGAGGCTCCCGCACAGGGCGAGCCCGAGACCCAAGCCGCCACGCGATGAGGTCGGCGAGGTCACGGTGTGGGCTGGGCCGGGGCCGCGAGCAGCGCCTTCAACTCGGCGTCGAGGGCCTTGGCCTCCGACGGCTGGAAGCCGGCGAAGCGTCGCACGACCTTGCCGTCGCGCCCGACGAGGATCGCGAAGGGCGCGCTCGAGGTGGGGTTCAGGGTCTGGGCGAGGTCGCCGTGCTGGTCGAGGAGGACCGGAAAGGTGTAGCCCTGCTTGCGGATATAGGGCGCGACCTCGGCCGCGGTGTCCGGCCCGTCGAGCGCGATGGACACGATGACGAGGCCGTCCTTCGCGTACGCGTCGTGGAAGGTCTGGAGGTGCGGCATCTCGCCTTTGCAGGGCTCGCACCACGTCGCCCAGAACGAGATGAGGATCACGTCGCGGCCGACGCTCGGGGCGAGATCGAAGGTCTTGCCGTCGAGGTCCTTCTCGCGAAACGGCGAGAACGAGGCGCCGGCTTCGGGGCCCGCGGCCCCGCCGCCCGAGGTCGAGGCGCAGGCCGCGAGCGTCAGGGTGAGCGCGAGGGCCGGCCCCCAGAGGGCGCGGCGGAGGGGTTGGGCGCGAAGGGCTTGAGCGTGCATCGGAGGAGACCTCGGGAAGGGGTTCAGGCGGCGGCTGGCGAGAGCTCGGTCGGCGCAGGCTCGGAGGCCGAGTCCGTTGCCTCGAGCTCGGCCGCGAGGAGGCGCGCCGCGGTCACCGTCGGGTCCAGCAGATCGCGGAGACCGTCCGCGGTCGGCGCGTACATCGCCACGCGCGCCGCGAAGAGGCCGGGGAGCTCGCGCGGGTCGTCGTGCGAGAGCAGCGCCTGCGCGAGCTCGTTCGGGCGCACATGCGCCCCGAGGGTGAGGTCGACGCGCCAGCGCAGGACGGGACCGATGGGGCCGAGGAGGTCCAGGCCGAGCTGCTCGTACTCGAACGAGTCGGGCAGCTCGACGGCGATCGAGACCAGGCCGTCGCGCACGTCGATGGGCTTCGGGCCGTGCTTGCGCATGACGCTCGCCATGACAGGGTCGGCGCCGCGTGCGCGGACGACGGCGCGGTCCAGGTCTTGGCGCGACACGCCCGGCAGCGCGATGAGGTACTCGGCCACGCGCGCCACCTTGGTGATGGGCCGCGCCGACTCGGGGATCTCCTTGCCGTCCAGGAAGACGATACCGGGGTCGCTGATGGCGTTCAGGCGGTCGACGAGCTCTTCGGCGGAGAGGCCGTCGTGCACGTAGATGTCGCAGTACTCGCCGAGCGACGAGAGCCCGAGCGAGAGCGCCGGCCCATACGACAACAGCGCCCGCGGCGTGAAGCCCGAGCTGTACTGCTGGGTGAGCCCGGCGCGACGGATGACGCGCGGCATCGAGCGCGCGAGGTCGAGGTGGCTCACGAGCGCCGACGGCCCGAGCTTCGTGAAGCGCAGGCGGTAGCGGTGTTCCTCTTCCGGGCGGGCCTGGCGCAGCGGCGGCAGGCTGCGGCCGATCTTGTCCTTGCGGACCTGCTTGTAGCCCGGGACGAAGCCCTCGGCGCGCACATCGTCGGGGGTCATGGCGCCGAGCTGGGTCAAGGCCTCGACGCGCTCTTCGCGCATGGCGGTGAGGTCGCACGCGATGCCACAGTGGTAGCAGACGAGCTTCCGCTGGTCGGCGACCGAGTCCGCGACGTTGGTGTGGTGGACCTGCATCCCCTTGGGCTTGCCGCAGGGGGGCGAGAGGCGGTTCTTGGTCGCGCGCTTCCACTCTTGCGAGAGGAAGCCCTCTTCCAGGCCGACGTCGAGGTGGTCCCAGGGCAGGCGACCGTCGAGCGGGATCGTGTCGAGGAAGACCTTCGGGTCGACCCCGAGGTCGTCCTTCCACTCGGCGATGCACGCGAGCCAGAGGTCCCAGCGCAGGTGATCGTCCCACGAGTCGAGGCGGCAGCCGGCGTCGAAGACGCGGTCCAGGAGGTCGGCGCAGCGGATGTCGCCGCGCGAGAGGATCCCCTCGATGTAGCTCTCTTTCCAGTTGTGCCACTTGGTCTGGATGTTCTTGCGACGGCCGTGGTCGCGCAGCAGACGCTGCTTCCTCTCGAGCTCGTCGATGCCGTCCATCTTGGCCCACTGGAAGGGCGTGTGGGGCTTCGGCACGAGCGAGCTCACCGATGCCGTGACCTCGAGGCGGCCGCGCGCGTGGAAGCGCAGGCCGACGTCGCGCGCCTTGGCGGCGGTGTCGATGATGCCGAGCACGTCCTCGTCGGTCTCGGTGGGGAGGCCGATCATGAAGTAGAACTTCATGCGCTGCCAGCCGCGCTGGAACACGCGCTCGGCCGTGCGCAGGAGGTCCTCTTCGCTGATGTTCTTGTTGATGACGTCACGCATGCGCTGCGTGCCGGCCTCGGGCGCGAAGGTCAGGCCGGTCGCCTTGACCGAGCTGATCTCGTCCAGGAGATCCTCGTCCAGGCCATAGGCGCGGAGCGAGCTCACCGAGAGGCTGGCGCGGCGCTCGCGCAGCTTGCCCATGACCTTCTTGATGAGCGGCGAGATGCACGAGTAGTCGGCGGTCGAGAGCGAGGTCAGGGACGCCTCGTCGTAGCCGCCGATATCGAGCGCCTTGATGACCGTGTCGACCACCGAGTCCGGGTCGCGCTCGCGCACCGGGCGATAGATCATGCCGGCCTGGCAGAAGCGGCACCCCTCGGTGCAGCCGCGCGCGATCTCGATCGAGACGCGGTCGAAGATGGCCTCGGCCGCGGCGACCGGGGAGTCGCTCGGGAAGGGGTAGCGGTCGAGGTCGGCGACGTGCGCGCGCTTGACGGGGTAGGGGCCGCGCGCGGTCGTCGGGTCGACGACCATGAGGCCCGAGCGGTCGTCGAGGACGCGGTCGTAGAGCGCCGGCACGTACCAGCCGGTGTGCTCGTGGGCGAGGCGGTAGAGGATGGCGTGGCGGTCGAGGCCCTCGCGCTTCCAGGCCGCGATGGCCAGCAGCGCGGCAGGCAGGGCCGCTTCACCGTCGCCGATGAGGAGCGCGTCGAAGAACGGCGCGACCGGCTCGGGGTGGGTCGCGGTCGGCCCGCCGCCGAGCACGATGGGGTCGTTGGCGCCGCGGTCCTTGGCGCGGCGTGGGATGCCGCCGAGGTCGAGCAGGTTCAGCGCGTTGGTGTAGGTCATCTCGTATTGGAGCGAGAGCCCGACCACATCGAAGTCGCGGAGCGGCGTCGCCGTCTCGAGCGAGACCAACGGGAGGGCACGCGCGCGCAGCTCGCGCTCCATGTCGACCCACGGCACGAACGCGCGCTCGCACGCGATGGCCGGGTCCTTGTTGAGCAGCGAGTAGAGGATCTTGGTGCCGAGGTGCGACATGCCGATGTCGTAGATCTCGGGGAAGGCCAGGCAGATGCGGACCTCGAAGGCCGACTTGACGACCGAGAGGTACTCGCCGCCGAGGTAGCGGGCGGGCTTCTCGACGCCCTGGATGAAGTCGGCATAGGGATGTCGTCGGTCGTGCATCGGGGCTCGCATCGCTTCGTCGTGTGAGGTCGCCCAAGACCGGCGCCGGGCGGGTCCGCCGCACTAACCTTGCGCCTCGCGCGAGTCAATCGAGGAGCCGCGAGGCGCGGTCGGGAGGGCCGGCGCGGAGGGTTCCGTGCGGGTCGCGCGCGGGGCCTTGGTTCTCAAGTTTGGTCTTGACACTCGAGATCGCCGGTCACTAAGGTCCGCGCCGCTTCTCCTCGGTCACGCCACCGGAGCTCAGACATGCGCAAACTTCTCCTTCCCTTCCTTACTGTCGCCGCGGCCTTCGCCGGCGGCTGTGACGACTCGCCCAGCGGCAACGGGACCGACACGGCCACGGGCGACACGTCGACCAACGACGTGACCGACACGACCACGGGCGACACCAACGTCCAGACCGACACGACCACGGGCGACACCAACGTCCAGACCGACACCACCCCGGGCGACACGACCCAGGCCGACAAGGGCAACGGCCTCTGCCCGGGCATCATCGGCTGCCTCTCGGCCTGTGGCCAGAACGCCACCTGCCAGCAGGGATGCATCGCCAGCGCCGACGCTGGCGAGGGCGCGCTCTTCCAGGGCTTCTACCAGTGCCTCGACTCGAAGGGCTGCCTCGACGCGGCGACCGACGCCGAGTTCGTGACGTGCCAGTCGACCAACTGCCTCACCGAGATCGTCGAGTGCCAGGCGGGCACGACCTTCGGCACGGGGACCTGCCTCCCGATCGCGTCGTGCGTCAGCGCGTGCGCCAACGACGACTTCCGCTGCAGCCGCAACTGCTTCGCGGGCGCGACCGAGGCGGCCGCCACGGCCTTCTTCGAGCTCCAGTTCTGCTTTGCGGCCCAGTGCCCGGACGAGGCCACCTTCCAGACCTGCGCGCAGCAGTCCATCGCCACCGGTGGCCCGTGCAGCGCGGCCGCGGGTGCGTGCCAGGGCGGCGCGGGCGCGGCCCCGGGTGCGGCGGCGGGCGGCAGCTTCGACGGTGCGAAGTTCTTCTCGGCCATGAAGGCCCGGAAGGCCGCGCATCGCTGAGCGCGTGACGCCCGGGTGCTGATGCAGCCCGGGTGTCTTCGGTTCCAGGGAAGGGCAGGGCGACCTGCCCTTTTCTTTTGGGGCGTGCAGGGCCGGGGCGCGGGGCCGCGAGGTTCCCGCGCGGGGTGACGCGACTCGCCCATTGAGCCCAGACCTCCGGGCCTGATACCGTGTCAGGCGATGCTCTTCACCTCCGGCTACGCGCGTTGGGGCGCCCTCTCCGGAGCGCCGGTGCGATGGCATTGGTCGCTGCTGGTCGGCTGTGCGCTGGCCGGGGGCCTGACGCTGAATCCCCTGGCATGGCTCCTCTACCTCGGTGTCGTCGCCGCGCACGAGGCTGCCAACTTCGTCGCCGTTCGACAGGCACGGCTCGAGGTCGTCGGCGTCGACTTCCAGGCGACCGGCGGCAAGGTGCGCTGGCGCGGCGTCGCGAGCCCGCGCACGCAGGTCATCCTGGCGTGGTCGGGGGTGCTGGCACAGCTCGGCGTGCTCATCGGGGCCGAGCTGGTGCTGGTCATCGCGGGCGGCACGGTCGAGCCGTGGCTGGCCGAGGTCGAGCGCGTCTCGGTCGAGCTCAATGCGATCCTCATCGCTGTGAACCTCCTGCCGTTGCCGACCTTCGATGGCGAGGTCGCGTGGAAGGCGATCCACCTCCTGGGCGGGCGACCCATCCCGGAGCGCCGGGCCTTCATCATTCATCTGGCCGAGGCGGTCGACCCGCGCACGGACGCGTCACGCGAGGCCGAGGTCGAGGTCGATGCGCCGGGCCACGCCGCCGCCCGCCTCCTGGTCGAGGCCGAGCTGGCAGCGCTGACCAAGGCTCACAACGACAAGGCCGACTGCGACTCGAGCCCGACGACCTCGTAGATCGAAGGCACCTCGGCAGGGGGCGCATCGGCGATCGCGAAGGCCGCGGCGAGGGCCTCGACGTGGTCGTCCTGGACCGGGCGATCGCCCACCAGCACCAGCCCGAGGGGGTCGCCGACCTCGACCCGATCTCCGCGCGTCGCCACGAGGCGGAGGCCGATGCGCGGGTCGATGGGAGCGCCCGCCTTCTGCCGGCCGGCCCCCATCTTCACGAGCGTCGTGGCGATGGCGTAGCCGTCGATGTCGCTGACGAAGCCGGCTTGGGTGGCGCGGAGGACGCGCTCTTCGCGGGGCTGCGGCAAGGCATCGAGGTTGCCGCCCTGGGCGTGCACCATGCGGCCGAAGACCTCGCGTCCGCGGCCCGAGTCGAGGGCGGTCGCCACGCGCAGGTGCGCGTCATCGAGCGGGATGTCGAGGCCGAGGTGGACCATGAGCGCGGTCTGCTCGAGGCAGAGGCGCGCGAGCTCGGCAGGGCCGCGGCCTTCGAGGATGTCGACGGCTTCTTCGACCTCGCAGGCGTTGCCGACCATGAGGCCGAGCGGCTCCTCCATGCGCGTCAGCATGGCCGCGGTGCGGACCCCCATGGCGCGGCCCGTGGCGATCATGCGGCGCGCCAGCTCGCGCGCGTCCTCGAGCGTGGTCATGAACGCTGCGCGCCCGACCTTCACGTCGAGGACCAGCCCGTCGAGCCCCTCGGCGAGCTTCTTCGACATGATGGACGCCACGATGAGCGGGATGGACGGCACCGTGCCGGTCACGTCGCGCAGCGCGTAGAGGCGCCGGTCGGCGGGGGCGATCTTGTCGGTCGCGCCGATGATGGCGCAGCCGACGTCGCCGAGGACGCGCGTGAAGGCCGCGGCGTCGAGGTCCGCCGAGAAGCCGGGGATGGCCTCGAGCTTGTCGATGGTGCCACCGGTGTGGCCGAGGCCGCGGCCCGAGACCATCGGCACGGTCAGCCCGCACGCCGCTGCGAGCGGCGCCAGGATCAGGGAGACCTTGTCGCCGACCCCGCCCGTCGAATGCTTGTCGACCACGGGACGGCCGAGCCCGTGCAGGTCGAGGGTCTCGCCCGAGCGCAGCATCGCCGACGTCCAGGCCGCCGTCTCGGCGTCGTCGAGCCCGCGGAAGTAGACCGCCATCGCGAGCGCCGACATCTGCTCTTCAGGCAGGTCGCCGATCGCGTAGGCGTGGATGAGGGCGCGGATCTCGTCGTCGCCCAGCCGCTGCCCATCGCGCTTCCGGGCGATGAGCGAGGGCACGTGCATCGCTCGTGAGCTCATGGTCGAGACTCATGCTCCAATGGGATGCCAGGCCGTCTTCACCTCGATGAAGGGCAGGATCCAATACGGGCTCTGGCGCGTGTCCTCGAGCCAACCAGCCGGCTCGGCGTCGTCGACGAAGAAGGTGCGCTTGACCGTCTCGGCCGCGTCGATCTGGAGCGTCTTTCGCTCATCGCCGTCGCTGCCGACCGCGAAGACCCCGTCGACGTCCATGTGCGCGCCCGCCTGCACGAAGAGCTCGCTGCGGAGTCCGGTCAGGATGTTCACGACGCCACCCGGCAGGTCGCTGGTCGCGAGCGCCTCGGCGAACTCGATGGCGAGCGTCGGGGCCGGGTCGTCGACGATGGCGATGGCCGCGTTGCCGCCCGCGATGACCGGCAGCACGGCCGAGACCAGCCCGAGCAGCGGCGACTTCTTCGACGAGAGCACGGCGACGACGCCCTGCGGCTCGGGGAAGGAGAAGTTGAAGTGGGCGGACGAGACCGGGTTCGTGTTGCCCGCGATCTGGTGGAACTTGTCGCACCAGCCCGAGTACCAGACGATGCGGTCGATGGCCGTGTCGACCTCGGCCTTGGCCGCCTGCGCCGTGTAGCCGGCCAGCAGCGCCAGCTGCCCCTCGAAGATCGCGCGCCGCGACTCGACCATCTCGGCCAGGCGATAGAGGATCTGCCCGCGGTTGAAGGCGGAGCGCTTGGCCCAGCCCGCCTGCGCGCTGCGCGCGACGACCACGGCCTGACGGAAGTCTTTGCGCGACGCGCGGGCGATGTTCGCCATGAGTCGGCCCCCAGCGGTCTTGACCTGGATGTAGCGCCCGCTCTCGCTGCGCGGGAAGGCGCCGCCGATGTAGAGCTTGTAGGTCTTCAGGATGGGGATGCGCGTCGGGTTGTCTGCGTTGTCGTTCGTGTCTGGGTCGCTCATCGATTGCTCCAGGGTCTCCAGGTGGTCTCAGAAGCCGCCGAGGTCGAGGTAGGGGAGGAGGCCGTGGCGACCGCCCTCGCGGCCGAAGCCGCTCTCTTTGAAGCCACCGAAGGGGCTGCCCGGGTCGAACTTGTTGAAGGTGTTGCCCCACACGACGCCCGCCTTGAGCGCGCCCGCGACCTGGAAGATCTTGGCGCCTTTGTCGGTCCAGACACCGGCCGAGAGACCGTAGGGCGTGTTGTTCGCCTTCTCGATCGCCTCGTGCACGGTGCGGAACGTGAGGATGGACAGCACCGGCCCGAAGATCTCCTCCTGCGCGATGCGGTTGGCCGCGGTGACGTCGGTGAAGAAGGTCGGGCGGAAGAAGTAGCCCTTGTCGGGGATGGGGCACTCGGGCTGGTGAAGGGTCGCGCCCTCGTCGACGCCGACCTGGACGAGCTCTCTGATCTTGTCGAGCTGCATCTTCGAGTTGATGGCGCCGATGTCGGTGTTCTTGTCGAGCGGGTCACCGACGCGCAGCGTCTGGATGCGCTGGGTCAGCTTGAGGACGAGCTGCTCGTGGATGGACTCCTCGACCAGGAGCCGCGAGCCCGCGCAGCACACGTGCCCTTGATTGAACCAGATGCCGTTGACGATGCCTTCGACGGCCTGATCGAGCGCCGCGTCCTCGAAGATGATGTTGGCGCCCTTGCCGCCGAGCTCGAGCGTGAGCTTCTTCTTCGAGCCCGCGATGGTGCGCTGGATGAGCTTGCCGACCTCGGTCGAGCCCGTGAACGCGATCTTGTCGACGTCGGGGTGGTTGACCAGCGCCGCGCCGGTCTGGCCCGCGCCGAAGACGAAGTTCACGACGCCCGGCGGGAGGTCGGCCTCCTGGATGATCTCGGCGAGCTTCCAGCTCGTGAGCGGCGTGGTCTCGGCCGGCTTGAGGACGACCGTGTTGCCGGTCGCGAGTGCCGGGGCGATCTTCCAGGCCGCCATCAAGAGCGGGAAGTTCCACGGGATGATCTGCCCCGCGACGCCGATGGAGCGCGGCTCGATGCCCGGGAACGCGTAGCGCAGCTTGTCGGCCCAGCCCGCGTAGTAGAGGAAGTGGCCGGCCGCCAGCGGGAGGTCGACGTCGCGCGACTCGCGGATGGGCTTGCCGCCGTCCATCGACTCCAGGATGGCGAGCTCGCGCGCCTTCTCCTGGATGATGCGACCGATGCGGTAGATGTACTTGGCGCGCTCGCGCCCGGGCATCTTGCGCCAGTACTTGTCATAGGCCCGGCGCGCCGCGGCGACCGCTTTGTCGACCGTCGCGGCATCGGCGTACGGGCTCTCGGCGATCTGCTCCTCGGTCGCGGGGTTGATGACCGGGAAGTGGTTGTCGCCGTCGACGAAGGCCCCATCGATGAAGTGGGTGAGGCGCTTTTCGTAGCGAACGTGGCTCGGTGACTCGGGCGCGGGAGCGTAGCTCCAGAGGTCGCCGAAGAGGAGGTCGACGGGTTTTTGCGACAT
>JAEUKJ010000458.1 GCA_016792665.1 Deltaproteobacteria bacterium | reverse complement strand
CCCCCTGGGGCTGGGGCAGCATGTTGGCCGTGTTCACGCCCGCGCGGCCGCCGAGGCAGCGCCCCTTCTTGGGGGGGTTGGGCGTGGGGCCGGCGCCGCGCCGCAAGCCACCTTCCCAGTAGTACTTCGCCAGGAAGCGCGGCGCCTCGCGCGTCATTGCCTCCGGCTTGACCTCGGGCCCGGCCTCGATGAGGACGACCTTCATGCCCGAGGCCGCCAGGTTGTCCGCCGCGACGAAGCCGCCCGGCCCCGACCCGACGACCACCACGTCGGCCTCGACGGCATAGCCGCCGCGCACGTCAGCAATCCCGTGCACCCGCCCACGTCGACGATCGATCGCGGTCACCATCACGAGGCCTCCTTCGCGCTCGGCGCGCCCTCGCCGAGCGACGCCTGCAGCGCAGCCGGAGCCGCGGCCACGGTCGCCTTGGGCAGGAACTTCGCGAACGCGTCACGCCGCACCGGCATCCCGAGGTGTCCATCGGCTGGATGTCCGCAGGCCTTGGAGATACCGAGGTAGCGGATGACCGCGGGGTGGGACATGTAGATCATCGTCGAGGACGACTTCACCGCCTCGGCCAGGAAGCGCAGCGGGAAGAGCCGCGAGCGCTTGAGGCGCGCGAACATCGCGTAGCGCCGTGCGACCGACTGCCGCGAAAGGGGGCCGACCCCGGGCACCAGCGCCGCCCCGCCGACCTCGAGCCCGGCGTAGAGCCCCTCGAGTAGGAGGCGCGAGAGCGGCGGCAGCTCGTCCCAGAGCTGGCTTGCGCGCGCGACCATCTCGGCGTCGCGCCACGAGGGCGCGCCGATCGCGTTGTCCGGATAGAGCGCCTCGGCCGTGGCTCCGAAACCGGCCAGTGCGACCCGCCGAAGCCATGTGCCAGCGCTCTGGTCGAAGGCCTCGCGCGGCGAGGCTGCCGCGTCGCCGAAGGCCTCGCGCTGCGAGGCTGCCCTTCCCGCGTCATCGTGCTCGCGGCCGAGCGTCCCAGGTCGATAGGTGTCTTCCCGTTGCACGAGCGGCACCCTGTCACAGGTCGCGCGCCCGTCGCAAGGAAAAACAGAGCGGTCGCTCGGTCGGGCTCCGGCCCGTGTTCAAAGCGCCGCTCAGCCTCGAGCTCAGCCGTGGTCGTGGCCGTGGTGCGCGTCCCCGCGCATGTGTGCCTCGCGGTGCAGCCAGGCGGCCTCGAGGTCGACGGCACCCTTGAACGCGCGCGCCACGAGCGGGTGCTCGAGCGCGGAGCCGGCCCACTTCAAGAGGTCATCGGCGGCCGCCAGCGCGATCCTGGCGTGGTCGTTGTCGCCCTCGGACCAGAGCACGTCGGCCGTCGCCTCGAGCCACTTGGCCGCCACCGTGCGCCCGTGGGGCGAGTCCCACCACATCTTCGCGGCGATCTCGACGAGCCCCTTGCCCGCGGCGAGGAAGGCGTCCTTCTCGATCGCCTCGTGCCCGTGGAGCAGCGCGCGGAACTCCTTGTCGATCGCGTCGAAGGCCGCGGCCGGCGCCGACAGGAAGGACAGGCGCGGGTGCACGGCCAGGGCCTGGACGAGCTCGTCCTGCACCGGCTGCGAGAACGTCCCGAGCGCCGCGCGCGCCGAGGCCCGCTCGGGATCGGCGCCCAGCGCCACGGCCCGCTTCTGCCACGATCGGAAGTGCGCGAAGGTCGGGGGCACGCGCGTGCCCGCGAGGGTGATGCAGGTGTCGGCGATGCCGACGAGGCGCGCCGCGAGGTCGAGCCCGATGAGCAGCGGCGGCTGCTGCGGACGCTCCTTGGTGACCTCGGCCACGAAGCGGCGGATGCGGCCGATCGAGAGGTCGTCGACCGGCTCGGCGCGAAGGCGCTCGCCCGTCTCGCGGAGATCGAGATCGCCGCCGCCGTGGCCCGGCAGGGTCGGGACGATGAGCCACAGGCGCCCGTCGAAGCCCGGCGTGGTCGTCGCGGCGATGTTCTCGGTCTCGATCTTCACCGTCAGGTCGACCGCGGCCTCGCGCTGGACGCCACCCTCGACGCCGGCCGACTTGAGCTTGTAGGCGGCGGCGCGCGCGGCCTTCTTGACCTCCTTGTCGGCCGACACCTCGCCCAGGGCTTCGAGGTGGCTGCGCAGCTTTCGGTCCGTCAAGTCTTTGACGAGCGCGAGCCCGGCAGGACGATCATAGGAGAGGGTCTTGGCGCGAGCGATCTCGGCAGGGCCGGCGGCGAAGGCGGCGAGCTCGGGGGACAGCGACATCGGGGAGGCTCCTCGGTTCGGCGTGCCGGGTCGGACGCCGTTCAACCGGCGGTCGGCTTACCAAGCTCACCCTTCGACGGCAACCCGAAAGCGCCTGCGAACAGGTTCTCGACGGCCTCCCAGGCGGTCCTCGTCGATTCCTGCATTTTCTCCTCAAGCTTTTTGCCGGGGGGTCCGATGTAGGTGATGTTCGAGACTCATCGGGGCCTCGGTCGGACCCGCAACCGTACCAGGCCCCATCTTATTGATTCCCTCTCCGCCGCCGAGCGCATGCGCCGCGCGGGGAGGGTGACAGCAAAACCGACCGGTCGCCTCCGCGTGAGGCCCGGTCCCAGAGCCGGCGCAGGACCCGCAACCTTGCGAAGGCTCATCTTATACGGCTGCGCGCTTACGAGCCCAGCCTGTCGAGCCGGCGCAGGACCCGCAACCTTGCGAAGGCTCATCTTATACGGCTGCGCGCTTACGAGCCCAGCCTGTCGAGCCGGCGCAATCCGCACAAGGCCTGGCGGAGCCAGGCTGCCGGGCGGATGACGGACCCGCAACCTTGCGAAGGCTCATCTTATACGACCGGCCGCCTCGGCGACTGGTCCTGAAGCCCGCGTCGGACCCGCAACCGTACGTGGGCTTTTTTTTGCCTCGCGCCCGCGGGCTCAGGCCGGGCCGAGCGTCGTGTCGGCGAGCTCGAGCGGCGGGCCCGCGTGGCGAACCTCGACCTGTCCGCGCACGACCACGCCCGCACCGAAGCGCACGTCGCCGCGCACGACCAGGTGCGTCGCCTCGGCCAGTGATGGGGCCGCGTTCACGCGCGCCTCGAAGTCATCGATGAGCTTGAAGTGCGCGGGGTCGAGGTCGACCAGCGGCGGCTCGGGGCGTCGCGCGGTCAAGAGCCCGTCGTCGCCGCGCGCGTAGAAGTCCGAGCGCAGGACGAGGAGGTCGTTGGTCGTCTTGACGGGCGCGAAGCGACGCCGCGGGACGGACACGGCGGCGGCGCCTTCGAAGATCGAGATGGCCGCGCCCATGGCCGTCTCGAGCTGATAGACCGGCGTCTGTCCGAGCCCGCTGCTCGCGGCCGGGTCGAGCGGCTTCTTGTTGCGGATGACCGGTAGGCCCAGCGCCCCACCGCGGGCTTGCACCAGCGCGGCCACCGCGTCGAGGTCCACCCACAGGTTGTTGGTGTTGAAGTAGCGGTGGCGCTCGATGTCCTGGAAGGCATCGAGGTCCTCGCTCGGGCACTGCGCGACCTCGCGCAGGAGGAGGCCTCCCGTCGGACTCGCTGCGAGGTGTCCGCCCTTGCGGTCGGCCGCCGTGCGGCGCGTGCACTCCATGACGAAGGGGTGCCCGCCGGCCGCCATCCAGCCGAGGATGGCCTGGGCGTCTTTGTCAGGAACGGCCCCGAGATTGTCAGAATTACTGACAAAGGCCCAGCGGTAGCCGGCACCCCGGAGGGCCTCCAGGAGGCCCGAGGTCTGGAGCGCGAGGTAGATGTCGCCGTGGCCCGGTGGGCACCAGGCAAGGTCGGTGTCGCCGAGCTCGCCCGCCTGCTGCGCGACTGGCCCGAGGCTCTGGGCGGCGACCTTCGGCACCCGGTGTTGGAGGAACGAGAACGGCACGTGCTGCCCCGCGAGCCCGGGGTGGAGCGCCAGGCGCGCGAGTGAGTCGGCCTGGGTGCGGAAGCTGTCCATCAGGACCAGCGGCAGGCCGACACCCAGCGTCTTGCGAAGGTGGACGACCTGCTCGGCGATGAGGTCCAGGAAGGTGCGCCCGTCCTTCACCATGAGCAGCGACTTCGCTCGCTCCATCCCCATCGAGGTCCCGAGCCCGCCGTTGAGCTTCACCACCACGAGGCGCCCGAGCTCGCGCTCACCGCGCTCCAGATGGCCATGCAGCGCTTCGACCTCCGGCAGCGCCGCGACCGGGGTGATCTCCGCCTCGGGCAGGAGTCCCGTCCCACCCGCCACCAGCGCCCCATACGCGGCCGCGAAGGCCTCGATCGCCAGCTCGGGCTGCCCGTCCTCGCGCATGAGTCGCTCGAGCTCCGACGCCATCCCTGTCTCGTGCACGCCCATCGTCTCTCACCTTTCGGGGTGTCTCCGCCCCGGTGGCCCGATCTGCCACCGAGTTGGCGCCGCTGCAAACCGCGTCGGGGCGGCTGCGCCCATGAAACGAACGCTTGACCCGCGCGGCCCGGCCTCTATGCTCCCGGCTCCTTTCGCGGTCCGATTCAGGTACCGCAGAGGCCTTGCCGGGCGCCTGTCTTCGTAGCGCAGCACCGTGCACCGCCTCAATCGCTGGAGATCCCACGATGTCATCGCAAGCCGACGAGCTCGACCTCGAGCACGAGCAGTTCCAACCCCGTCAGCTCTCGCCCGTCGAGACGCTGCGCCACTCGACCGCGCACTTGATGGCGTCCGCCATCGACCAGCTCTTCCCGGGCACCAAGTTCGCGATCGGGCCGCACATCGACAACGGGTTCTATTACGACATGGAGCTCGCGACCCCGCTGACCGAGGCGGATCTCCCGCGCATCGAAGAGAAGATGCGCGAGATCGCCAAGGGCAACCACAAGTTCGAGCAGTTCTCGCTCTCGCGCGAGGACGCCAAGAAATGGGCCGACGACAACGGCCAGCCCTACAAGGCCGAGCTCATCGACGGCTTCACGACCCCGACCGTGTCCTTCTACAAGCACGGCGCCTTCACCGACATGTGCGCCGGCCCGCACGTCAACTACAGCTCGAAGCTGAAGCACTTCAAGCTCACCACCATCGCGGGCGCGTACTGGCGGGGCGACGAGAAGAACGCGATGCTGACCCGGGTCTACGGGTTGGCCTTCGAGTCCAAGGAAGAGCTCGAAGCGCATCTCAAGCTCCTCGAAGAAGCCGCGCGTCGCGACCACCGTCGCCTCGGCAAAGAGCTCGAGCTCTTCTCGATCACCCAGGAGTTCGGCGGGGGCCTGGTCCTCTGGCTGCCCAACGGGGCGTTCATCCGCAAGCAGATCGAGGACTTCTGGCGCGAGGAACACTTGAAGCGCGGCTACGAGATCCTCTTCACGCCGCACGTCGCGCCGCTGTCGCTCTGGGATCGCTCGGGTCACACCGGCTTCTACAAGGACTCGATGTTCGCCCCGATGGACGTCGAGGGGCAGGCGCATCAGGTCAAGCCGATGAACTGTCCGTTCCACATCGGCTGCTTCAAGAACCGCCAGCGCAGCTACCGCGAGCTGCCGGTGCGCTTCGCCGAGCTGGGCACGGTCTATCGCTTCGAGCGCTCGGGCGCCCTGCATGGGCTCATGCGCGTCCGCGGCTTCACCCAGGACGACGCGCACATCTTCTGCACGCGCGACCAGCTCGAGAGTGAGATCAACGGCTGCATCGACTTCGCGCAGGTCATGTACTCGACCTTCGGGTTCCCCGAATACAAGGTCGAGCTCTCGGTGCGCGACTCGAAGAACAAGGGCAAGTACCTCGGCACCGACGAGCAGTGGGAGACGGCCGAGAGCGCGCTCGTCAACGTGCTGAACGCGCGCGGCGTGACCTTCAAGCGCATGGAGGGCGAGGCCGCTTTCTACGGCCCGAAGATCGACGTGAAGGTCGTCGACGCCATCGGCCGCGTGTGGCAGCTCACGACCGTGCAGGTCGACTTCAACCTGCCCGAGCGCTTCGACCTCCACTACATCGGCGCCGACAACGCGCACCACGCACCCTACATGGTGCACCGCGCGCTGCTCGGGTCGATCGAGCGCTTCTTCGGCATCCTCATCGAGCACTACGCCGGCGACTTCCCGCTCTGGCTGGCGCCGGTGCAGGCCAAGATCCTGCCGATTTCCGAGAAGTTCCTCGACTACGCCAAGGAGGTCGAGGCGGCGCTGAAGGCCAAGGGGCTCCGCGCCAAGCTCGACCTGAGCGACGAGAAGCTCGGCTACAAGATCAGGAAGGCCGAGCTCGAGAAGGTGCCCTACGCGCTGGTCGTCGGCGGCAAGGAAGCCGAGACCCAGACCGTCGGCGTGCGCAAGCGCCACCAGGGTGATCTCGGTGCCATGAGCATCGACGACCTCGCGGCGCGCATGCTGACCGAAGTCGCCGAGCGCAGCCGAGGCGTCTGAGACCATCCGGTCGGCGTCGCTCGGGCTTTCCGGCTCGGGCGACGTCGCACCGCAGGTCCGTTGGGGGAAGGGCGTATGCGACGGCTCACGCTTTCTTGCACAGCCGGGCTCGCGAATCGGTTGAAGATGCTCGCCTCGGGCCGGGTGGTCGCGCGCGCCATGGGTGCCGAGCTCGACTTCCTCTGGCCCGTCAACGCTTCTTGCGGCGCACCCTTCGAGCGGCTCTTCGAGGCCCGCCCCGACGTCCGCTCCGTGGCCCCCGAGGCGGTCGCGGGACTGCCGCGTTCGCAGGGCTTCTGGGGGGCGCCGCAGCCGGACATCCTCCTCGACCCGCGCGAGCACGTGCAGCTCGTCTTCGTGTCCTGGTTGGTGATGCCCGACCTCTACGCGTCTCACCGCGCGCTCTGGCCCGAGCTGGCCGTGGAGCTCGAAGCGCTCACCCCCGCGCCCGTCATCCGCGATCGCGTCGAGCTCGCGTGCGCGGCGTTTCACCCGACGATGATCGGCGTGCACCTGCGTCGCGGCGACTTCCGCACCGCCGAAGGCCTGGCGAAGCCAGGCTGCCCGATGGGGGCACCGCGCGGCCCGACGTCGTCGACAACACGGACGCCGCGATCGCTCGCGTCGCCGAGTACCTCGTCGCCCATCCCGACGCCGGGATCTACCTCGCGACCGACGACGATGGAGCCGAGCTCCAGGGCGCGAGACCCGAAGGCGTCCGCGCGCGCTTCATCGCGCGCTTTGGCGAGCGGGTGGTCGGCGTGCCGCCCCGCAGCCTCGACCGCGAATCGCCGGAGGCGATCGAAGACGCGTGGGTCGACCTGCTGTTGCTGCGACGCTGCGATGCCATCGTCGGGACCCGCGCGAGCAGCTTCTCGGAGCTCGCCGCGTTCGGCCGCGAGGTGCCCTTCGATTGTCCCGATGGGACCCCCGCACGGTGGCGCCAGCGCGAGGCGTGGGCTCGCAAGACTGGTGTCTATCCCGTCGTGATGGGCCTCGCCAAGCGCGTCATCGGGCTCGAGCCCGACTCGTTCTTCATGGCGTGCAGCGGGCTACGCGAGGCCTTCGTCGCCACGCGCGGGGGGCGCGCCCTCAGATGGGTCTATCGCCTCCGCCGTCGACGCTGACGCACTTCTCAGACCGGGCGACGGTGGAAGCCGACCTTCTCGCGCGCGCGGCCGAGCACGTCGAAGGCCACCTCGCGGGCTTTGCGCGCGCCTTCGCGCAGCACGGCCTCGAGCTCGCCCTTGTCGGCCATGAGCCGGTCGTACTCGGCGCGCTTCGGGCCGAGGCTCCGGTCGATGGCCTCGAAGAGGGCCAGCTTGGCGTGCCCGTAGCCGTAGTTGCCAGCGCGGTACTTCGCCTTCATCTCGGCGAGCTCGTCCTCGGTCGCGAAGTACTTGTAGAGCGCCACCACGTTGCAGGTCTCGGGGTCCTTCGGGGCTTCCAGCGGGGTCGAGTCCGTCACGATCTGCATGACGCGCTGCTTCAGCTTCTTCTGCGGCATGAAGACCTCGATGCCGTTGTCGTACGACTTGCTCATCTTGCGGCCGTCGATGCCGGGGATGGTCATGACCTCTTTCTGGACCATCGCGTCCGGGATCCTGAAGGTCTCGCCGAAGTGGTGGTTGAAGCGCTGCGCCCAGTCGCGGGTCATCTCGATGTGCTGGATCTGGTCCTTGCCGACCGGCACCACGTGCGCGTCGTAGATGAGGATGTCGGCCGCCATCAGGACCGGGTAGGCGAAGAGGCCGTGCACGGCCGCGCCGTCGGTGCCCTCGTCCTTCTTGGCCTTGAAGGCGTGGGCGCGCTCGAGCTCGCCCATGGCGGTCACGCACGACAGATACCACGCGAGCTCGGTGACCTCGGGCACGTCCGACTGTCGGAAGAAGGACGCGCGCTGGGGATCGAGGCCGCACGCGAGGAAGGTCGCGGTGATCTCGTAGGTCTGCTGACGCATCGCGACGGGGTCGCGCTCGCTGGTGAGCGCGTGCAGGTCGGCCACGAAGTAGAACGCGTCGTGCGTCTCTTGCAGCGCGATGGCCGGGCGGATCATCCCGAGGTAGTTGCCGAGGTGGGGATGCCCGGTCGACTTGATGCCAGACAGCGAGCGACGACGGGACGGCGTGGGGTTCGGCGTGGTCATGGTCGCTGGCTTATCGGAACTCGCGCGACGGCCGTCAAATCCTTTTCACGGGCGCCCCAGCGCCGCCCGGCGTCACGGCTTCGGGTTCTGTTCGCGGTCGGCGGCGTTCCAGTTCCGCTTGAGTCGGAACCAGAAGAAGAAGCCGACCACGGTGACCAGCATCCCGAAGGCGAGCAGTGCGGGCCAGAGCCCCTCGAGTCCCTCGTTCTCCATGCGCACCGGGTAGCACTTCAAGCACGGTCGATCGTTGCCGCAGCGCGCCGCCCCGCAGACGCCGCCAGACCGATCCGGCAGGTCGCAGATCTGTCCCCTGAACTTGCCGATGCACCCAGGGTCGTCGGCGCCGGGCGAGATCACCTCGGGCGCCGCCGGGGCGTTCGCGCTCGGCGCGGGCTGCGGGGACGGGGCCTTGTCGGCGAGGGCCGAGGGCGCGACCGAGCCCACCGCGGTGAGCACGAGACAGACGAAGGCGAGGCCGAAGGAGGTACGCGAGCGCTTCACGCCGGCACCATTGGCGTCGCCTCGGCGTTCGTCAAGCCCGGAGAAGGACCGGGACCTCGAGCGCGCACGAACCGGCGCCGCGCTGACGACCGCGTGCCGCCCGAGCCGATCTCCTCACCGCGAGGCCGGCGACTGCATTTCTTTGAAACGACGTGACGAAGGTGCTCCATTGCGGCCATGCGCTGCTCGACCCTGCTCCCGCTCCTCCTGCTCTCGTGCCTCGCCTGCGGTGACACCTCGGCCCCGAACGACGCCGACACGCGCGACACCGGCGACACGTCCGGCGGCATCGACGGGGACACGGCCGACGCCGAAGATTCGATGGACATCGAAGGACCGGACGCCATCACCTGGGAGTGCCAGATCCCCGCGGCCACGCCCGACCCGGAGAAGACCCCCTACCTCGAGGTCCTGGGCTGCGAGGGCGACTTCACGACCCTCGCCTCGGAGCCGCTGGACGCGTCCATCCCCGCGGCCCGCAGCCTGAAGACGGTCTACGACCGGGTCGGCAAGGTCCTCTACTTCCAGAACGTCGACCTCTATCCGATCCACTACGACTTCTGCCGCGCACACCTCTCGGGGCAGGGGCTGCCCATCGTGCCCGATCTGGGCACCTTCAACGGCACCGAATACCAGTCGCCCTCGCGACGCTTCCTGCTCGGCAGCGTGACCTACTATGCCGGCCCGGACGCATGGGTCTACGAGCTCGCCCCGTATGACACCGCCTCGTCGGCGATGATCACGACGGCCTTCGAGGAGATCCGCGCGCACGCGTTTTTCGGCAAGGACCTCCGCTTCCACCCGACGTCTTTGGCCATCGAGGCCGTCGCCGCCAACCTGCCGGCGTCCATCCCGCGCATCACGACCAGCGAGCTCTTCGCGGGCATCACCTACCAGCCGCTGAACCTCGCGACCTCGATGGGGCGATTGCGCTTCGTGCGCGCGGCCGACCTGGACACGACCGCACTCGACTATCGCGACATCGTGGTGCTCGACTTCGTGCCGAACGACATCGCGGTCGTCCAGGGCCTCATCACCGAGCAGCTCCAGACCCCGCTGGCGCACGTGAACGTGCTGTCGCAGAACCGTGGCACGCCCAACATGGCGCTGCGCGGCGCGTGGTCCGATGCGACGCTGCGCGGCTTGGAAGGCCGTTGGGTCGAGCTCCACGTCGGGGCCTTCACCTGGTCCATCCGCGAGGTCACGACGACCGAAGCCGACGCCTGGTGGGAGGCACACCGCCCGCCGCCGCTCGGCATCCCGAACCGCGATCTGAGCGTCACCGAGATCCGGGAGATCGCCGACGTGCTGCCCACCGTGCCCGTCTCGTCGACCCCGTTCGGCGATCTCGGCCCGGCCCTGGACGTGGCCATCCCGGCCTTCGGCGGCAAGGCCAGCCACTACGCCGCGCTCGGCAAGGTGAGCGGCGTGCGGGTCTATCGTGCCCTCGCCATCCCACTCTCGCACTACGCCAAGCACCTCGCCGACCACGGCCTCGACCAGGCCATCGACGCGATGCTGGCCGACGCCGCGTTCAAGTCCGACCCGCTCGTACGGCGTCAGCGCCTGGCCGAGCTGCAGGCCGCGATCATCGCCGCGCCGATCGATCCCGCGCTGCTCGCCGAGGTCACCGCGCGCGTGAAGACCCTGCCGAGGAGCCGCGTGCGCTTCCGCTCGAGCACCAACGCCGAGGACCTCGATGGCTTCACGGGGGCCGGCCTCTACACGTCGGAGACCGGCGACCCGAACGACCCGGATGCGCCGCTCGACACCGCGATGAAGACCGTGTGGGCCTCGGTCTGGCGCTTCAAGGCCTTCGACGAGCGCGAGTACCGCGGCATCGATCACACGGCCGTCGGCATGGCCTTGTTGGTGACGCCGTCCTTCCCCGACGAAGAGGCCAACGGGGTCGCCATCACCGGCAACCTCTTCGACCCGAGCGGCATGGAGCCCGGCTTCGTCATCAACGTCCAGCGCGGCGACACCTCGGTCGTCCTGCCGCCGCCCGGCGTCTCCAGCGACTACTTCATCTACTACTTCGACTACCCCGGCTCGCCCGTGACCTTCCTCACCCACTCGAACCTCGTCGCGGCGGGGCAGACGGTGCTCACCCGCAGCCAGCTCTTCGAGCTCGGCCAGGCCCTCACCAAGGTGCACACCTACTTCGCTGCGACCTACCAGCGGACCGGCCACTTCTACGGCATGGACGTCGAGTTCAAGCTCGATGCCCCGGTCGGGGCCGAGCCGCGCGTGTGGCTCAAACAGGCCCGCCCGCACCCGGGCTGGGGTCTCGTCCCACCGTGACGATCAGGGGCCGGCGGTCCCGACGCTCACGTTGACCTTGGTGGCCGCGTCACCCTGCAGCACCCGCTGGAGGAAGAAGGTCCGCTCGCGGAAGACTTCGGCGCTGCCGGGATAGAGGTAGAAGCCCGCGTAGCCGGGGCGGTAGTCGAGGGTC
>JAEUKJ010000453.1 GCA_016792665.1 Deltaproteobacteria bacterium | reverse complement strand
CCAGTGCAACGATCGGCTACGATACTTGCACCAAATGGAATCCATCGATCTCGGCCTGCTCGCGACGCTCGACGCCCTCCTCCAGGAGGGCAGCGTCACTGGGGCCGCCCGTCGGGTCGGGCTCTCCACGCCGGCCATGAGCCACGCGCTCGCCCGCATCCGCGAACGCCTGGACGATCCGATCCTGGTGCGCGCGGGTCGCGGCATGGTGTTGACGCCGCGGGCCGAGTCGCTGCGACCCCGAGTGCACGCGGTGGTGGCCGAGGCCCGCGCGACCCTCTCGCCCGAGCGCCCCTTCGTCCCCGCCGAGCTCACGCGCGGCTTCGTCCTCATCGCGAGCGACTACGTGACGAGCGTGCTCGGCGACACAATCGATCGCGTGCTCAGCGCCGAAGCCCCGAGCACCGTCCTGCGGGTGGTCCCCAACGCGGTCGACGATCCCGCGGTGCTGCGCGAGGGGCGCGCGGACCTCGCGGTGGGGATCTACGGCGAGCTCCCCGCCGAGATGCGGAGCCGCGCCCTGCTCTCCGATCGCTTCGTCGTCGTCGCGCGCGCGGACCACCCCGAGGTCGGCAAGCGTCTCTCCCTCCAGCGCTTCGTCCGCCTCCAGCACCTCCAGGTTGCGCCGCGCGGCCAGCCGGGCGGCTACATCGACGACGTCTTGCGCGACAAGGGCCTCACCCGCCACGTGGCCCGCGCGCTCCCCTACTTCCTGCCTGCCCTCCACCTCGTCGCGAAGACCGACTACCTCCTGACCGTCTCCGAGCGGCTCGCGCGCCGCCACGCCGAGGCCCTCGGCCTCCGCCTGTTCGAGCCGCCGATGGAGCTCCGACCCTACGCGTTGAGCCTCGTCTGGCACCCGCGCTTCGACGGCGACGAGGCGCACCGCTTCCTGCGCGAGGTCATCGTCCGCGCCGCGCGCGAGGAGACCGGTGAGCTCCACCCCGGGGCGCGTACCCGCCTCGACGTGACCGACCTCACCTCGGGCGAGACCCGCAAGCGCCCGCGCAAGCGCAGCACCGCGAACGCCGTCGTCTCTTGAGGGCGCCTCTCGGACATTGCACGCAATGAAAGGATGACTTCAATCCTCTTTCGTTGTCTGCATCTTCGGGCGACGCCATCCTTGGCTCCGACGCTGCCCACTCAACCCGCAGCCAACCGAAGGAGCCGACAGATGAGCCTCGCCGACCCGAACGTCGTCGACAAGCAGCGCCCCAAGCGCGTCGCGATCGTCATCGCCAACCCCGCGACCTCCACCACGACCGGGTGGCCGGTCGGGTTCTGGTGGTCCGAGCTGACCCACCCGTACTACGCCTTTCACGAGGCGGGCTACGAGGTCGAGATCTTCAGCGTGACAGGCGGCCCCTGCGCGGCGGACGCCATGAGTGACCCGCGCGATCCGAGCGGCTACTCCGCGACCGATCTCATCAGCATGGGCTTCATCGCGACCCCGAAGCTCGCCGCGCTGTTGGAGGACACGCGCCCCGTGGCGGTCCTCGAGGTCGACCGCTTCGACGCCATCGTCGTCGCGGGCGGCCAGGCCCCGATGTTCACCTTCGAGTCCGCGACGGATCTGCACCGGGTGTTCGCCGCCTTCTACGAGCGCGGCAAGGTCGCCGCGGCGCTCTGCCACGGGGTCGCGTTGCTCGCCCACGCGCGGCTATCGACCGGCGAGCTCCTCGTCAAGGGCAAGACCGTTACCGGCTTCGCCAACGTCGAGGAGGACTTCGCCGACGAGGCCGTCTGGGGGATGGGCTTCCTCCCGCGTGGCACCCACCTCATGCCGTGGCGCATCGAAGACGCGCTGCGCGAGCGCGGGGCCAACTACGTCCAGGCCGGCCTCTGGCGGTCGTTCGCGGTGAGGGACGGCAACCTCGTCACGGGGCAGCAGAACTTCTCGGGTGCCGAGACCGCGCGCCTCGTCATCGAAGCGCTCGGCCGATGAGCAGCACGGGAGTCGTGGCCCAACCCTCGCGGCCTCGCATGGCGCTCGGGCTCGCGAAAGCCAATCAGGAAGGTGCTTCATGAAGATCGGAGTCATTGGTGCGGGGCAGGTCGGCGCGACGCTCGGGCGTCGGATGGCGGAGGCCGGGCACACCGTGTCCTTCGGGGTGCGCGACCCTGGCGACCCGAAGCACGCCGCGCTCGTCGAGGCCGGCGCGAGCGTGCACGGCGTACGCGAGGCCGTGGACCAGAGCGACCTCATCCTGCTCGCGACGCCCTGGGCCGCGGCCGAGGACGCGGTGCGTGCGGCTGGGGACTTCGCGGGCAAGGTGCTGGTCGACGCGACCAATCCGATCGGGCCCGGCCTCACGCTGCTGCTGGGGCAGACCGACTCGGGCGCCGAGCAGGTCGCGCGCTGGGCGACCGGAGCTCGCGTCGTCAAGGCGTTCAACACCACCGGCTTCGAGGTCATGGCGGACCCGACCTTCGGAGACGCGCGCGCCGTCATGCTCGTCGCCGGTGACGACGAGGGCGCCTGCGAGGTCGTGTGCGGGCTCGCGCGGGAGCTCGGCTTCGAGGCGTTGCGTCTCGGTGGGCTCGCGCGGGCACGTGTGCTCGAGCCGATGGCGCTCGCGTGGATCGAGCTCGCGCTCGTGCGCGGGCAGGGGCGGGGCATGGCCTTCGGGCTCTTGCGACGTTCGCCGGGTTGACCTCTGAGACCGGCTGGCCTCGGGGTCGGATTTCGCCTACCGTATCGGCGAGTCCCGACCCCGAGAGCCAGGAGCGTCAGACGATGAGAGAGCTTCCCAAGGTCCTGCGTTTCGTTCGCGCGTTGGCGTTGGTCGGTGGCCTCGGGGCCGCCGCGTGTGGTGATGACGCGAAGTCCGGCGACGCCACCGATGTCACCGACACGGCCGACTCGACCGACGCCGACACGGCCGACACCACGGTCGCCGATACCGCCGACACAGCCGACACCAGCGTCGCCGACACGGCCGACACCAGCGTCGCCGACACGCTCGACACGAATGTCGCGGACACCGTCGAGGACACGGCCGCCGTCGACTGCGACGCGTGTTCGTGCGCCGAGGCCGACGCCTCCTCCGCCTGCATCCAGAACTGCTGCATTGCAGTCGGACCGCTGGCGCCGCCCGACCTGCCGGTCTTTGCGTGAGCACGGGTTCCTGGTCGCCGACCTGGTCGGGGACCGCGAACGCGCGCGAGCATCGCGCCATCGACAAGGCGCTCTCGCGCTTGGAGCCGGTCACTTTCGCGTGGGACTGGCAGGCCCTCGACCCACACCTCGTCGGTGTCCTGCGTACGACCTGGCGTGAGCGTATGCGCGTCGAGCACCGCTCGAGCGCGGTCTTCGGGCAGCTGGCGCTCCAGCTCATCGAGGCCGGCGCGCACCTCGACGAGCAGGTCGTCATGATGCGCATGGCCCAGGACGAGCTCCGTCACACCGCGACCTGCGCCGAGATCGTGCGCGCGCTCGGCGGCGACCTCGCCATCGATCACGACCTCACCGTCGCCCCCCTCGCGACCCACCGCGGCGCGAGCCTCGTCGAGCGCGCGCTCCGTAACGTCATCTACACGACCTGCCTCTCTGAGATGGTCGCGTGCGCGCGCTTCGTGGCCACGCTCGAGACGACCACCGATCCGATGATGCGCGCCGCGCTCACGCGCCTCCTGTCGGACGAGGCCCTGCACGGTCGCTTCGGCTTCCACTACCTCGAGGCGCGCGCCGATCTCCTTCGCGCCGACGCCGCGCTGCGCGACTCGCTCTCGCGCTACCTCATGCATGCCTTTGCGGTCATCGAGCCCGAGCTCGCCCCGGCCCCGCCCTTTCGGCCCCTGTCCGACGACGAGCGCGCCTTCGGCCTCGAGGACCCGGAGCTCGCGCGCGACCTCTTCTACGCAACCATGCGTGAGGCCGTGATCCCCGGGCTCGAGCGCTTCGGCCTCGCTGCCGAGCACGCCTTCGCGACGCGCCGTCGCCTCGCCTGAGGACACCTCGGTCTCAGAGGAGCTGACCCTCGGGACGCCAGTGCTTGCAGCCGGTCGGGTCCTTCGGGTCGGCGCGGGGGTCGTCGCGTTCGATGGCGGTCGCGTCGAGGTAGTGCGTCTCCACCTTCGAGCCGTCGGGGAGCGCGATGACGATGATGCCGCGGCTCATGCGCTCGAGCGTCCCCGCGACCACACGGTCTCCGAGCAGGAGACGCACCTCCGACTTCATCCACGCGGCCAGCGTCGCCTCGACCTCGTTGACGTTGTCGAGCATGCCGAGCGGCAAGGTCTCGACGCCCTTCGACGCCCCCGCGGGCTTGCCGCACAAGGTCAGGTCGATGACGCCCGGCCCGGGGCGGACCCCGATGCCCTCGCGTCCGTGGATACCGCCCTCGAGCTTGAAGCTGACGACCTTCGAGGTGCCCGAGCTGCTCGCGCAGCGCGCGGGGTTGTTGGCCACGTAGATGTCGATGTCCTCGAGGATCGAGCCGAGGTCGTCGATGGCGCGCACCAGCGGCACGTCGATGCGCTCGGTGCGGGTCGAGTACTGCGAGCCGACCGCGCTCCGATGTTGATAGGTCGCATCGTACCCACGCGGCACCGTCGCCGGGATGAGGGGCTGCGAGCACGGGGCCTTGTCGTCGCTCGACACCAGGGCGAGGCGCGAGAACCAGGTCGCGCCGCGATCCCTGGCGCGCCGCAGGTAGTCCGAGACCGCCGTGCGCAGGGACGCCGCCGCCGGATAGACGACCACCGTGAACACCGGCGGCGCGACCCCCTCGGGGTAGGTCACGACCGGCACCGGGCTCACGCGGCGGGTCGTGGTGGAGGTCGGCTTGGACGACACGCTGGGGTCCCGGGGAAGCCGGAAGCAGGCCGAGGAGCCGCAAGCCAGGGAGACCAACGCCGACAACAAGAGAGGTGGTGTGCGCATGTCCCTATCCTAACCGACGCCCGTGGCGCCCGAGAAGCGCCGGTGCTCGAAAGTGGCCCCGGAGTCGCGGCAGGTCAAACGAAGACGGGCGAGGTCGCCCCCGCCCGTCGTGGTTCCAACGCGAGGCGAGCGCCTCGAGCGGGATTACCTCACGTCGACGTCGAGCATCCACGCATCGAGCGTGCCCGCGTCGCCACTGAAGTTGTCGATGACCCACAGGGTCCAGACGCCCTTGGCGCGCTTGCCGTTGAAGGCGCTCGGCGTGAAGGTCTGGTGGAGCCCGGTCGCCGCGCCGCCCGACTTGTCGATGAGCGTCGTGGTCGTGCCGTCGGGGGCGATGAGCTTCACGGTGAGGTCACCGCGGTAGCTGTGGGTGATGTCGACCTCGGCCGAGACGCCAGTGATGACGCCGTCGCCGGTCAGCGTGATGGTGCTCTTCACGCCGCGGCTGTCCTGGTCCGGGATCGAGACCGCGGTCTCGCTGATGCCCGAGAGGGTGTCCGGGCCCGAGCCCTGGCACGCCGCGTCGGCGGCGCAGGCCGGGTCGGCGCAGTCGGACTTGCCGTCGCCGGTGTTGTCCTTGCCGTCGTTGCAGATCTCGACCAGCGGCGAGGCGCTCACCGAGAGGCCCACGGCCCAGCGGTTGAGCTTGCCGGTGTCGCCCGCGGAGTTGTCGCTCACCGTCAGGCGCCAGGCACCCTTGGCCTCCTCGCCGACGAGCGTCGGGAGGAGGAAGCGGCGACGCAGGTCGCGCCCGCTGGTGTCGGCGCGGTCATACAGCATGACCTTCTTGCCCGAGGGCAGGGCGAGCTCGAGCTTCAGGTCGCGGATGAAGGTGTGGGCGATGTCGACCTCGACCCAGACCTCGGTGGTGGGGCCGGCGACGTCCACGTTGACCTGGCTCACGAGGCCGTTCACGTCGTTGTCCGGGATGTTGCGCGCGGGCTTCACCTCGTAGACCTTCTGGGCCGTCGTGCACGCCGCGTTCTTGCCGCAGGTGTCGATGTCCTCGCAGTCGACGAGCCGGTTCAGGTTGTTGTCGGTGCCGTCGTTGCAGACCTCGGGGCCGAGGTCGAGCTTCGGCACGTCGGCGCCGTTGATGTTGGCGTAGGCCTCGACGTACTTCATCGACAGCCAGCCATAGCCGGCGCCGAACGGGTTCTCGACGCCGAAGTTGCCGGTGCCCCAGCTGTTCTTGATGAGGAAGAAGCCCTTCTCGGTCACGACCTTGCCGTTGGCGTCCTTCACCACGGCGCCGGTCTCGTCGACGGTCGGCACCTCGAGGTCGTCATCCCACCCGACGATGAGGATCGAGTGGCCGGCCGGCTTCTCCTTCGAGACCTCGATGTCCTTCTTGTTCGGGAAGAGGATGTAGCCCTTCCGGCTGTAGTCGCCGTTGACCGGGAGCGGTCCACCGCGGTGGTTCCAGCTCTGGTAGAAGAAGGTCATGCCGGCGACGACGGCCTGGCGGTTCTGCGCCATGAAGGCCTTGATGCTCTGGCGCTTGTTCGAGACCCAGCGCGCGCGCGGCAGCTTCCAGCGCTTGGCGGTCTTCTGCGCCTCGGTCGGGTCGCCGTTCGTGTAGCACACGATCGGCTGCTCCTTGCCGGTGCAGCGCGCGTCGTTCACGGTCGACCAGCGCGAGGTCTGGTACGGCGCGGTCGCCTCGTCGACGATGCCGAAGCGGTTGATCGCCTCGATGTTGCGGTCGGCGTTCGAGCCCTCGGTGTCCGTGTAAGCCCCGAGCTCAGCCTTCACCGTCCACTGCAGGAAGTGCTCGCTGAAGTCCGGGGTCTTGAACGTCCCCTCCTTGATGTAGAGGTGCTCCATCAAGGCGACCGTCGAGAAGATCGAGCACACGCCGCGGCTCGCCTGGTTGCGCACCGGCGACTGCAGCGCCACGAGGTCGAACTTCGCGGGATAGGTCGCATCGGACTTCGGCTCGTCCGGGAGCTTCGACGGGTCGGGCGCGCCGGCGAGCAGGGCCTCGAGGTCGCTGACCTGCCCTTCCTCCTCGCTGATACCTTCCTGTTGGTCACAGGCGGCGAGGGCGGTCGAGGTGGCGAGCAGCGCGGCGAGGGCGCGCGAGGTGAACAACGCCGAAGGCCTGGCGGAGCCAGGCTGCCAACGGCTGAGCAACGAAGAGAGGAGTCGCATCGGGTCTCCGGGACGTCGGGGGCTCGAGGAGCAGGGACGCGCGCCCCTTACTTTGAAGCGCCCCCCAAGGTCAACCTTCGAGTCGGAACCGTGGCCCGATCACTGCTCGGCGTTCCACTCCGTGCACCAGCGGCAGACGAGGTCTTCGCTGCCGCTGGTCTTGCACGCGTCGCACACCGGGTCGGACTTGCAGGCCTCGCCCTGGCACGCGACGTCGTCGGGCAGGGTGTCGCCGTTGACGAAGTCGTCGAGCCAGTCGAGGTAGGCCTTGTCGTCCGCGCCCGAGACCCGATCGAAGAAGATGCGGTACGGGTGGATGCAGTGCACCGGGCCGGGGGCGATGTAGTAGCGGAAGTTGTCGGCGGCGGCGCGGATCGTCTCGACCGACTGGCGCATCTTGTCCGACCACGGATCTCCACCGCCCATGACCGTGTAGTAGAAGGTCTGGTCGCGGTCGAAGGCAGCGTTGTACTGGCCGATGCGCATCTTCGGATAGGCGGCCGCGACCCCGCTGTAGAGCTCGGCGATGGTGAGGTCGAGCACGTTCTTGCCCGCGAAGGCGGGGAGGTCGAGCGGCAGCGCGGCCTCGGCCTGCCAGTTCGGGAAGCTCTGCTGGAAGAAGGTGTCGGTGATGATGCCCGCGCCGCTGTCGGCCAGCACCCGGACCTCGGCCTTCGGGAAGAGCCGCGTGATGCGCACCGCGTGCCCGATGGCGCCGTAGGCCCCGGCCGAGCAGCCGGTGATGAAGACGACCTCGGGGTCGTAGTGGGCGGCGACCCAGTCGAGGACGGCCTCGACGTTCTTCAGGCCCTGGTGTTCGATCGTGAGGGTGTCGCTGTAGACCTTGGTCGCCGAGCCCCAGTGCACGTCACCGGTGCAGTACGGGACATGCACGAGGGACCAGTCCGCGAACGGGTTGGCCGGGTCTTCCTTGTAGATGCCGCCCAGCGCCGGGTCCGAGGCGTAGGCCGTGAACTGCTCGGTGGTCGGGGCCTCGGCCGCGAAGATGGCGTCCTCGATCGAGCAGGTCAGCGCGTTCCAGCAGGCGCCGCCGCCCTCGAAGTCGATGACGATGCGCTTGGGGTCGCCGCCCATCGCGAAGAAGCGATAGGGCGTGCCGCGCGAGCACACCGTCGGTGCCCCGGGCTCGACCGTGACCAGCGCGCCGGGGGCGGGCGGGTCGAGGAGGCCGTCATCCGAGTCACCGCAGGCGGCGACGATGAGCGAGAGCGACATGGCAAGAGCGAAGACGGCGCGACGAGACATCGAGGACCTCCATCGGAGCCTCAGGTCCTACCATGAGGTCCGACTCACCGCCACGCTCCGCCCGCGCGAGCTCAGCCCGCGTGGGTCACTGGCCTTCGCACCAGCAGGCGTAGGTGGCCCAGGTGCAGAGGTCGGTCACGATGCCGTCATCGGTCCCGTAGACCTGCTCGAGGCAGGTCTCGCCCTCGGCCTTGAAGATGGTGTAGCCGGAGCGTCCACCCCCGCCGCAGCGGATGAAGTCGACCGCGTTGGTCGCGACGTAGACGCAGGTGCTCTCGCAGTTCTCGGCGGTCGCGAGCGCCTGGACCGTCTCGTAGCGACGGCCCTGCTTCGTGTAGTAGGACGTGCACTCGGGGTGGGCGAAGTCCTTCCAGTGCAGGACTTGCGAATAGCCGAGGCCGCACTTCAAGACCTCCGGGTCCTCGAAGTACTCGCAGTTGGAGGCATCGCCTGCGTCGGGAGTGGTCCCGTCGGCGGCGACGTCATCGGTGTCGGGGGCCTGCGTGTCGTCGGGGGTGACCTCGGTGTCCTGCGGGGCCTGCGAGTCGTCGGGCGGGGCCTCGGTGTCCTGCGGCGTCTGCGTGTCCATCGGGGTGGTGTCGAGCGTGTCGGTGTCGGTCTTGGTGCTGTCACCGCAGGCGGCGAGGGCGGGAACGAGGGTCAGGGCGAAGCGAACGATGAGTCGGGAGAGGCGCATGCGCGGCGGGTTACCGGCGGCCCGCGGTCGAGTCAAACGGATTCCTCCGCTTGACCGGTCGACTCGCTCGTCGCGGTCCCGCCCACGCCGCCGCGCAACGCCGGGCCTCGGCCATGGAACGGAGTCGAGCGGATCGATCTGGTGTCTCGTCGCGGGCTCGGGTATGCGCAGCCTCGCGGTGCCGACCGACCCATCCAACGACCGCCGCACGAGGACCCCATGGCGAACCCCGCAGCCAAGCTCATCCCGCGCATCGACGCGCTCGGCAACTTCATCCGCGAGTCGTGGAACCGCCTGGAAGGGATCCCCGGCGGCAAGTCCGTCTTCTCGCGTCTCGTCGGCCTGGCCGCGCCCTACACCGGCACCATCGGGGCCCAGGTCCTCGAGCTCTCGAAGGGCTACGCCAAGGTCCAGATCAAGGACAAGCGCGCCCTCCGCAATCACCTCTCGTCGGTGCACGCGGTGGCGCTCGTGAACCTCGCAGAGCTCACCGGCAATGTCGCGCTCGCCTACTCGATGCCGGACGACGCGCGCTTCATCGTCGCGGGTCTGTCGATCGACTACCTGAAGAAGGCGCGCGGCACCATCACCGGCGTCTCGCACTGCCCGGTGCCCGAGACCTCCGAGCGCATGGAGTTCCTCGTGCCGGTCGACCTCCTGAACGAGGCCGGCGAGATCGTCGCCAAAGCCACGCTGAAGACCCTGGTCGGTCCGCGCTCGAAGAAAGACTGACCCTGTCACTCTTCGGAGACGCGCGCGCGCGCGGGCCACGATAGCAAGGGACGCCCGAGGTCGGGATGCCGCGACGACCTCGAGCGCCAGGCCTCCAAAGCGACGCTGAAGCCCGCAGCTCGGGGAGGAGCGGCGCCCGACCCAGGCGGCGCGGGGCCACGCACACGCGCGGGCCATGTGTCTGCACCCGCGCCTACGCTTCGATTCCACGCGCCGGATCGAAGAAGGCCTCGGCGTCCACGTAGCGCGCGCCGACCGCCTTGGCGAGCTCGGCATCCGACCCCATGTCGCCGACCACGACCAGGTCGGCCAGCGACAGGTTGTGCTTCTCGATGAGCATCACGGCCAACCCGGGCATCGGCTTCCTGCAGAAGCACGCCACCGGGAAGGCCTGGTGCGGGCAGAAGGCGACCTCGTCCACGGGCAGCCCCAGGAGCTCGATGGTGCGATCGAAGGCGCGCACCGCGATCTCGTGCGTGAGCTTGCCCGACGCGATGGGGCTCTGGTTCGACACGAAGTAGAGGCGGTGGCCCGCATCGTACCAGCGCCTCAAGACCTCGCGCCGATGCGGCAGGAGCTCCACATCGGCCGGGTCGCGCGGGTACTTCTCGCCTGAGCGCGTCGTCCGGAGCGTCCCGTCGACGTCGAGGAGGAGGCCCTTGCGCGTGCGGTCGGGGCGCGGTGAACGCAGGAACGCGCGCCGCTCGACGCGCTCGAAGCCCTCGGCCAGGGTCGGCGCCTCGAAGTTCTTGAGCCAGATCGACTGGGCCACGGGCGGGATGGTGTTGGCCTCGACCTTGCCCAGCGCGGCGATCTCGTCGGGCGCCAGCAAGCGCCCGTGCCGATGCAGCATGCGCAGGACGGCGTTCCAGCGCGCGTCGCCGAGCGTCGTATCGAGCCACACGCAGCGC
The DNA here is from genome assembly GCA_016792665.1 of Deltaproteobacteria bacterium. Classification (GTDB taxonomy): domain Bacteria; phylum Myxococcota_A; class UBA9042; order PHBI01; family PHBI01; genus WYBB01. Next base: position 14,436 of record JAEUKJ010000453.1, on the reverse strand, counting down.
ACGGGCACACCCGCCTCGCGCGCCGCGGCGATGACGCTCGCGCGCGACTTCGCGGTGGGATAGGTGTTGTCGAGCACGACGTGCTTGCGCCCAGCCCCGAGCGCCGAGCGCAGGTGCGGGATCAAGTCCTCCAGCTTGCCACCGAGCTCGTCGCGGTTCAGGCGCAGATAGCCGGCATCGACATAGGGCTCGACCAGCGTCGACTTGCCCGCGCCCGGGATGCCCAGGACGATGACGACCTCGGCCTCGGAGGTGCCCGGTGGCGGCAGCGGCGTCAGGACCTCGGGCACCGCGAGGGGACCCTCGGCCGGAGGCGCGGGCTGGCCCGGCACGATCGGCTCGGGCAGGGCCTCGGTGCGCAGCGCTGCGGCCTTCGGGAAGGCTTGGTCGATGGCCGTCAGGTCCTCGTCGCTGAGCTCGAGCTGGAGGGCCCCGACCGACGACTCGACCGACAGCGTCCGCGTCGCGCCGAAGACCGGGATCACGTGCGGGCCGAGCGACAGGAGCCAGGCGAGCACCACCTGGTGTCGGCCGGAGTCGCTCTCGTCGAGGCCGTGCTTCTTGGCGATGGTCGCGAGCACGTCGCGCTTGAGGACGCGATGCACGCCCGCGTGTCCGCCCAGCGGCGAGTGCGCGAGCAGGGTCAGGTCCTGGGCCCGCGTCATCGCCAGGACGCCGCGCGCAGATGCCGTGTCGAAGGGGTTCAATTCGTTTTGAACCGTGTGAAGCGAACCCTCGGGCAGGACGCGCAGCGCGATGGCGAGGTCGGTGGTCGACACGTTGCACACGCCGAGGCGCTTGACCTTGCCTTGGCGGTAGAGGTCGGCGAGCGCGCCGAGCGACTCCTCGTAGGGGACTCGCGGGTCCTTCACGTGGAGCTGCAGGAGATCGAGCGCTTCGACGTTCAGGGCCTGCAAGGACTGCTCGGCCATCTTGACGAGGTGGGCCGGGCGACCGTTGGGGGCCCAGCGTCCGGCAGGTCGAGCGAGGCCGACCTTGGTCGCGACGAGGACGTGCTCGCGGTCGGCGTGAGACCATCCGCCGAGCGCCCTTCGGATGAGGTGCTCGTTGTGGTGGAGGTCCTTGTCGTCGATGGCGTACGAGTCGGCCGTGTCGATGAGGCGCAGTCCAAGGTCGAGCGCGCGCCGGATGACTGCCACACTCTCGGCCTCGTCGGGGCGGCGCGGCGTGCCCTCGGCCGTGCGCGAGGCGGTCGAGAGGCGCATGGTCCCGAGACCGAGGGGCGGGATGAAGACCTCCTTCGGGGGCGTGCCGAAGCGTCGCACCGGTTGGCGCAGCGGCAGGTTCACGCGTGCGGGCGACACGCTCGCGGCCCCGCCCGACCAGTCACCGTCGACGGGGCTCGCGCCGACCACCACGGGCGGTGTCGCTGGCACGACCGGGACGCTCATCGGCGACGCGCCCAGCACGACCTGGTGCCATTCGGGCCCGAGGCGCGCGGCCTCCCACGGCTCGCAGAAGACGATGGAGCGCAGCGCGGGACCCGTCGTCGCGTCACTCAGCGGCGGGCCCAGCGCCATCACCGCCTGCCCGCCGTAGAGCCGGTCGAGGAGCGCGCGGTAGTCCTCGTCGGGCACCGCGCGCAGGTTTCGCGGTGCCGTCGAGAGCCAGCGCGCGACCGTCGAGCTCTTGGCGCGACCGGCCTCGTCGAGCCCCAGCCCGACCGACAGCTCCAGCGCCGAGAGTGCTGGCGACACGGCGTCAAGCAAGGCCTGGATGCGGCCGACATAGCGGCTCTTCAGGGCCGCTGCTTCCTCGAGCGCCGCGGCTTCCAGGGCGCGCTTCAATCCAGGTGTGATCGGCATCGGGACTCCGTTTGGAGTGTCAGCCTAGCACGACCCTCGGGGCGTACGTCGAGCCGATGTGCGCCCGCCTGCGCGCTCGCGGAGACCACCCTTGACCAGCCTTTCGCGTTGGTGGATGGTCCGCCGACCTCGGTCCCCCAGTCCCCTATAGGAGGGCAACATGGCCTGGCTCATCGTCATCGGTGGATTCTTCGTGCTGCTGACTCTCTTGAACCTCAAGAAGTCGCGCTCGGACGGGACCTACCTGGCCGACCTCCACCCCTACCGCAAGGTCATGCTGCACATCATGCCGGGGCGGAACGAGTCGGTCGTGTACTACGACGAGTACGTCGTCGCCGACGAGCTCCTCCGCTACATCAAGACCGTCAACGAGCGCTTCCACTGCGACATGCAGCACACCATCGTCGCGGCGTTGGCGGCCGGCATGCGCAAGACCCCGACGATGAACCGCTTCGTCGTGGGGCGTCGCCTCTACCAGCGCAAGGGCGTCTGGATCACCTTCTCGATGAAGCGCCAGAAGCTCAACCGCGCGGCCAAGCTCACCGCGGTCAAGCGTGAGATCCTCGAGACCGACTCGCTCAAGTCGCTCTGCGACGGCCTGAACGAGAACATCAAGGTCGAGCGCTCCGACGCCGTCACCTACACGGACAAAGAGGTCGGCCTCTTCTCGAAGATCCCGCGTCCGGTCATGGTGGGCGCGGTCAAGATCTTCAAGCTCCTCGACTACTACAACCTGCTGCCGGCGAGCTTCATCAAGAACGACGGGTTCTATACGTCCATCTTCGCCGCGAACCTCGGATCGATCGGGATGAAGGCGGGCTTCCATCACCTCTACGAGTGGGGCACCTGCCCGCTCTTCGTGATGATCGGCCGCATCGAAGAGCGCGTCTTCGTCGAGGACGGCCAGCTCGTCACCAAGCGCGTCATCCCGCTCCGCTTCACGTACGACGAGCGCGTCGACGACGGCCTGAACGCGGGCCACGGCATCAAGGGCGTGGTCGACGTGCTCGAGAACCCGTTCGAGACGCTCGGCTGCGTGGCGGCCGACGGCAGCGACGACCACCCGATCAACAAGCCGCCCGAGGCCAAGGCCGCGGTGCTCGCGGACCGTCTGAAGAAGCAGCACCTCGTCGTGTCGCAGGCCTCATGAGCGAGGCCCGATGAGCACCGAGCCCAGGCGAAAGGTGGTCGTCACCGGCGCGACCGGGTTCCTCGGCTCGCACATCGCGAAGGCCCTGGTCGACGCGGGCCACGAGGTCATCGCCGCGGTGCGGAACCCGGCCAAGGGTGCCTTCCTCGAAGCCTGGGGCGTGCGCCTCGCGACCGCCGATCTCACCGACCCCGCGAGCCTCGTCGCGGCGTTCCGCGGGGCGGACGCGGTCGTCTCCAACGCCGCGCTCGGCTCGAACCAGGGCGACATGGCGGCCTTCGAGCGCGTCAACTGCCAGGGCGTGCGCGACCTCTTCGACGCGGCCCATGCAGCCGGCGTCGGGCGCGTGGTCCACATCTCGAGCGTGGCCGTCTATCGCACGCGCCTCTTCGCGGCGATGGACGAGACGACGCGTCCTTACGACCCGGTCACGCGCCGCTTCAACTGGTCGGACGCGACGACCGACTGGCGCTACGCGCGCACCAAGACCCTGTCCGAGGGCATCGCGTGGGAGCGCGCCAAGGCGCATGGGCTCCAGCTCACGACGTTGCGACCGGGACCGATCTACGGCTCTCGCGACGACAAGGCGACCGCCAAGCTCGCGAGCCAGCTGCGCGCCGCGCGCGTGCGCTTGGTGCCGACGGTCGGCGTCCCCTGGGTGCACGCGGGCGACGTCGCGGCTGCCACGCGAATGGCGCTCACGCGCGCCGAGAGCATCGACAAGGCCTATAATATCGCGGGTCCGCCGGTCTCCCAGGCGCGCTTCATGAGGGCCATGCGAAGGGCGCTCAGTGCGCGCGGCGAGACACGCCTGGCTCGCTTGATTCCATTGCCCGTGCCCGTTTGGGTGCGCTACGATGCGCGCGCCGCCGAGAGGGATCTCGGGTTCTCGTCGCGCACGATCGAGGACGGGCTCGCCGAGGCATTCGGGCCTTCGACGAGCTGACCGCGCGCGAGTCGCGAGCTCGCAGCGAGATTGGGAAGAAGGGGTGTGCCGTGTCGGGACGAGTGAGTCTCATCGCTTGTGCTGTATTGTTTTTCGCGGCCTGTGGCGGCAAGGCTGCGCCAGGCGCCGAAGGCGGCGAGGGGGGCGGCGGGCCGCCGCAGATGCCTCCGCCCGAGGTGTCGGTCGTGACCATCACGACCTCGCGCGTGCCGCTGTCCAGCAACCTCCCGGGGCGCACCGCTCCGTTTCTGGTCGCCGAGGTCCGGCCCCAGGTCGGGGGCCTGGTCCTGAAGCAGCTCGTACCCGAGGGCGCCGACGTCAAGGCCGGCGACATCCTGTATCAGATCGACCCGGCGAGCTTCGAGGTCGCGCTGACCCAGGCCAAGGCGAACCTGATGCGGGCCGAGGCCGGTCTCGGCACGGTGAGCTCGCGCTCGCGACGCTACGACGCGCTCGTCAAGGGCGACGCCGTGAGCATGCAGGATCGCGATGACGCCAGCGGCGGCGTGCGTTCGGCGCGGGCCGATGTGGCCTCGGCCAGGGCGGCGATCGAGGCTGCGACCCTGGACCTGTCGCGCACCGAGGTGCGGGCCCCGGTCTCGGGTCGGGTCATGCGCGGCGCGATGAAGCCCGGCTCGCTGGTCGTGCCGTTCCAGTCGGTCCTCTGCTCGGTGCAGCAGCTCGACCCGATCTACGTCGACATCATCCGCCCGAGTGTCGAGCTCCTGAAGCTCCGGCGCGCGCTGGCCAGCGGCCGCATCGGCAAGTCCGAGGCCGACGGCAGCGCCGCACGCGTGACCCTCTTGATGGAGGACGACTCGCTCTTTTCGCACGAGGGACGCCTCGAGTTCGCCGACGCCCTGGTCGACCCCGGCACCGGCGCGGTGACCCTGCGCGCGGTCTTCCCGAACCCCGAGGGCGAGCTCCTGCCCGGCATGTACGTGCGCGCGCGCCTGGACGAGGGCGTCATCGAGAACGCGCTGCTCGTGCCGCAGCAAGGTGTGACCCGCGACCCGAAGGGACAGGCCACGGCCCTCGTGGTCGGCAAGGACGGCATGGTTCAGCCGCGCGTCCTCGAGGTCGACCGCACCATCGGCGACCAGTGGCTCGTGACCGGGGGTATCGCGGCCGGCGACCAGGTCATCGTCGAAGGCCTGCAGAAAGTGCGACCCGGAGCCCCCGCCAAGGCCGTCCCGTACGAGCCCGGCAAGGCGCCGGAAGGCAAGCCGCCGGAAGGCAAGCCGCCTGAGGGCAAGCCGCCGGAGGGCAAGCCGCCTGAGGGCAAACCGGCCGAAGGCAACGACCCGAAGGCCGCGCCCGACACCAAGAGCGAGCAGCACTGATGGCCCGCTTCTTCATCGACCGGCCCATCTTCGCGTGGGTCATCGCCATCGTCATCATGTTGGCGGGCGGGGCCTCGTTGCTCGTCCTGCCGATCGCGCAGTACCCGAACATCGCGCCGACCTCGATCTCCATCGGGGCCGCCTATCCGGGCGCATCCGCCAAGACGGTCGAGGACTCGGTGACCCAGGTCATCGAACAGAAGATGAAGGGGCTCCGCGGCCTCCTCTACATGTCGGCGTCCAGCGACTCGAGCGGCGGGGTCGGCATCTCGCTCACCTTCGCGCCCGACGTCGATCCCGACATCGCCCAGGTGCAGGTGCAGAACAAGCTGCAGCTGGCGATCCCGTTCCTGCCGATCGAGGTCCAGCGCCAGGGCATCCAGGTCAACAAGAGCTCGTCCGGCTTCCTCATGGTCGTGGGCTTCGTGTCGACCGACGGCACGATGAGCGACATCGACATCGCGGACTACGTCGCGACGAACATCACCGACAACCTGTCGCGCGTCGAAGGCGTCGGCAACGTGCAGGGCTTCGGCACGGCCTACGCGATGCGCATCTGGCTCGACCCCGAGCGGCTCGCGGCCTATCGCCTCACGCCCTCGGATGTGTCCGCGGCCATCTCGACCCAGAACGCGCAGGTCTCGGCCGGCCAGCTCGGCGCCACCCCGTCGGTGCCGGGCCAGCAGCTGAATGCGACCATCACGGCGCAGACGCGCCTCTCCTCGCCCGAGCAGTTCAAGCGCATCATCGTCGCCACCGACCCCAGCGGGGCCACCGTGCGCCTCTCGGACGTGGCCAAGGTCGAGCTGGGCGGTGAGAGCTACGACGCGGTCTCACGCTTCAACGGCAAGCCCGCGGCCGGTATCGCCATCATCCTCGCGACCGGTGCCAACGCCCTCGACACGGCCGAGGGGGTCAAGAAGAAGGTCGCCGAGCTCGAGCGCTACTTCCCCTCGGGCATGAAGGCGGTCTTCCCGTACGACGTGACACCGTTCGTCGAGGTCTCGATCGACGAGGTGGTCGCGACGCTGTTCGAGGCCGTCGGGCTCGTCTTCGTCGTCATGTTGATCTTCCTCCAGAGCTTCCGCGCCACCCTCATCCCAACCATCGCGGTGCCGGTCGTCCTGCTCGGGACCTTCGGGCTGCTGCACGCCTTCGACTACTCGATCAACACGCTGACGATGTTCGCGATGGTGTTGGCCATCGGCCTCCTCGTCGACGACGCCATCGTCGTGGTCGAGAACGTCGAGCGCATCATGCGGGAGGAGGGACTCTCGCCGCGCGAGGCGACCAAGAAGTCGATGCAGCAGATCACCGGGGCGCTCATCGGCATCACCCTGGTCCTGTCCGCGGTGTTCGTGCCGATGGCCTTCTTCGCGGGCTCGGTCGGCGTCATCTACCAACAGTTCTCGATCACCATCGTGTCGGCCATGGTGCTGTCCGTGGTGGTCGCGCTGGTGCTCACGCCTGCGCTGTGCGCGACGCTCTTGAAGCACGACCCGAACCACGGGAAGCGGGGCGTCTCGGGCCTCTTCAACCGCGGCTTCGACCGCATGACGCGCGTCTACGCCGGCGGCGTCTCGCACATGGTGCGGCGCGCGTTCTACTACATCGTCCTCTTCGCGGGCATCACCGCGGCGACCGTGGTCTTCTTCCGGAAGCTCCCGACCAGCTTCCTCCCGGACGAGGACCAGGGCTTCCTCATCACGATGGCCCAGGGCCCCGTCGGGGCCACGCAGCAGCGCATGCTGAAGGTCGTCGAGAAGATGGAGCACCACTTCCTCGAGAGCGAGAAGGGTGTCGTGAAGTCGATGTTCGCGGTGGCCGGCTTCAGCTTCGGCGGGTCGGGGCAGAACACGGCCATCGGCTTCGTGATGCTCGACGACTGGAGCAAGCGCAAGGGCGAAGGCCAGGCCGTGAAGGACGTCGCGGGCCGTGCGATGGGGGCGCTCTGGGGCATCAAGGACGCGATGGTCTTCGCGTTCCAGCCGCCGGCACTGCTCGAGCTCGGCAACGCGAGCGGCTGGACGCTGCAGCTCCAGGACCGCGCGGGCCTCGGCCACGACGCGCTGGTCGCGGCGCGTAACCAATTCCTCGGGATGGCCAGCCAGGACCCGACGCTGGTGGGCGTGCGTCCAGGCGGCATGGAGGACACGCCGCAGCTCCAGCTCGACATCGACAACGAGCGCGCGGGCGCGATGGGCGTGTCGCTCGCGGAGATCAACCAGACGTTGGCGGCCGCCTGGGGCGGGGCCTACATCAACGACTTCATCCAGCGCGGGCGCGTGAAGCGCGTCTACATGCAAGCCGAGGCGCCCTATCGCATGGTGCCCGAGGACCTCAATCGCTGGTACGTGCGCAACGCGCGCGGCGAGATGGTCTCGTTCGCCTCGTTCGCGACCTCGCACTGGACCTGGGGTCCGCCGCGCCTCGAGCGCTACAACGGCTTCCCGGCCTTCGAGGTCACGGGCCAGGCGGCGCCCGGCGTGAGCTCGGGCGTGGCGATGGCCGCGGTCGAGAAGCTCGCGAGTCAGTTGCCGCCGGGCATCGCCTTCGAGTGGAGCGGTCTTTCGTATCAAGAGCGCCAGTCCGGAGACCAGGCCGGCCTCCTCTATGCGCTCTCGCTGTTGGTCGTCTTTCTGTCCCTGGCCGCGCTCTACGAGAGCTGGTCCATCCCGTTCGCGGTCATGCTGGTCGTACCGCTGGGCGTGATCGGGGCGGTGCTCGCGGCGATGTGGCGTGAGCTCGCCAACGACGTCTACTTCCAGGTCGGGCTGCTCACGACGGTCGGCCTCTCGGCCAAGAACGCGATCCTCATCGTCGAGTTCGCCAAGGCCCAGGTCGACGAGGGGGTCGAGGTCGTCAAGGCGACGCTCGAGGCGGTGCGCCTGCGCCTCCGCCCCATCCTCATGACCTCGCTCGCCTTCGGCCTCGGCGTCCTGCCGCTCGCCATCAGCACGGGCGCGGGCTCGGGCAGCCGCAACGCAGTGGGCACGAGCGTGCTCGGCGGCATGCTCACCGCGACGTTCTTCGGCATCTTCTTCGTGCCGGTCTTCTTCGTCGTCATCCGCAAGGTCTTCTCGCGGAAGCCGAAGTCCAAGCCGACCCAGCACGACCAGACGATCGTCACCGAGGCGATGGGCGACGCTTAGCCATGGCTCGCGCAGCGCGCGGGCCCCCACAATTGTTGAAGCCCAAGCGGTCGAGGTGGCCTCGGGGCCTCCTCCTCCCTGGACCCTTCGCCCCGAGCGTCGCTCGGGACGATCGGGTCCCGAGCTGTCGACGCCGCGAGCTTCGCTCACTGGCGTCGAAGCTCGAGGTCGTCGGACGCCTCCGAGGCGCACCTCTCCCTCGTCGAGCGACCCACGGGACGATCGGGTCCCGAGCCGTCGACGCCGCAGAGGGCCGCTCGTCAGCACCCTGTCAGGCTTTGCCGACGGGGATGTTCCATCCGACAGAGAGCTGCAGGATCTGGCGGAAGCCGTCGGCCGCGTCCCTGGCCCCGAGCGCTTCGGCGATCTCCAGGGCCCGGCGCGCGGCCGGCTCGGCCTCCTTGCGACGCCCCGACAGGAGGTGCGCCTGGGCCAGCATGCCGCGCAGCGACGCCTCGGACTCGGGCACGTTCGCGTCGCGGGCCTCGTCGGCCAGCGGCTCGATGAGGCTCACGGCGAGGTCGAAGTCGCCGGCCTCCATCGCGGCTCCGGCCTGGGCCTGCACCTCGTCGGTGCGCCGCGCGATGTCTGCTTCCTTGCGGTAGCGGTCGGCCCCATCGCTCGTGCCGATCGTCGCCAGGAGGCGCGCGAAGTGCTGGCCGGCACCCTCGTCCGCGAGCTCGTCGGCGATCTCCTTGGCGCGCTCCAAGTGCGCGCGGGCCTCGTCGACCGCGCCGCGCATGAGCAGGGTCTCCCCGAGCATGCCGCGTGCCGAGGCCTCGAGGTCGACGCGCAGGTGCGCGAGCGCCGCGATGAGCACGGTCTGCAGCTCCGCCTCGGCCGCCGCGGAGTCCCCGCGATCGCGCGCCCTCTCGGCCCGATCGAAGGCCTGGTCGATGGCATCGTCGCTCATGCCGATGACCTCGAGCTGGCGAAGGAGCCCCTCGTAGTGAAGCTTACTCTCGGCGTCGCCCAGCGTCTCGGCCAGCGCGATGGCCCGCTCGGTCGCCTGGCGCGCGCCACCGATGCGCCCCAGCGCCGCCAGCGCGGTCGCGAGGATGCCGCGCGCGAACATCTCCGGCATGGGCTCGAGCGGCTCACTCCGCTGGAGCAGCGCCTCGAGCGTCCCGACGGCGGCCTCGGGGTCCTGGTTGGACAGCGCCGTCATGGCGGACTGGAGCTCGCTTTCAATCGTCGATTCCACACTGCTCCCGAGCGATGTAGTCTCTGGCCGCTCGTCCGGCTCGCGCCCGGCCCTCAGGACCTCGCGGAGCTCGGCGGATCTCACATCGGAGCGCCCTATGGACTGGACCCAGACCAAGAGCATCACGGACGCAAACCTCGACCAACTCCTGGCCAAGGTATCGGACCCGAGGGCGGCGCTATCTGCGCTCGAGAAGAAGATAACCGGGGAGGTCGCCAAGGTCGAGGCCCACCTCCAGGCGATGGACGCCCGCGTCCTCGAGCTGCCGGCTCTCCTCGACCAGGCCGACGCCCAGGTCCAGAAGATCGACGCGGTCATCGCCAAGGCGCGCAACGACGGACGCGCAGACCTCGAGGCCGCGGCCCAGGCCCGCAAGGCCAAGCTCGCCGGCGAGCGTGCGACCCTCGACGCCGAGCTCAACGGCGGCATCGACGAGGCCCAGTCCGAGGCCGACGCGTGGCTCACGAAGCTCCAGGACAAGCTCGTCGAGGTCCAGGTGCGCCTCGACCGCGTGCCGCTGCCGAAGCCCGCGCCGCCCACGCTCGATCCGGCCCCCACGGCGAGCCCCGCGCCCGCCAAGGCGGCGCCGGCCAAGCCCGCACCCGCCAAGGCCGCACAGAAAGACGACGACGACCTCGCGGCCCTGGACAGCCTCGTCGCGCCCCCGGCCCCGGTCGCCCCGAAGGCCGCCGCGCCCGCCAAGCCCGGGGCCCCCGCCGGCAAGAAGGACGCCCTCGACGACGAGTTCTCGGCGCTCTTCGCCGAGATGGACGTCGACCTCTCGAAGGTCGAGCTCCCGAAGAAGAAGAACGCCCCGGCACCGCTGCCCGACAGCGATGACGGTATCCCCGACCTGGTCGCCGTGCGCGACGACGAGCTCCCCGACGGCGAGGAGCTCCCGCCCCTCGAGGACCCGCGCAAGAAGGGCGCCGCCCCGGCCAAGGGCGCACCCGCGCCCGCCGCGAAGGCCGCCACCGCCCCCGCCAAGGTCGCTGCCCCTGCCGCGAAGGCCGTCCCCGCGGTCGCCGCCAAGGCCGTCCCTGCGGCCGCTCAGGCCGGGGCTCCGGCCGAGGCCAAGAAGTCCAAGACCTGGCTCTGGGTCTCGGTCGGCCTCGTGACGCTCGGTGGGGCCGGCGCCGCGGTCGCCCACTTCGTCCTGCACCTCTTCTAGCGCGCCTGACACTGTCGCATCCGAGACACGCGCGGCGTGCCTTCGCTCGTCCCGTCCAACCCCCAGCGCGGACCATCGAACCATGACCTCGAACTCCCTCGCGAAGGCGCGCACACTCGTCTCCCACTTCGACGCCTTTCGGAAAAAGGCCGCGAACGACCGCGTCCAGGCCGGCCTCGCCGTCGCCGAGGAGCGCCTCGCGCGCCGCCTCATGACCCTGCCGGAGCCCGTGCTCCGCCGCCTCGCCGGCCGCCCCTTCATCAACGGCGAGGGCGCCGTCCTCGACCTCCACACGCAGCTCGTCGTGCGCCTCTCGCGCATCCGCAAGACCGCCATGAGCGCCGAAGAGCTCGGCGCCGCACGTCGCCGCTTCGACCACCTCGCGGGCGTGCTGGCCCTGGGCCCGGCCGCTGGGATCACGGTCCGCGACACGACCCTCGGCGACCGCGCGGCCCGCGTCTACACGCCCTCGGGCGCGCACCGCGAGGGCCTCCCTGGCCTCCTCTACATGCACGGCGGCGGCTTCGTCTTCGGCAACCTCGACACCCACGACTCCATCTGCCAGGCGCTCGCGGCCCGCGCCCAGGTCGTCGTCGTGTCCCTCGACTATCGCCTCGCCCCGGAGCACCCGCTGCCCGCCGGCCTGGACGACGTCATCCGCGCGCTGGACGAGCTCCTCCTCGACCGCGCCCGCTTCGGCATCGGCGCCCGCGCGCGTGTCGCGATCGGCGGCGACTCGGCCGGCGCCAACCTCGCGACCGGGGCCTGCCTCGCACGCCGCGGCCACGCACGCAGCGCGGACTTCCAGCTCCTCGTCTATCCGTCGGCCGACGCCACGCGCGCCGCCGCGTCCCACGCCGAGCTCGGCCAGGGCTTCGTCCTCACGACCGACGCCATGAGCGAGTGCCTGCGCCACTACCTCGCTGGCGACCTGCGCCACGAGCGCCTCGTGGACCCGCGCCTGTCACCGCTGCACGCGCCCGATCACCGCGACCTCCCGCCGGCCCATGTCCTCACCGCGGGCTTCGACCCGCTCCGCGACGAAGGACGCAGCTACGCCCAGAAGCTCGCCGCGGCCGGGGTCCCGACGACCCACGTCGAGGCCTCGAGCCTGGTTCACGGCTTCCTGAACATCGCTGGTGCCGTGCCGGCCGCACGCCGCGCCCTGGACGAGCTCGGCTCCGCCCTTGGCCGCGCGCTACGCGACTGACCTCACGCACCTCCACGAAGTGAGAGCGGCTCTCACATTCCGGCGTGTCTCTCACATTCCGGCGTGTCTCTCACGTTCCGGAAGTGAGCGTGTCTCTCACATTCCGGAAGTGAGCGTGTCTCTCACATTCGCCGTCAGGGGAGCAGCGACTCGACCACCGGCTTCACCTGGTCGCCCGGGAAGCGGCCCTTCAGGTGCGGCATGAGCTTGCCCATGACCTTGCCCATGTCCTTCTTCGAGGTCGCCCCGAGCTCGGCGATGACGCCCTGCACGATGGCCTTCACCTCGTCGAGGCTCAGCTGCTTCGGCAGGTACTCGAGGATGATGGCGAGCTGGGCCTCCTCGTTCTTGGCGAGGTCCTCGCGCGCGCCATTGCGGAAGGCGGTGATGCTCTCCTCGCGCTGCTTCCTCGCCCGCGACAGGACCGCCAGCTCGTCCGCCTCGGCCAGGTCGCCGGTGCCGCCCTCGCCCTTCTGGGCGATCGACAGGTTCTTCAGCTCGGAGAGGATGGCACGCAGCGTGTCCAGGCGGACCTGGTCCCGCGCCTTCATCGCCACCTTGAGATCGTCATTGAGCTTGTCTTTGAGCGCCATTTGAGCCTCTTTCGCCGTGCAACAGCGCTGACGCAATAGTCCAAGGTGTCGACCCATGGCAAGCCCCTTCCCCGAGCCCGGTAGTGTCCTCTGGATCGCGGACCCGTCCGGCCTGGCCATCCTCGCCGAAGCCCTCGCCTCCACCCGCGAGCTGGCACTCGACACCGAGTCGAACTCGATGTTCGCCTACCGCGAGCGCGTGTGCCTCGTGCAGCTCGGGCTCGTCTTCGACCCCGCCAGCGCTCTCAGCCCGGCCATCGCCATCATCGACCCGCTCGCCTTCGAGGCCCTGGGCGAGGCCCTCTCGGTCGTGGTCGAGTGGATGGCCCCGGGCGGCGACCCGGCCCGCGGCCCGCGCGTGTTGATGCACGGCGGCGAGTACGACGTCGCGGTCCTGAAGCGCGAGCTCGGCTTCGCCCCGACCCACCTCTTCGACACCCAGGCCGCCGCGTCCATGTTGGGCCTCACCCGCACCGGGTACGCGAGCCTCTGCGACGAGCTCCTCGGCATCACCGTCGACAAGGAACAACAGCAGACCAACTGGGGCAAGCGTCCCCTGTCCGGGGCCGCGCGCAGCTATGCGGCGGCCGACGTGCTGCACCTGCCGCCTCTCGCCCGCATCATCGAGGCCCGCGTGCGTGCGGCCGACCTCGAGGAAGAGGTCGCCATCGCGTGTCGCGCCGTGACCGAGGCCTCGGCCCACGAGGCCATGGACGAGGACGAGCGCTACTGGCGTGTCATCGGCAGCGAGCGCCTCTCGCCCGACGAGCGCGCCCGCCTCGCCTCGCTGGTCGCCTGGCGCGAGCGCGAGGCCGAGCTACGCGACCAGCCGCCCGGGATGCTGGTGCCCAAGGCGGCGCTCTTGACGCTGGCCCGGCGCGCACCGACCGAGGCCTCGGGTCTGGAGGGGCTCGGGCTCTCGCGCCGCCTCCTCGCCGAGAGCGCCGAGGCCCTCATCGCCGCGGTGCACCATCCGGTCGCGCCCCCGGTGCGCGGCCCGCGCGAGCGTCCCAACCCGGTGGTCGATCAACGTCGGAGCCGTCTCAAGACCTGGCGCGAGGTCGAAGCCCAGCGTCGCGGCGTGACCGTCCAGGTCGTGCTCCCGACCCGTGCCCTCGATGCGCTCGCGGCCGGTGAACGCGACCTCGCCGCGGTGCCCCAGCTCGGTGACAAGCGCATCCGCCTCTACGGTGAGCAGCTAGCGAAGCTCATCCGCTGAGGCGCTCACGCCTTCGGCGTCGACTCATCCGCCAAGCGGCTCACGCCTTCGGCAGCGTCTCCGACGGCGCCGGCGTCTCGGGCGCGCTCGGGTCGAGGCGCTTGCCACGCTTGTCGAGGTAGAGGGTCGCGATGACCAGCGCCACGATGTTCAACCCGATGAGCCCGAAGAGCTTGAAGGTCGCCCAGGTGTCGGTGCTGAACGAGTAGGCCACCCAGAGGTTCAGGCCCGCGACCGCGATGCAGAACACCGCCAGCCCGTCGTTCACGCGCAGCCACACCGGACGCTCGGCCGCGAAGGCCTTGCCCAGGAGACGCTGCGCGATGGGCTTGTCGCCCACGAAGCGAGACACGATGAAGACCGCCGCGAAGAGGAGCTGGAGCACGGTGGGCTTCCACTTCACGAAGGTCTCGTCGTGGAGCGCGATGGTGAGCCCGCCAAAGACCAGCATGAGCCCGGCCGAGACGAGGGTCATCGTCTCGATCTTGCCCTTGTGCAGCTTCTGGTAGACGAGCGTCGCGATGGTCGCCACCACGGCCACGCCCGTCGCGATGTAGACGTCGCTGAACTTCAGGGCGACGAAGAACGCGAGGATCGGCAGGAAGTCGAAGAGCAGTCCCAT
>JAEUKJ010000369.1 GCA_016792665.1 Deltaproteobacteria bacterium | reverse complement strand
CGCGCGAGGGAGTCGGCGGGGCTGGCGTCGGCGACCATGAGCAGGATGACCAGGAAGGCGCCGAGGGCGAGCCCCATCGCAAGCACGAAGGGGAGCCATGAACGGAGGATCCCGAACGTCGTCGGACCCGCGTCGCGGGCGCTCATCGTGCGGTCCGCAGCGGCATTCGGTGCGTTCGCAGCGCGGGGGACTGACAGCGCTCGAGGCTTCGGGTAGACTGCGTCTCCGCTGTCCGCCCCCGCGGACCCTTCTTCGGAAAGCACTCGCCGGCGGTCTGGCCAAGCCAGGGCGTGTGCGAATCGGAACCGCCCGAGTCCTCGTCGATGGCAGCCAAATCCGAAAAAGACGCCATGGTCGCCGAGCTCACGTCGCTCGTGAAGTCCGTCGCCCAGCGTATCGCCAACCGCATGCCGCCTCATATCGAGGTCGATGACCTCATCGGGGCGGGCATGATCGGTCTGCTCGACGCCTTCGACAAATTCGATTCGGCAAAATCAAACAATTTCAAGAAATACGCCGAGGTACGAATCAAGGGCGCCATCCTCGACGAGGTCCGATCGATGGACCCGATGGGGCGCGGCTATCGGCGCAAGGCCAACAAGCTCGGCAAGACGCAGCACGAGCTCGAGCAGCGGCTCGGGCGACCGCCGACGCCGGACGAGGTCGCGGGCGAGCTCGGCATCGAGGTCGAGGGCTTCCACGCGCTGATGAACCAGCTCCAGCCGATCCTGGTCGTGTCGGTCGAGGAGCTCTCGGACGAGGGGCGCGACTTCTCGGCGTGGCTCACCGATCGGCTGCCCTACGATCCGCAGGCGCTGCTCGAGGCCAAGCGCGTGCGCGAGTTCCTGGACAAGCTCATCGGCGAGCTGAAGGAAAAGCAGGGCCTCGTCCTGCGCTTCTACTTCTACGACGGCATGCAGCTCCGCGACATCGCGAAGATCCTCGGCGTCTCGGAGAGCCGCACCTCGCAGCTCATGGACGAGGCGCTCGAGGCCTTCGGCAAGCGCGTGCGCATCGCGCTGCAGCGGCACGGCAGCCCGGACATCGGCAACCTGAGGGCGACGCCGCGCATGTCCTGACGGGCCGTTCTGGAATGGCCTGGGGTGCCCTCGCGCGATCGGACGCGGCGGGTTAGAGTCGGGGTGATGAAGATCGCGACGGGGTCAGCGAGAGCGTTGAGCGCATGCGCCGCCGTCACCACGGCGTTGCTGTTGGTGTCGACTGCGGCCGCGCGGCGCGGGCCGCCCGAGCCCGATGTGTTGGACGCCGACGACCCGACGATCAAGGACGAGACCAAGGCCCCGGACCAGGACCTCATGAAGGCCGGCCCGTCGGACGAGGACCTGGTCATCGCGGCGCAGAAGGTTCGCACGACCATCCAGGAGGCGCCGTCGATCATCACGGTCATCACCGCGAAGCAGATGCGCGAACGCGGGTTCAGGACGGTCAACGACGTCTTGAGGACGGTGCCGGGCTTCGAGGGCGACCGCTGGGAGGGCAACGGCTGGCAGAAGGAAGCCTTCGCGCGCGGCAACGCGCAGACGGTGCTGGTGCTCTACAACGGGGTCAACATCGTCGAGCCGGTGCGCAACACGGTGAGCCTCGACCGGAAGATCCCGCTCGAGATGATCGAGCGCATCGAGGTCACGAGCGGCCCGGGCGGCGTGCTCTGGGGGAGCAACGCGCTGCTCGGCATCGTCAACATCGTCACGAAGCGGCCCGACGATACCGGCCTCATCGTGGAGCTCGGGGCAGGAGACGGCCCGGGCGAGCGGCTGGCCCTGAAGGGGGCGCTGGGCGTGTCGCATCGCTTCAGCGATGAGGTCGGGGTGTTCGCGTACGTCGACATGTTCAGCTCGAACGGGGCCGAGCTGACGATGGACGTGCAGAAGGTCATCGGCGCCCTGCCCGAGCCGGCGAGCGACGGCCCGACCCTCTACATCCCGGAGTCGGCGACGGTGTCCACCGGCAAGCGCGCGTGGTGGTTCAACTTCGCGGGGCGGCTCGAGGTCGGACCGCTGGCGCTCGATTGGATGCTGCCGTTCGAACAGGAGTACCGCGCCATCGCGACCGGCGGGTCGAACCTGACCCACGACTTCCTGACCGACACCAACAGCAACGCCGCGGTCACGCGCTCGCGGGACGCTATCCGCGCGGGCATCCTGTCGTTCACCAAGCGCTTCGCGGACGACAAGGTCGGACTGTCGGCGCGCGCGTATCTCGTGAGCTGGCAGATCGACGAGGACCCGTTCGGGGTCTACTCGGCGAGCCCGCTGGTCTTGAATCAGCTCGGCCACACGCGCGACATCCGCCTGGCGCTGGTCGCCGACTCGATCCTGCGGCCGGGCGGCGCGGTCGATGTGGACTGGCGCGTGCTGGACAACCTGACGTTGTTGGCGGGCGCCGAGGTCTATGCCGACCTGAGTCACGGCATCAACCAGACCTCGTGGGCCAAGGACACGCTCGGGACGTGCCCGGCGGGGTACAGCTACGACGAGCTCGACCCGCACCTCCGATGCAAGATCGTCGAGCCGCAGATCACCGACGAGGACCGCACGACCGGCGGCGGCTTCATCCAGGCCGACTGGAAGGTCGACCCGCGCGTGGCGCTGTCGGGCGGCCTGCGCATCCAGGTGTCGAGCCAGTTCGGGGCGGCGCTCTTGTACTCGGGCGGCGCGGTCTTCAAGGTCGGGGAGGCGACGCACATCAAGCTCTTCGGGAGCTCGGGCCTCCGGCCGCCGAGCATCGTGTCGACCAACGTGAACCCGCAGACGGCGTCGGGCGTGAGCTTCAAGCCCAACCCGGACCTCGCGGCCGAGACCTCGCGCAGCATCGAGCTCGAGGCCAACACGACGCTGTTCCGCGACGAGGGCGAGGTGCGCGACCTGTACCTGCGCGTCAACGGGGCCTACACCGTGCTGGACAACGTCATCGGGCGGCCGGCGGGCGAGTACCAGAACTCGGAGGCGCGCGAGATCGTGACGGCGGAGGCGGCGGCGCGACTGCGCTTCGACGCGGGGCACGAGCTGTGGGCGAACTACGCGTTCACGAAGGTGTTCGACGATGGCGCGCCGGGCGGTGAGCTGCGCAATTTCTCGCAGCACATCGCGAACCTCGGCGGGAAGTTGTCGTTCCTCGAGGACCGCATCGAGCTCGACGCGGTGCTGACCTTCAAGAGCGGGATGCAGGACCAGAACCGGCCCGCGGTCTATGACCCCGACCGGCCGGACTATTCGCTGTCGTGCGCGGCCATCCTCGCTGGCGCCCTGCCCGAGGGCCACCCGCTGAGGCGCGCGTGCCAGTTCCCCACGCTGAGCGACGGCATCTGGGTGTTTCCAGGGTCGTCGGTGACCGAGGAGATCCAGCCGCTGGTGCTGCTGGATGTCGGTGTCCGCTTCAAGAACATCTGGCGCGACCTGACCTTGTCGCTCTTCTTCAACAACGTGCTCGACCACCGCGCCTTCGAGCCGGACTTCTTCAACGACCCCCGCGTCATCAGCCGTCCTCAGCCCAAGCCGGGCATGTCGTTCTTCGGCCAGGTTTCCTTCGGACTCTGAGCGGGCCCGGGAAGGGCGCTGAGCGGTCTCGAAAACCTCAATGATTTCGACGATTTTGGCGCAAAATTACGCGTTGACACCCGGGGTGTGACGCGCTAGGGTCCCGCGTCCTGCCGGATGGGCGGAGACCGGCCTGGCATGCGGATTTGCATTCGCCGGCAGCCTGACGAAGTCAGGCCTCGTGCGAACTCGTAGCCCACAGGGCAGCCTCTCGGGGCCTCTTGCGAATCGACGCGTGCCGCCGGGTCTCGGCCGACTGGCCCCACGGGAGAGCGCATGGACAGCCCCACGAGCATGCCTACGACCCCGCCCGAAGGCGGGAACCGAATCCAAGTCGATATCGCGCAAGAGATGCGCGGCAGCTACCTCGCCTACGCGATGAGCGTCATCGTCGGGCGAGCCCTGCCCGATGTGCGCGATGGGTTGAAGCCCGTGCATCGTCGCGTGTTGTTCGCGATGCACGAGCAGCGCAACGTCTGGAACGCGGCGTACAAGAAGTCGGCGCGCATCGTCGGCGACGTCATCGGTAAGTATCACCCGCACGGCGACCAGTCGGTCTACGACACCATCGTGCGCATGGCACAGGACTTCTCGCTGCGCTACCTGCTGGTGGACGGGCAGGGGAACTTCGGCTCGGTGGACGGCGACCCGGCCGCCGCCATGCGCTACACCGAAGTGCGCATGACGCGGCTCGCGGGCGAGATGCTCGCGGACATCGAGAAGGAGACCGTCGACTGGCAGCCGAACTACGACGGGTCCGAGAAAGAGCCGTCGGTCCTGCCGTCGGGCTTCCCGAACCTGCTCGTCAACGGGTCGGGCGGTATCGCGGTCGGCATGGCGACCAACATGCCGCCGCACAACCTGCGCGAGGTCATCGAGGCGACGGTCGCGGTCATCGACAACCCCGACATCTCGACGCGCGAGCTCATCCGGTTGATGCCGGGCCCCGACTTCCCGACGCGCGGGACCATCTACGGGCGGGCGGGCATCCACCAGGCCTATGACACCGGGCGCGGCAAGATCACGGTGCGGGCCAAGGCGAGCTTCGAGCTCGACGACAAGGGCGACGAGAAGGCGATCATCGTCACCGAGCTGCCCTACCAGGTGAACAAGGCCCAGCTCCTCATCCACATCGCCGAGCTGGTCAAAGACAAGAAGATCGACGGCATCCGCGACCTGCGGGACGAGAGCGACCGCGACGGCATGCGCATGGTCATCGAGCTGAAGCGCGGGGCGGTCGGTCAGATCGTCCTGAACCAGCTCTACAAGATGACCGCGCTGCAGACGACCTTCGGCATCATCAACCTCGCCATCGTGCGTGGGCAGCCGAAGATCCTGCCGCTGAAGGACCTCATCACCGAGTTCGTGCACCATCGTCGCGACGTGGTCACGCGGCGCTGCCGCTATGACCTGGCGCGGGCCGAAGAGCGCGCGCACCTGGTCGAGGGGTTCCTGCGCGCCATCGACATGATCGACGAGATCGTGGCGCTCATCAAAGCGTCGGCGAGCCCGGCCGAGGCCAAGGAAGGGCTCGTCGGGCGCTTCGGCTTCTCCGAGGTGCAGGCGCAGGCCATCCTCGAGATGCGTCTGTCGCGGCTGACCGGCCTCGAGCGCGACAAGCTCGTGGACGAGCTGACCGATCTGCGCGCGACCATCGCCGAGTTGAAGGCGATCCTCGCGGACGACGCGAAGCTCATGGCCCTCATCGTGACCGAGCTGCGCAAGATCCAGGAGATGCACGGCGACGCGCGGCGCACCGAGATCGTCGATGCGACGGGCGAGCTCGCGATGGAGGACCTCATCGCGGACGAGGACATGGTCGTGACCATCACGACCACCGGGTATCTCAAGCGCACGCCGCTGTCCGACTATCGGACGCAGCGCCGCGGCGGCAAGGGCCGCTCGGGCATGAGCACGAAGGACGAGGACAACGTGAGCCAGCTCTTCGTGGCGTCGGCCCACGCGCAGCTGCTCATCTTCACGGACCGGGGACAGGCCTATCCGCTGAAGGTGTGGGAGGTCCCGTCGAGCGGCATCGCGGGCGGTGGCAAGGCCATCGTGAACCTGGTGCCGTTGGAAGAGGGCGAGAAGGTCAAGAGCATCGTCGCGCTGGAGAGCCTCGACGAGGCGGGCAAGTTCCTGGTCTTCGCGACGCATGCCGGACAGGTGAAGCGCACGGCGCTGGACCAGTTCAAGAACATCCGCGCGGGCGGCATCCGGGCCATCAACCTGGGCGACGACGATGACCTCATCGGGGTCAAGGTCGCGACCGACGACAGCTTCATCATGTTGGCGACGGCCAAGGGACAGATCATCGTCTTCTCGGTGCAGGATGCGCGGCCCATGGGGCGCGCGACGCAGGGCACGCGCGGCATCCGGCTGAGGAAGGACGACGTGGTCGTGTCGCTGGAGATCCTCGGGCCGCAGGGCTTGACGGTCGAGTCGCTGGCCGAGGTCGCCGCCGATGGTGAGGGCGAAGAGGTCGAGGCCGAGGAGCCCGAGGAAGACGACAAGGGCGAGGGCGAGGGCGAGGACGGCGAGACGGTGGGCGACGACGAGGACACGATCCTGCTCGTGACCCAGAACGGGTTCGGCAAGCGCGTGCCGGTCGCGAAGTTCCGCGTGCAGCGACGGGGGGGCATGGGGCTGCGTGCCCTGCCGTACGTCGAGCGCAACGGGCCGCTGGTGTCGATGGGCCTCGCGGGGGCCGAGGACGACTTGATGGTGGTCACCGACGGCGGGACGATCCTGCGTCTGCCGGTGGCGCAGGTGCGGGCCATGAGCCGCGCCGCCAAGGGTGTGCGCATCATCGATGTGCGCGAGCAGCAGGTGGTGGCGAGCTACGCCGTGCCGAGCTCGGAGCCCGAGGCGATGGAGAAGGCTGCGACGACCGCGCCGGCCGATCTTCAGAACGGGGGCCCGCCGGAGGACCTCGATGACATGATGGGCGGGCTGACGGGCGGAGAAGACGAATGACGAATCAGGGTGGACGGGGCGGCGCGAAGCCCGCTGGCAAGGCGGGTGGGAAGGCCGGTGGTCCGGGCAGGTTCAGCGGTCCGGGCAAGGCCGGTGGCGGCAAGCCGGGCGCGGGCAAGGCCGGTGGCAAGCCGGGCGCGGGGCCGGGCGGCGCGGCCAAGGCCGGTGGCAAGCCGCGTGGACCGAAGGTGTTCTCGCACGCGAGACCGCGGCCCGAGGGCGGCAAGGTCGCGGGCAAGGGGGCGCGGTCGACGGCGATCGCGTTCGTGCAGGAGGACCCGGCCGAGGTGGCGGGACCGGCGGTGCCGTCGGTCGGCGTGACGCGCGCGATGTTGCCGAGGGGGTTCGTGCGGGTGCTGCTCGCCAAGGGCAAGTCCAAGCCGTTCTGGATCGGGCACCCGTGGATCTTCTCGGGGGCGATCGCCAAGGTCGAGGGCGCGGGCGGGCCGGTGGGCGTCGAGGGTGCGCCGTGCATCGTCGAGGACGAGCGGGGCAACGCGCTGGGCACGGGGTTCTACAGCCCCGAGGCGCAGATCGCGGTGCGGCTGCACTGGCATCGGCGGACGACCGACCTCCCGTTCGAGCCGCCCGAGTTCCTCGGGCTGATCCGCGAGCGCATCGCGGCGGCGGTGCGGCTGCGTGCGCAGCTGGGCTTCCCCAACGAGCGCACCAACGTGTATCGCGTGGTGAACGCCGAAGGGGACTACCTGCCGGGGTTGATCGTCGACCGCCTCGGGTCGGCGGTGTCGGTGCAGCTCGGCTCGCGTCCGATGCTGGACGCGCGCAACGTCATCGCGGCCGCGCTGCGTGAGGCGTTCAAGCCGTCGCGCATCGCCTTCACGGTGACGGAGACGGCGTCGCGGCTGGAGGGCATTCCGGTCACGCACGAGCTCGAGCCCGAGAGTGGCGAGGACGAGATCGAGGTGCGCGAGGACGGGCTGCGCTATCGCATCGACCTCGGCAGCATGCAGAAGACGGGCTTCTACTGCGACCAGCGCGAGAACCGGATCCGGTTTGCGGCGCTGTGCGCGGGCAAGTCGGTGCTGGACGCTTACTGCCACTTCGGCGGCTTCGGGCTGCAGGCGGCGCGGGCCGGCGCGACCAAGGTCGTGCAGGTCGACACGAGCAACCCGGTCATCGCGGCGGCGCGAGCGGCGGCGGAGCTGAACGGGCTCGAGGGGAAGATCGAGGCGTTGAACGACGACGCGATCAACTACCTCAAGGAGAGCCAGGCGCTCGGGCGGAGCTGGGAGCGGATCGTGGTCGATCCGCCGAAGCTCGCGCAGGGGCGTGGGCACCTGGAAGACGCGCTGCAGAAGTATGCGCGGCTCAACACCCTGGCGATGGCGACGCTGGCGCCGGGCGGGCTGCTGCTGACGAACTCGTGCTCGCGGCATGTGGGCGAGGAAGAGTTCGGGCGCATGCTCACGGAGGCTGGGCATCGGCTGCGCAAGGGCGTGCGGGTGCTCGAGCGGTGGGGCCAGCCTGCGGACCATCCGACGCTGACGGTGGCGCCCGAGGGGCGGTACCTGAAGTCCTGGCTGGTGGCGCTGGACTGAGTTCTTGTTGCGGGTTCGGTGCTCGGTCCGACTGGGTCGGGTGCCGCGCTTGGACGCGGGTTCGGTGCTCGGTCCGACTGGGTCGGGTGCCGCGCTTGGTCGCGGGTTCACCGCTCGATCCGCCTGGGTCGGGCGCCGCTCCTCCCCGAGCCTTGGGGGGCAGCGTGAGCTTGGAGGCCGGTGCGGGCTCGAGGTCGTCGCGTCATCCCGACCGCAGGCGTCCCTCGCTGACCGCGGTTGCTTCGGGCTCGACGTTGATGGGCGCGTCGTTCCGAGCGCAGGCGTCGCTCGCTGACTGAGCTTGCTACGGGCTCGACGTTGACGGGCGCGTCGTTCCGACCTCGGGCGTCGCTTGCTGACCGAGCTTGCTACGGGCGCGTCGTTGCGACCTCAGGCGTCGCTCGCTGACCGATCTCGGTTGCAGCCTCTCTCAGGCGGTCGAGGCCTGACGCAGGGGGGCCTCGGGTTGGAGTTCGAGGGTCGGAGGTGAGAGGCGCTTGGCGCGCCACCGCAAGAGCGGGGTCAGGCGCTTGGCGATGGCGATCTCGCGCAAGATCGCATGCGGGTCCGCGAGGTGTGTGGTCGGGGGTTTCAGGCCGAGGCTCTTCACGACGGCGCCGAGCGGGACCGCGAGCTCGTCCTGGAGGCGGCACCACTGCGCGATGAGCTCGGCGCCCGGGCGCACGAGGCCGCCCAGCCCGTAGCGCGGCTGCGTCGTGCCGACGATCCAGAGGTGGCGCCACTCGGGGCGCAGCGCGCCGGCATAGAGCTCGGCGACCTTGCCGTGCACCGGGATCATGCCGTCGGGCAGGAACGGGAAGCTCACATCGAAGCCGGTCGCGCACACGATGAGGTCGTAGTCGGCGACCGCCCCATCGGAGAAGGTCACGCGACCGGTCGTCGGGTCGGCCGAGCGCACGTCGGGGCGCGGGTGGATGCGGCCGTGCTTGAGATAGTGGAAGACCTCCGTCGAGACCGTCGGGTGCGCCTCGAAGAGGCGGTGGTCGGGCTGGGGCAGGCCGTAGCGCGCGTAGTCGCCGACCACGATCTTCAAGAGCGTGTGGACCAGCGCGCGCTGGGCCGGCACCGGGAGCCAGGGCTGGATGAGCTCGATCGATGGGATGCCGAAGAACGTCTTCGGCATGAACCAGTAGCCGCGGCGTAGGCTCCAGTCGGCGCGAGTGGCGACGCGGGCCGCCTCGCAAACGAGGTCCGAGCCCGAGTTGCCGCCACCCACGACCAACACGCGCTTCTGCCGGAGCTCGTCGGGGTGATGGAAGTCCTTCGAGTGGATGACCTTCGAGCCCCTGCCCGAGGCCGCCGCGTCGCGCGCCCAGGCGGGAAAGGACCGGGACCAGTGATGCCCGTTGCACACGAGCACGCCGCGATAGCGACGCGTCTGGAGGCCGTGGACGGGGTGCTTCGTCGTGACGTCCCAGCCATCCGCCGCGGCCGGGCCGACCGGCACGACGGCAGTGACCTCGGTCTCGAACACGATGCGGTCACGCAGGTGGAAGGCGTCGGTGTACGACTCGAAGTAGGCCCGCATCTGCGAGGCCGATGGGAAGTCCGGGTAGTGGGCCGGCATCGGGAAGTCGGCGTACTCGGTCGTCTTCTTGGAGCTGATGATGTGCGCGGTCGTGTACACGCCGTGCGCCCAGTTGCCGCCGACGTGGTCGCTCGCCTCGACCTGGACGTAGTCGAGACCGACCTCGCCGAGTGCCTTGGCGATGGCGAGGCCGACCGGGCCAGCGCCGATGACGAGGAGGGGAGGGGTCGTGCTCATGGCAGGCTCGTGGGTGCGGTTGAATCGAATTCAATTCGTCGAATGGGCTGTTTTTATTGTGTCTTGTGGGCGCTGTGGCTAGCTCGCCAGGCGCCCGACGCTCGCGAGGTAGTCCGCCGCGAGGCCGCGGTTGTCGTGGTGCTCGGGGTGGAAGCCGGGTCGGAGGTAGTCGACCAGGCGGCGTCCGACCCGCCCGAGCAGCATGCGGGCGCGCTCACGGGCGGCGCGCGGATAGGGCGGGAGGGGGCGCGGCTCCTGCGCGAGGAGGTGGCGCGTGCCGACGACCCAGCCCGTGCCGATGATGAGGCTCGCCATGAGGAAGCCCAGGACGCGGGTCGAGTAGCGCGGGTCGACCGCCTGGAGCACGTCGAAGGCGACCGACTTGTGCTCGATCTCCTCGGCGGCATGCCAGCGCAGGAGCTGGCGCATGGCGGGGTCGGCCGAGTCCAGCGGGCCGGGCCCGAGGGCGACCTCGGCGAGCGTCGCGGTGAAGTGCTCGGCCGCGGCGGTGCCAGCCAGGCGGACATGCGGCGGGACGCGCGGCTCGAGCCGCTCGAAGGCGAAGCGCTCCCACCAGGCGAGGAAGCTGCCGAGCTCGTAGCCCTGCGCGGTGATCGCCTCGTTGGCCGCGAGGTGCTCCTTCTGGTGGTGCGCCTCCTGCCCGTAGAAGGCGCGCATCGCCGCCTTGAGGCGCGGGTCGGTGATCGCGTTCTCGTAGTGCTTGACGCTGCGGATGAAGGCGCGCTCGCCCGCCGGGAAGAGCAGCGAGAGCGCGTTGACGACCGCCGTCGGGAACGGGTGCCCGAAGAACCAGTGGCGCGGCAGCTCCGCGAAGGCGAAGTCCATGCGGCGGACGGGCGGCACGACAGGGGCGGGTCCGGTCGAGGTGGTGCGGGCTCTGGAAGACGGCGCAGGCATCGGTGTCTCCTTGTCATCCGCAGGCAGCGGATGCGGCCGTGGTGCAAAGGCCTTGCGCCCTCGCCCTTTCAGGGGTACTCCTGATTTGAACTGAGTTCAATAGCTTCGTTCCAAACCTTGTTCCTGGCTCACCTGACGCGCCCCATCCCGGCGGCGCCCCATCCCATCGGCGGATGGTCACGGAGTCCGAGCCTCAGCCCCGAGCACGTCCCGATGGTCGAGCGCCCCCGCACCTACCTGAAGAGCGACGCCCGCAAGCTGAAGCTGCTGGAGCTGGGGCTCCGTCTCTTCGCGACCCGGAGCTACGAGGACGTCGCGATCGAGGACGTCGCGCGCGAGGCGGGGATGTCGAAGGGGCTGCTCTATCACTACTTCGGCAGCAAGCGCGCCTTCTACACGGAGGTCATCCGCTTCGCGGTCGAGGCCCTGCTCGAGCGGCTCGTCATCGACCCGACGATCTCGGGCCCCGACAACGTGCGCCGCGGGTTGTTGGCGTGGTTCGAGTTCGTCGCGCAGCAGGGAGACGCCTACCTTGCGATTATGCACGGCGGCCTCGGGGCCGA
Source organism: Deltaproteobacteria bacterium (assembly GCA_016792665.1). GTDB lineage: Bacteria > Myxococcota_A > UBA9042 > PHBI01 > PHBI01 > WYBB01. The sequence continues at coordinate 37 of JAEUKJ010000369.1, read as the reverse complement.
TGGCGCGGTCGGGCCGATCCTCGAGGACGCACGGCGC
>JAEUKJ010000350.1 GCA_016792665.1 Deltaproteobacteria bacterium | reverse complement strand
TCGTCAATCGTGGACGCGTTCGTGAAGACGTTACCGACTCGGTTCGCTGCGCCCCACACGACCATCGCGAGGTCGTAGGGGCCCGGCTGGTCCGGGTCTTCGCCAAGCCCTTTCGAAGCGTCTCTCGCCACCTTACGAACGTCGTCCCAACCCTTGTCGACAGCGTCGTCTCCCTGCGCGAGCAAGGCCGACGCGAAGAAGCCCCGATACGCGTCCGTCAGTGTCTTCTCCCGCCCCGGATCCGCGCGCGGCGCGATGACCTTGCGCGCCTCGGCCCGCAACCGGTTGTGCGCGGCGCCGACGAACGCGGCGACCAACGTCGCCATCATCGACATGCGCGGCTCCTCGTCGTCGGCGAGCGTGGGCTTCACGAACTTCAAGGCGCAGTGCCCCATTCGGGCCGCGGCCCAGCAGGCCCGGAGCGTGGTCGGCCAGAACCCGAAGCGCATCGCCCCGTATCCTGGCACCACCTTCGGCCAGTTCTCACGCGGCCCCTCGGTAATGCCTTCGAAGAGCGTGCGGTCGGACTCTGCGGCCAGGGCCGTTGCGTGCCCCACCGCCCAGTGGGCGCGCCAGATCGCCTGCAAGATATCTTCGTCGCGCGAGGTCAGGATGCGACGCTTCTTCGCGAAGCGGTTCGTGTTCTCGTAGATGAGCTCGCGCGCGAGACGGTCCCTGGACAAGCGCAGGTCGGCGAACGGTAGCGTGAGGAGCGGGGCGATCGGCTCGAGCGCGATGATGACCTCTCGCGGCACGAACTCGGCGTCCGTGATGAGGGAGCGAAAGAGGCGAATGACGCTCCCCGGGTTCTTGCCCGCCCAGTCGATGTAGGCGAGCTGACTCTTGGTGCGCTCGAGCCGCTCGGCGGCGCGCTCGATTCGCTCGAAGGCGATGACCGGTAGCTGTCCCACCGCCATGCCTCGTCCGAGGCAGGTGACGAAGCCGCCGTCTCGCGCCACCAGGACGTGTGGCGCGTCTCCGTGGTCGTCACGAGGGGCGATGGCGATCGCGACGCGGGGCACGTCGGGGGCGCCGACCTCCTCGAGGAGCGCCTTGACGAGCTCGGGGTCGCGATACAATCGCAGCGCCAGCTCGGTCTCGCGCCAGCGCAACCGCTCGAGGCGCTCTATGAAATGGATGTCTTCCAAGGAGCACCTCGCGCGGTACCGTCACCTCATCAGGCGTCGACCTTCACCGGCTTCCGGATGATGAGCGCCTTGAACTCGTGCGGCACGAGCCCCATCAGGCGGTCCTCGATGCGGTCGAAGCCGATGTCGCCGATCTCGCCCGGCTGCACCTTGCCCTCCAGGAGCTCGGTGAACATCGGCCGCGTGTAGCCGATCTTCTCGAGCTTCACGCCGTACTCGGCGAGCAGGAACCCGAGCGCCTTGAAGTAGCTGCGCGTCGACTTCAAGCCCTCGAGATCACGCCGCATCTCGATGGTGTCCATGACGAACTCGAAGTCCGCATCGAACCCGATCTGCTTGGCGACGAGGCCGAGGTGTCCGAAGTGGATGGACAGCTCGGGGTGGTCGAGGTGCGTCGACAAGAGCGGCCACTTGCCCATGTCGCCGAACTCGGTGATCCACGCGCTGGCACCCGGCTTCATGACGTCGATGAGGCGCTCGCAGAGCTGCCACGCGCCGATGTTCAGGTAGAACGGATCGGGGGCGTCGCCGATGGGCACGCCGTACTTGCGGATGAGCGCGCCAGCGACACCGCTCGCGTCGAGGCCGGCCTCGAACTTGGCGTCGTCGATCTCGCCCTCGCCGAGCCCGAAGCGCGCGTGGTCGAGCTTCACGGCGAAGAGGTCGCCGATCATCTCGTTGGCGAGCACGAGGTCGTAGCCCGTGTCCGGGAAGGCGTCGTTCAGGACGTCGCCCATGTGGACCGTCACCGGCAGCCCGGCGTTGCGCTCGCGCTGCGCCGCCGCGAGCACCGGCGAGAGCTCGAAGATGTGATAGGTGACCTCGCGCCCCTTGGCTTGCAGCGCCTCGACCATGGCCTTGGCCATGAAGCCGAGGCCGCCGCCGATCTCCAGCACCTTCACGTGACCCTCGGGCACGCGCCCCTTGGCGATGAGGGCGTCGGTCAGGGCCTGGCCATAGGTCTTGCCGTGCAGCGCCGGGTGCGGGATCCGGAAGAGGTGCGCGAGCGTCGTCTCCTCGTGGTCGAACTGCTGGTCCGCGTCCGCGATCTCGCCGCGGTAATACCCTTCCGGCGAGAAGTACGACTCGACCGGCGCGGGCAACGCATCGACCCCCGGCTCGTACTTCGCGTACGGCATTGTCGAGGTCAGATACGGCGGCTTCATCTGCGGCCGCTTCTTGTAGAAGCGCATGCCGAGCGCCGAGAGCTTGAGCGCCTGGACCTCGTGGTGGCCGAGCTTCTTGACCGCCCCGAGCACCACCTCGGGCGCGACCTGCTCGTCGAACTGGATGGTCTTCAGCGTCTTCTCGCCGTCGATGGACCACCACACCTTCGCCTCGTCGGGCGTCAGCGTGACCTTCGTCAGCGGGTTGTCGCCCCAGCAGCAGTAGAAGGTGAGGCCGCCGTCCTTCTCACGCTTCCACACGTTCCAGCTGCCGTGCACCGGGATCATGTCCCAGAGGTCATTGACCTGGTCGTGGTCGGGCTTGATGAGGCAGCCGAACTGCAGGAACACCCCGACGAAGGCCTCGGGGGTCTGCTCCTCGAAGGCGTTCGCGTACTGCTTGCACACCTCGTCGGGCCGCACCGGCGTCTTGAAGGCGTTCAGGAAGTCCAGGATATCAGGGCTCATCTTGATGATGTAGCCGTAGAGGTCGTGGTAGAGGTAGACCTCACCCATGTGCGCGAAGGTCGTCGTGTACGGCGTGCGCACGAGCAGGCGCGAGTCACCGTGGCCATGGTCGATTATGGGTTCTGGGGCAGACACGTCTTCTCCGCGGAGCAGATATAGCCTTCCGAGGCCCGACAATCGGACCCGGTGTTGCACGTCTTGGCGCAAAAGCTCTTGCCGCCGACCGTCGCGCATTTGGTCCCCGGATCGCAACCCGTGCAGCCCCGCTCGGCGCAGTAGCCGCCGCGGTTCTGGTAGAGGCACGCGTAGTTGCTCGCGCATCCGGTGTGATCGAAGCAGGCCGCGCCGGTCGTCCCGGTGCCGCTGACCCCGCAATAGTTGCCGTCGTCGAAGCCCTTGCAGGCATAGCCCGCGCGGCAGCTCTGGTCGTTCTGGCAGGTGTCGACGCAGTAGGTCTCGCGGCACTTGTAGGCCGCGGGGCACTCGTCGTCGCCAAAGCAGAGGTCGCTCACGCAGGTCCCGGTCCCCGCGTCGCAGACGTCGTACTTCGCGCACGACATGAGCGTGCAGCCGCCGCCTCCGCCCGTGACGTC
>JAEUKJ010000319.1 GCA_016792665.1 Deltaproteobacteria bacterium | reverse complement strand
GGCCTTGCGCCCCTTCGATGGCCGCGCCGAGCGCGCCCTGCGCGGGTCCAGGGGCGGCCCCACGAGGAGGTCCGTCCCGCCCGGCGCGAGGGCTTCGGTCGGCGGCGTCACCACGTCGCGCACGTCGAGGTCGAGGCCCGGTGCCGCCTCGCGCAAGCGCTCGAGGAGCGGCGGCAAGAGCACGAACTGACCGTAGTCCGCGGCCCCGATGACGAAGGTCCGGCGCGTCGTGAGCGGGTCGAAGGCGACCGGCTGGGTCAGCGCCGCGGCGAGGGAGCCGAGCGCCTGCGCCAGTGGCTCGGCGATCCCCAGCGCCCGCTCGGTCGGCACCAACAAGCTGCGATCGCGCACCAACAGTGGGTCGTCGAAGTGCGCCCGCAGACGCGAGAGCGCGTGACTCGCGGCCGACTGCGAGAGCCCGAGCCGCGCTGCCGCGCGCGTCACATGGCGCTCCTTCAAGAGGGCGTCGAGCACCACGAGGAGGTTGAGGTCGACCCGCGCGAGGTCGACGAGCGCGCCGGCATCATGAGCGTTGTGCATGATGCGAGGCTATCCCATGCACGCGACGCATGCACCTCGGGCCCTGCCCTACTCGGCGTCCAGCACCTCGCGCACCATGCGCTGGAGGTCCGAGCCGGTGAACGGCTTCGACAGCAGCTTGGTCCCGGGCTCGAGCACGCCGTAGCGCGCGATCGCCTCGTGGCTGTAGCCTGACATGAAGAGGACCTTCATGCGCGGCTCCAGGGCCCGCGCCTGGCGCGCCAGCTCGTCCCCGGCCATCTCCGGCATGACGACGTCGCTCAGGAGGAGGTGGATCCTGCCGCTGTGCTGGGCCAGGACCTCGAGGCCCACGCGCCCGTTGGACGCCAGCAGGACCTGATACCCGGCCTGCTCGAGGACCCGGCGCGCGGCGTTGCGCAGGGCGTCCTCGTCTTCCACGAGGAGGATCGTCTCGCTGCCGGGGCGCGCTCGCGGTCCGGTGTCGGAGGCGGATACCGGTCGCGCACGCGCGTCGTTCTCGCGCGGCAGGAGGACGCGGAAGGTGCAGCCGCGGCCGGGCTCGCTCGAGACCTGGATCTCGCCGCCACTCTGCTTGACGATGCCGAAGACCGTCGCCAGCCCGAGGCCCGTGCCCTTGCCGAGCTCCTTCGTGGTGAAGAACGGCTCGAAGATGCGCGCGCGCGTGGCCTCGTCCATGCCGTGCCCGGTGTCGCTGACGACCAGCTCGACGTAGGACCCCTGCGGCAGCTCGGCGAGCTCGCGCGGCGCGGGGTCCCGCAGCGCGACATTGGCGGTGGCGATGCGGAGGTGCCCCCCGGCCGGCATGGCGTCGCGCGCGTTGACGACCAGGTTCATCAGCACCTGCTCGAGCTGGCCCGGGTCGGCGCGCGTCGCGCCGAGGTCGGGAGCCAGCGCGAGGGTGAGCGCGATGTCCTCGCGGATGAGCCGCAAGAGGATCTTCTCGACGCCCCGGACGATGGCGTTGAGGTCCAGGACCACCGGCTTGAAGACCTGCTTGCGGCTGAAGGCGAGGAGCTGGCGCGTCAGGGCGACGGCGCGCTGAGCAGCATTCGAGACCTCGGTGAGGTCGCCCTTGCGCGGATCGCCGTCGGGCAGGTCGGCCATGGCGAAGCCGGTGAAGCTCAGGATGACCGACAGGAGGTTGTTGAAGTCGTGCGCGACGCCACCCGCCAGGAGGCCGATGGCCTCCATCTTCTGAGAGGCCCTGAGCCGCTCGTGGAGGGACTCGCGCTCGGCCTGGGCCAGCCGCGTCTCGGTGGTGTCGAAGTTGACGCCGACCATGCGCAGCGGCCGCCCATCGGGTGCGCGGAAGGTGAGCGCCGAGCTCCGGATGTGGCGCACGCCCCCGTCGGGCCGCACCACCCGGAACTCGTGATCGTAGGCATGCTCGCCGCGCAGCGCGGCCTCGGCGAAGCGCTCGACCGCCTCGCGCTCGTCGGGGTGTACGGCGGCGGTGAAGGCCTCGTAGGCACCTGCGAACGCGTCGCGGGTGAGGCCGTAGAGGCGGTACATGCCGTCGTCCCAGACGAGGCGGTTCTCGACCACGTCCCAGTCCCAGACCCCCATGTTGGCCGCCTGGGTGGCCAGCGTGAGGCGCTCGGTCGCGACCTGCAGCTCGCGGTTGCGCTGGGCCAGCTCATCGGTGCGCCGCGCGACCAGGGCCTCGAGCTCGACCTTGTGCGCTTTGAGTTCGCGCTCGGTCTCGATCAACTTCGTGACGTCGATGACGGTCCCGGTCATGAGGCGCGGGCGCCCCTCGGCATCGCGCGTGGCGACGTCGGCGCGGGCATCGATCCAACGCAGCGGCTGCCCCGGGATGGCCAGCGGATAGACCGCGCGATACCGCGGGTACTTGCCGGAGACGGCGCCCGCGAACTGGTCGATCGTCTCGTCGATGGCGGCGGCATGCTCGGGGTAGGCGACCTGCGTCTCGCGCAGCAAGGCCAGCCAGGCCTCGGTGCTGTAGGTCCGATCGCGCGCCACCGGGACCCCGATGAGGCGCGCGGTCGTGTCCAGGGCGAAGTAGGTCTCGGCGCGATCGGGCTCGAGCCACCACGCCCCGACCGAGGCCGACTCGAGCGCGACGAAGGTGAGCTGGTTCAAGAGCTCGACCTCGCGCGTGCGCTGCTCGACCATCGCCTCGAGGTGGGTGCGATAGCGCTCGAGCTCGAGCTCGGCGCGCTTGCGCTCGGTCACGTCGCGCAGGACCCCGAGCAGGTACTTCTCGCCACCCTGGACGACCACGCTGCCCGAGAACGACGCGTCGAAGACCTCCCCGCCCTTCTTCACCCCGCGCAGATCGAGGCCATGGACGGCGCCGTGTTGCTCGACCAGCGCCACCATGCGCGCGCGGTCCCGGGGGTCGGCATAGAGGCCGAGCTCGAGCGAGGTCTTGCCGACGACCTCCTCACGCGTGTAGCCGAAGAGGAGCTCGAACTGGGTGTTGACCTCGTGGAAGCGCCCGTCTTCGAGCGAGGCCCAATAGAACGCGTCGGGCCCGGTGAGGAATGCGGCCCGGTACTTCGCGTCATGCTCACGCATCGACGCCTGGGCCTGCATGCGCTCGCTGATGTCGCGCACGAAGCACTCGATGCCGGTCACGCGGCCCGCGTCGTCGCGGAGATAGTGCGCGTTCATCGAGGCCCAGAAGAGGCTGCCATCGCGCCGGCGCGAGCGCGCCACGTGGTCGTGCACGAAGCCTTGCGCCTTCAAGGCGGCCTGGACCCGGTCGCGATCTTCGGCGCTCTCGTAGTAGTCGACGGCCGCGGTGCCGATCATCGCCTGGGTCGACTCGAAGGCGTAGAGCGTCGCCGCCGACGGGCTCACCCTGGTGAGGCGGCCACGCCGATCGACGCGCAGGTATGCGTCCTGGACGCTCTCGAAGGTTCGCTCGAGGAGGGCCGCGCTCTCGGCGAGCTCGGCCTGGGCACGCTGACGCTCGACGATGCGCCACTCCTCGGCGCGGGCGCGCTCGGCCACGTCGTCGCGCCTCTCGGCCCGCAGCGCGAGCAGGAGCACGAGGTTGCGACCGAGGCTCTCGGCCAGGGCGGCGCCGCGGATCGGGTCTCCGATCGGACCGGCCAGCCCCGCGATGGACAGCGCGCCCAGCATCTCGCCGTCCACGACCAGCGGATAGCGCGCCTCGTCGGTCGAGCCCGCCTCCCAGTCCGTGGCGAGGACGACCTGTCCGCGCCGATCACGCACGGCCACACGCACCCCGAGCGCGCGCGCCAAGGCGGCCTGCGTGGCCTCGATCTCGGGCGCCGCGATGAGCTCGACCAGGCGCTCCGGGGCCTCCGGAGGCTCGCCCTGAGGCGCCGCGCTCGACAGAAAATGCCTCGCATCCTGGTCACTTGCCGGCATGGGGCGCCACCGTCGAGCCAACCCGCCCGGCTGTCAAGCACTCCGCACGCGCCCACGAGGCGCGCGACTACCAGATGATCGCGAGCGAGTTGCAGCGGCCCTGATCGAAGTCGTAGCATTGCAGCGTCACGATGACCCGCGGGACCGCGCCGGTAAGCGAGCTCACCCAGGTCGGGTTCTCGGCCGAGGACTCGAGGTTCGGGCGACCGAGGGCACGCACGACCTCGGCCCGCTTGCGCCCGAGGAGCGCCAGGTGCGGGTCGGGGTGTCCCCGCTCGGCGAGCCAGGGACCGGTTGCCCGTTCCGCGCGGAGGCCCCCGATGCGACCGCTCGCGTCGAGCAACACGGTGAGGCCGCCTTCGTCGTAGCTCAGCTCGCGCTCGGCGCCGCGCTCCAGGACCTTCGAGGGTTCGCCGAGCTTCTGCCGCAGCGCGACCTCGGTGTCGCCG
>JAEUKJ010000212.1 GCA_016792665.1 Deltaproteobacteria bacterium | reverse complement strand
CTCCTCGGTCGCTCCTTGCAGCCATCGCGGCTCGCTCGTGTGTCACGTGGCGGCGTCACAAGAAAAAAGGGCCAGATGCGGCGTCGCTCGGCGCCTAGCATCTGGCCCTCTTTCGAACAGCTCGCGTGGGACTACAGGTCGCGCAGACCGACGCCGTCCTTCTGGATGAAGTCGGTCCACTTGAACGTGCCGACGAGGCCGGCGACCTCTTCGGGCGGCGTGCCCTCGATGACCTTCACGGTGATGTTGCCCTCGCCGTCAAAGGTCGCGTCGAGCTTCCACTGCTCCGAGCGGAGGGGGCCATACTCGGCCTCGGGCGGGGTCTCGCCGTCGTCCATGAGCTTCGAGAGGCTCGACCCCTTGCCGAGCGGAACCTCCGCGCAGCGGATCGACTCGGTGCCCTCGAGCCAGCACACCGTCAGCGTGATGGAGCTCTCGCTGGTGAGCGCGTTGAAGCCCATGTCGCTGTCATCATTGCTGTTTTCAGCACGAAGCACGATCGCGGCGCCGGCCCCCGGCAAGATCACTTCGTGCCCGACACTCGTGATGGTGCCGCTGTTGTAGATGCCGAAGGCGCCCGGTGAGAAGCCGTTGGTCACCATGCCGACCATGGTCCACTCGTCGCCCTTGTGGTTGACGGCGAGATATTCGGCATCGATCGAGCCGAAGCCCTCCGCCGGCGCGCCCGTGACGCGGAGGATGGCCGCACGCGTGAGCCCGCTGGTCGCCGGGCCGATGAAGCGCTTGCCGCAGGTGCAGGACTTCTCGGCGCCGGTGGAGCAGCCCCACTCCTTCTCGATGTCCTTGCAGAGCCCGGCCAGCGCCTTCATCGTCTTCTTGGGCGCGTCACCCATCTGGCCCGAGAGCGCGTCGATCCGCGCCTTGACGGTGTCGTTCTTGCGGGCGGCGTACGAGCTTCGATAGGCGTTGAGGGCGCCGCGCGGATCGCCACGCTTCTCCAACATCTGCCCGCGGTTGTACCAGAGCATGCCGCGCTTCTTGAAGCTCTTCTGCTGGGCCAGCGCGAGGTCGGTGTAGCGCTCGGCCTCATCGAGGTCGCCCTTCAGCAGAGCGGCATAGCCGGCCTCACCGAGCGCCGTCGGATGGTTCGGCAGGACTTTGAGGGCCTCGACGTACTTGGCGATGCCGGCGTCGTAGTTCTTGTCCTTGCGCACCAGGCCGCGGCCCTCGTTGACCAGCGCCCAGAAGGCCTTGCTCTTCTCCTTGCCCTCGCCCTTCTGGGCGTCGGTGATAGCCGGCCTGGGCGCCTTGGTCATCGGCTTGGCCTCGGGCTCGGGCGCGACGCCGGGGTCCTCGGCCGGCTTCACCTCCGCGGGCTTGGCCTCCGCAGGCTTCACTTCCGCGGGCTTGGCCTCGGCCGGCTTCGCTTCCGCGGGCTTGGCCTCGGCGGGCTTGGCCTCGGCGGGCTTCTCGGCGGGCTTGGCCTCCGCCGGCGCGGTCGCGGTGGGTGCCGGCTCGACCTTGGCCTCGGTGTTCGATCCCTTCTTGTCACACGCCATCACGCTCAGCGCGACCGCTGCACTCACCCAGAAACGCATGTCTTTCCTCCGGCTTCAGAGCCGAGCGGACTATGCCTCAATCAGGCGCGTCGGCAAGAGCGAGCGGAGATGAGGCACATCGCCCAACACCGTGCGCCACAGGCGTCGCGACCAGCCGCGAGGCAGCGGGCGCCGCTCGGGGGTCTCGCCCTCACCGCTGGTGAGAAACTCCACCGGGAGGCTTCGCCAGCGCGGCAGGTCGAGGGCCTCGCGATGCGCGCGCGTCGCTATGCCGAACCACCGCTCGACCACCGCGAGGCACGCATGGGTCGCAACGCGCAGTCCGTGCTCGCGCGCGCGCTCGGCCAGGGACTCGGGCGCGACGCGCGGCACGAGACGCCAGAGGTCGACCCACCCCTTCAGCGGTTCGTGAAAGCCACTGTTGGCGAGGTGGAGGACGGTGTGAAGGGCCGTGTCGCGGAGGCTCGAGACGGGCAATGCCGAGCGCCCTGGCACGGCCTCGTCGAGGATTCGATCGGGTGACGGATGCGACCATGCGTCGCGCGGCTCGACCAGGGTCCGGTGCAGGTCGAGGCTCACCTTGTTCTGCCCCAGGTTCACGACCATCGGCCAGGCCCGCGACCGCTCGGGTCCGAGCGGGCGATATTTCGGGCTCACGTCGTCCGCCCAACCATCGCCCAACAGGGCGCGCCGAACCTCGACCAGCTGTTCGCCGACCAACAGATCCAGGTCGCGCCGCATGCGCCACGCCGTCTCGGGGTAGACCCACGCCGCGGCGGCGGAGCCCTTCAGCAACGCGACTCGTACGAGGCCCGCCGCACCAAGCGCGCGCGCCGCCCTCGCCAACCCCAGCTCGAGGAGGGCGTCGACCCGTCGCTGCCGCTGGACCGCGGGCGCCAGGGACTCGCGCAGCGCGGGGACGGTCTCCGCGGCGAGCACCGCGACCTCCCCCTGCCGCGCGGCCCGGACGAGCGACTCCGGGTCCACCCCCACGGGTACGAGTCCGCTCCTGAGGGCGAGTCGGAGGTTGCGGTACACAGGGTCCGTCATCATCAACCTCTGAGGTGTGTGCGCGGCTTCGCCCGAGCGCAATATCACGGAGCAGCAACGCTCGCGTCAATCCGAGCCCGTCGGTGTCTCGCCCGACGAACCGCGAAGGCGGCGCGTGCCGAGTGGACGCGTTGGGGCTTGGAGCGAGCTTTGGAGTTGGAATTCGGCGCGGCGCGTGTGAGGCTTCGCGGGCGCCGCGACGCAGACAGGACGGTCTTTCTCACGTGAGTGGAACATCAGGAGAATCGCAGATGCACCCGACACAGGTGCCACGTCTTGGGATGCTCGTTCTCCCGACGCTTGCGATGTTGCTGATTCCCTCGATTCCATGGTCGACCGGGTCGTTCGAGGGAGTCGCTGTCTCTGTGGGCTGGTCACTTTCGGCCGCGATTCTCATCGCTTGGCTCATCCGCAGTCAGGCGATTCTGGCTGCGACCGTTGCGGCCGCCTTCGTGCTTGCTTACTCGCAAGGTATCGGCGACGCCGTCACCGAAGGGGCCTCGATTGATCGCCTGACCGCCAGCCCAGACGCCACGGTGCGTGCATTGGGAACGCTGCTGGTGTTCCTGGCCGCGTCGAGCATCATTGCCATCGGCGTGCGGGCCGCCGGGCGGCGCCTGTGGTCGTCGTTGCCGTCGAGGGCGGATGCGCGCAGCGTCCAACCGGCGGTTGTCGCCTTCGTGGTCCTGACTTTCCTCACCGCCGTGGCGACTGGCTTCTGGAGCTTCTGGGGGAGCGCGAGATTCCCGACCTCCGAGTTCGGCACGATTCGTCTCGAACTCTCGTATCCGCCGGCCCTTCTCCTGGCGATCGGGCACATCGCCTATGCGCGTCTCGATGGACGCGATCGAAGCGCGCACACGCCGAGCTGGGTGCAATGGGCAACCTATCTGGCCTTGGGTGCTCTGTTCTTTACGCTTCAATCGCGGAGGTTGATGGTCGCGAGCGGGATGATCCTTGGCTTCAGTTGGATCCTTGTCGAGACTCGACGCGCGAGGGCGCTCGGCGACAGCAGGAGGGTCTGGCGCGCGTTGTTCCTCCGGCTCGGCGCGCTCGGCGGGTTGTTGTTGGTCTTTGCCGTCGCCTCCTCGGGTTGGCGAACCATGCGGGAGGGCGAGGAGCTGAGCCTGACCGACCGCTTCGAACGCGCGGTCGCGTCCGTCAGTGACACCTCCACGAGCTTCCAGAGCATCGAGTCGCGGCTGAC
>JAEUKJ010000205.1 GCA_016792665.1 Deltaproteobacteria bacterium | reverse complement strand
TACTCTGCGCCGAGCGCGGTCAGCGCGCGGTGAAAGCTCGGGAAGCTCGTCGCGATGGTGGCCGCGCCGCCGATCTGCGTGCCCGCGGGTGCGACCAGCGCGAGGAGGCTCGCGCACATCGCGATGCGGTGGTCGCCGTCGGCGTCGATGCGGCCCGCGGTGAGCGCCCGCTCCGGGTCGCCGTGGATGGTCATGCCGTCCTCGTGCTCGTCGACCGGGACGCCGAAGCTCCGCAGCATGGTCGCGGTCTGGGCGATGCGGTCCGACTCCTTCACGCGCAGCTCGGCCGCGTCGCGGATGAGGGTCTTGCCCTCGGCGCGGCTCGCCAGCGTCGCGATGAGCGGCAGCTCGTCGATGGCGCGCACCGCCAGCTCGCCCCCGATGGTCGTGGCGCGGAGGGACCCGAAGCGCACGCCGAGGTCGGCCGAGGGCTCGTGGTTTCGGACCATCGGGTCGCCGCGGTGCACGCTCACGCCCATCGCCTCCAACACGTCGAGGAAGCCCGTGCGCGTCGGGTTCACGCCGACGTCCTGCACGACCACCTCGCTGCCCGGGACGAGCAGCGCCGCGCCGAGCAGGAAGGCCGCGCTCGACAGGTCTCCCGGCACATGGATGGGGCGTGCCGCGAGCCGCCCGGTGCCGTCCTCGAAGTAGGCGAGCATGCGCTCCGTGTGGTCGCGCGAGACCTCGGGCTCGGTCACGGTGGTCGTGCCCTCGGCCCATAGCCCGGCCAGGAGGATGGCGCTCTTCACCTGGGCCGAGGCGATCGGCGAGGCGTAGTGGATCGCCGTGAGCGGCCTCTTCCCGCGCACGGTCAGCGGGGCGAAGTTGTTGTCGCGCGCAGCCACGACCTCGAGCCCCATCTGACGGAGCGGGTCCAGCACGCGTCGCATCGGGCGGCGCGAGAGCGAGTGGTCCCCGATGAGCGTCGCCTCGAAGATCTGCCCCGCGAGCACGCCGAGCACGAGCCGCATGGTCGTGCCCGAGTTGCCACAGTCGAGAGGCGCGTCGCCGTCTGGGGCGTGGAGACCGTCCTTGCCGACCCCGTGCACGATTGCGGAGGTGCCGTCTCGAGCGACGCGCACCCCGAGCTGCCCCATGACCCGCTGGGTCGAGCGGTTGTCTTCGCCGTCCGAGAGGCCGGTGACCTGCACGTCGCCGTCACACAGACCACCGATCAAGAGGGAGCGATGGCCGATGCTCTTATCGCCAGGGACGCGGACCTGGCCGCTCAGCGGACGCGCGGCGCGGAGGAGGGGGCCTGACACCTGCTCATCGGAGGCGTTGGATTCGTGGCTCGTCGTCGACATGTGTTAGGCTTCCTGCCCGCAGAGGAGGTCTCGTGGCGCGCGTGCTGCTCATCCTTCCCCACTTGCCCCAGCGCATGGGTGCCCCCTACCTGGGGCAGCAGTACATCGCCGCGAGTCTACTCGCGCGCGGGCACGAGGTGAAGTGCATCGATCTGTCGGCCCTCCTCTACAAGGGCAACGACGACGATGCCGTGGCCGAGGCCGAGCGCTTCGGACCCGACATGATCGGGATGACCCTCTTCACCTACAACGCCCACCGCGGGTATGCCCTCATTCCCAGGCTGCGCAAGGTCGCGCGTCTGCTTGTCGCGGGCGGCCCCCACGTCACGGTGCTGCCGCACGAGGCCCTCGTCCACGGGTTCGACGCCGCCGTCGTCGGCGAGGGCGAGCTCGTGGTGCAACGCATCGCCGCCGCGCTGGACGCCCCGAAGAACCTGCTCACGCCGCTGCTCGCCGCGGTCGGTGCCATCCCCGGGGTGCTGACCAAGGACTCGCCCGTCGGCCACGGGACGGCGGTCGATCTCAGCCCCGATGACCTCGACGCGCTACCCTTCCCGCACACGAGCTACCCGACCTTCGACGCGTCTCTGTACTCGCCGTCGGGCCTCATCGCGGCCGGCGGCATGATGACCTCGCGCGGGTGCCCGGCGCGCTGCACCTTCTGCGCGAACTACGTGACCGGCCGCGGCTATCGGTTTCGATCGACCGACAGCATCCTGCGCGAGATGGAGAGCCTCTCGGAGCGCTGGAAGATCACGAACTTCCCATTCTGGGACGATGCGTTTACGGCGCGCCGCCCGCGTCTCGAGGCCCTGTGCGACGGCATCCTCGCGAGCGACGAGCTCTCAGGGGCGACCTGGACCTGCATCACGCCCGGCAACATGGTGAAGCCCTTCGACCTCGAGCGCATGCGTGCCGCCGGCTGCGTTGCCATCAACTTCGGGCTCGAGTCGGGCGACTACAACGTACTGAAGCAGATCCAGAAAGGTCAGCGCCCCGAGCAGGTGAAGGCCGCCGTGAAGGCCGCGAAGTCGGTCGGCATGGTGACCATCGTCAACTTCATGTTCGGGTTCCCGGGCGAGGGCGTGGCCGAGCTGTCGAACACGCTGAGGTTGATGGAGGAGCTGTCGGTAGACACTGACTACTTCAACACGCGCGGCGTGCTGGTGCCGTTCCCCGGGACCCAGATCTACGACGAGACCGTGCGCGACTACGACTTCGCAGGGTGGTGGCTCGACCCGGCCAAGGTCCCGGACGAGGCCGCCATCTTCGGGCTCTCGGGCGAGGACGCGATGACTCTCGCTGAGGTCGACCCGACGCTGGCCCTCGACTTCTTCCGCTACCCCGACGACGTGCGCGAGCTCATCGCGCGCTGCGTGCGCTTCAAAGCGCGCCACAACCGGAAGACCATCGAAGGCTTCCAGCGCGGCTATGGTGCGGCGGCCTGACCCACACCTTTCGGTTTCCGCGCGGGCTCGGGGCTGATATTGACCCGGGGTCGCGCTCGGCTGATGACCGAAGCGGCAAGGTCGAGGTGGCGATGGCGCGCAAGGGTTCGTGGACCGATGGCTCAGGCCAGGCTGGCTCTGGCGGGTCTGTCGGCGACGCAGCTGACAGCCCCTTCGCGGCGCTGGCGAAGCTGCGCGAGTCGTTGCCTGCGGCCACCCCGAGCGAGAGCGCGCGTCCCGCGGCGGGGGCTCCGGCCAAGGAGGGACCGGCAGGAACGGCTGGGCCCGTGCGGACGGCGCCCGGTCCGGCGCGTGCCGTCGTGCGGCTCGAGAGGAAGGGGCGGGGTGGCAAGGACGCGACCTTGATCACGCACCTCGGCCTCGCGCCGGCCGAGCTCGAGGTGTGGACCAAGGCGCTGAAGGCGCAGCTCGGGTGTGGCGGCGCGGTCGAGGGAGACGAGATCGTCTTGCAGGGAGACCTTCGGAAGAGGGTCGGCCCGCTGCTCGAGGCGCGCGGCGTGCGCAAGGTGACGATTGGCTGATGGCCGAGTGCGGGCCGAGCTCGCGACGGAGACGCTCAAGTGACGACCGTGATCGAACGTGCGACCGACCTGTCGCTCCTGCCCCTGACCGACCACCTCGTCGTGTGTGGGACACGGGCGGGCTTGAAGCGTGGCGAGCTCCTGGGGCTCCTGCCGCCGGAGATCGGCGACGTGTGGGCCTCGATGGTCGAGAGCCTCCACCCCGGGGACCAGGTCGCGATGACCTCGACGTGGCTCGCGCGCGACCCCTCGCTCGGGGCGCAGGCGCTGCGCGTGACGGTGATCGCGCTGTCGGATCGGGCCTCGCGGCACAACGCACCAGGGCGTCCCGATGCGCTGGCGGCGGCGTTGCGCGGGCGCTTCGGCAAGGGCCGCGGGTCGATCATCATCGCGCTGGATCGGGTGAGCGATGCGCTCGCGGCCGGGCTCGCGGTGGCCCGGGCGTTCCCGATCTACGCCAAGAAGCGGCGCGGACCCGAGGCCGAGGACACGCGCGTGCTCGTGCACATGACGAGCCCCGAGGGGCCGGTGCCCGAGGCCGAGTGGCAGCGGATCGAGATCGTGTCCGAGGCCGTGCGCGAGGCAGGGCGCCTCACCGACACGCCTCCGTCCGAGCTCACGACCGATGCCTTTGTCGAGGAGGCCCTCAACACGGCGGCGCGCCTCGGGGTCGCGGCGACGGTGCTGCGCATGGACGGGCTGCGCGAGCGCGGCATGGGCGGGCTGGTCGGGGTCGGGCAGGCGGCGGTGTGCGAGCCGGCCTTGGTGCACCTGTCGTGGCCGGGGGTGGCGGACTCGAGCGGGGCCGTCCTCGACAAGGTCGCCTGGGTCGGCAAGGGCATCGTCTATGATACCGGCGGGCTGTCCTTGAAGGGCAAGTCCGACATGCCGGGGATGAAGGTCGACATGGGCGGTGCGGCGGCCGTCTTGATGGCCTTCGAAGCGGCCGTGCGCCTCGGTGTGCCGCGCCCCATCGAGGCGGTTCTGTGCCTCGCCGAGAACAGCGTCGGTCCCAATGCGATGCGTCCCGACGACATCATCACGCTGTACTCGGGCAAGACCGTCGAGGTGAACAACACCGACGCCGAGGGGCGGCTGGTGCTGGCCGACGGTGTGGCCTATGCGGGCAAGGATCTCGGGGCCAAGACGATCGTCGATCTCGCGACGCTCACCGGGGCGCAGCTGGTGGCGACGGGCAAGCTGCATGCGGCCGTGATCTCGAATGACGAGGCGCTGGAGGACGCGGCCGTCGCCGCTGGCAAGCGCGCGGGTGACCTGGTCTTTCCGCTGCCCTTCGCGCCCGAGCTGTTCCGCGGCGAGTTCCAGAGCGCGGTCGCCGACCTCAGGAACTCCGTGAAGGACCGCATGAACGCGCAGTCGTCGTGCGCCGCGCAGTTCATCGCCGAGTCGCTGACGCCGGGCGTGCGCTGGCTGCACGTCGATCTCGCGGGTCCGGTCACGTCGCGCGATCGCGGGACCGGCTTCGGGGTCGGCCTCCTCCTTGAGCTCTTGCGCCAGGGCGCCTGAAAAGCTCACACGGCAGGCGGTGGTGGCCCTCGGGCGACATGCTGCTTGCACCCCGGCGCGACATCGGCTAGACCCCCGCGCCCAGACTCTGACCGGGACAGTACCGTGGCCAACACGAAGAACATCGCTGACAGGACGGCACGTAAGGCGAAGAAGCGCGAGCTCCGCGCGAAGCTTTCGGCCGTGTTCACCAAGCTCACCAAGGACCTCAAGCGTCGCTTCCGCAACGGCGAGACCAAGGGTCTCCGCAAGTTCCTGAGCGAGCAGAAGTCCGCCTGATCGTGCTGGGCCCCGTTCGCGGGGCTCCACGCGAACTGCAAGACGCCGCACGAGCATCGCCGAAGGTCTGGCGGAGCCAGGCTGCCCTACGGGCGATCGCTGTCTTCGCGATCGGCGACGTTCTTGTTCGTGCCGATGACGCCGGGCGCCACCCGCACGAGCCCAGGCGGAGCCAGGCTGCCGTCGGGTTGCGCAGCTTGCGCGATCGACCTACGGCGCTCGACTGGCTTTGCACGACTCGCTGTCGCCGAGCTCGCAGCCGCGCTGCGCGACGCCGCGACAGCGCGTGGCGTCGTGGGCCGGCGCGCCTCTTGCGCAGAAACGCTTGACCAGCACGGCGCAGTCCGCGCGTGAGCCGAGCTCGCACGCGACGGCTCCGTACTTGGCCGCGAGCCCCGGGTCTTTGGTGCCACCCAGGAGCCCGGACGTATAGCCGGACGCGGCCGCGCTGCATGCGCTGACCGACCTCAGGTCGCATCCGCGTGCGAACCAACGGACCCCGTCCTGCCCGAAGCTCAGGGCCGCGTTGCCGGCGAGCTCGCACCCGTCGGCGTCACCGAGCTCGCAGCCCCGCTCCGCGAGCGCGAGCGCTTTCATTTCGTCCGCGAGTCCGTCGGTCGCCGCGTTCTTCGCGAGCTCGGTGCAGGCCCAGCCGACCTTGCCGGTGCACGCCCTGTCCCAGAGCTTCCTCGCGTCCTTGGGCTGGCCGAGTTCCCAGCGCGCGGTGCCGAGGATGGCGCACACATCGAACGCGCCGCGATCGCAGGCCGGCGTGCCGAGCTTCAGCGCTCCGCGGTAGTCCTTCGCATCGAAGCGCGCCTCGACCTGGGTCAGCAGCGGATCGTTGCGCTCGGGTGCGGCCTGGGGCGCCGGCGGGGCGCTCGGGACCTGCGCGGTCGAGGCGGTCGAGGTCGGGGCGGTCGAGCTCGCGGCGGTCGAGGTCGGGGCGACTGGCGGCGCGACGGGCGCGGGTCGGCCGAGCAGCGCGCAGGCGTTGGGATCGCCGAGGTCGCAGGCCCGGCCGAAGAGGACCTTCGCGTAGGTCGGGTTCGGCGGGATGCCGCGGCCGTCGCGCACCATCAGGCCACGGTTGAAGCAGGCCTCCTTGACGCGGTGGGCGCACGCGAAGCGATAGCAGGCGTGGGTGGCCTCGATCGGGAAGCGCGGACCGCGCCCCAGATCGGTCGTCGTGGCGAGGGCGCCGCAGCCTCCTGAGTCGCGCAGCGCGCAGGCCCGGCGATAGGACTCGAAGGCCAGGTCGAAGTCCGCGCGCTGCCAGGCCGCGTCGCCAGCCGCCTTGCAGAGCGGGCCCGTCCCGCAGCCGGTCGAGGCTGGGGGTGGCGAGGGGATCGCGTCCGGGCAGCCGTCGGTGTCTTCGAAGCCGTTGAAGGTCTCGGGCTGCGTCGCGCAGGAGTCGATGGCGTCGGGCACGAGGTCGCCGTCGTTGTCGTCGTCGGGGCAGCCGTCGAGGTCGTCGAAGCCGTCCATGTCCTCGGGCTCGTCGGGACAGGCGTCGCGATCGTCGCTCTTGCCGTCGGCGTCGCGATCGGAGGCCGGCTGGGCGTGGGCCGCCGCGATCGGCAGCACCATCATGGTGAGGGCGAGCGCCCTCGCGAATGGGGCAAGCGACAGCGCCAGCGCCGGGAAGGCGTGCGCCAAGGGGTGTGGGCGCATCTCGAACACTCCGTCGGGGGATGGAGATGAGGCTAGCGAGGGTGGCGCGGCTTGTCGAGGCCGCGGCGCGCGGGTCCGGGGGTCGGATTGCGTCGTGGAAAAAACCTGCCTATCATCCCGCACGTCGGGGTCGGCTCCGCGACGTCCCAACTCCCCGCTGAGCGTCACAAACATCAACATTCCGTTCGCGTCGTCGACGTCGACGGGTGGGAGCCCGAGGTCCGAGGACTTCGCATGACCTTCGCCGTTCCAGCTTCGCCCCGCCCGGGCAAGGAGTCCTTCTGATGATTCGATACATGCCGTGGATCGTCGCGCCCTTTCTCGCCCTCGCGGCGTGTGACAGCGACAGTGACAGCGACACCACCGACACGACCGGTGGTGACTCCAGCGATACCGCTGATACCAACGTGACCCCCGGGACCAGCGCGGTGACCGGCGTGAACACGAACGTCACGGTGACGACGCCGACGCGCAATGCGGGCTGCGACAACACCGACGTCGACAACGCAAACCATGGGGCGAAGTACCCGTGGGGCGGCGCGACCATCAACGGGACCACCTACACCTGCGACCGCTGCCCGAACGGGCTCGCGGACTTCCAGGGCAAGTGGCGCGCGCACGGCTTCGCGGCCGACGGTGAGACCCCCGACTACTCGAAGGGCGGCGACGCGACCACCGACGACGCCGAGGTGCTCTTCATCGATGGCAACACCTGGTACTCGCAGCTCCACGACCAGCAGGAAGGCAAGTCGGTCGAGACGCGCGGCTGGTTCTTCTGCTCGCAGAAGCCCGAGCACCCGAACGAGCACCTCTTCTGGTACACGATCGAGGCCAAGCCCGAGGGGCAGCTCGGCGCGACCTCCGGCGAGTACAACGAGAGCGACGTGATCCTCTCGCAGGGCGGCGACAAGAAGCTCATCGCCTGGTACGACACGCTCGGCGGCGCGAGCTCGGCGAGCATCGGCTACTGCAAGATCGGGACGGTCTCGAACGGCCAGACCTGCAA
The DNA here is from genome assembly GCA_016792665.1 of Deltaproteobacteria bacterium. Lineage (GTDB taxonomy): Bacteria > Myxococcota_A > UBA9042 > PHBI01 > PHBI01 > WYBB01. The sequence goes on along the minus strand of JAEUKJ010000205.1, from coordinate 6,653 downwards.
CAACCCGTTCGAGTGAGCCTTCGCGCTGGTGCCTCGCCCTGGCCTGATACGGCCTGGGTGACGCGCCGGCCGCTCCCGCTCGCGGGTGCCTTCCGATGAGGGAGGTGCTCGAGAAGCCGGCCTCCACCCGAGGCCGGTTTTTTTGTGTCCGCGGTGCGGTGCGAGGAGTCCCGCCTGGGTCTTGTCGGTGGCGGACGAGCGCCGCGCGCGTGTGCGATGGCGCTTGTCTTCATGGCGCAGATGCGTATCTTGCCGCGCCGCGCCGAGTCCGGCGCGCTGCCCGAACGCAGGAGCAAGTGCCATGTTTGACCCCGAGAAGGAGCGCCTCAAGGACCTCCGTCAGCGCGTCGAGGCGTTGAGGAGGCATCTTTGACGTCGACCACATGACCGCACGTCTGTCGGAGCTCGAATCGCTCCTGGCGGATGGCGAATTGTGGAACGTCGCGGAGCGCGCTCAGACGCTGCTCAAAGAGCAAAAGGATCTCGAGTCCAAGCTCGGGCGCCTGGCCATTCCGACCAAGCTCACCACCGACGCCGCCGAGCTCATCGAGCTCGGTGAGATGGAAGGTGACTCGAGCGTGCAGACCGACATCCAGGCGACCCTGGACGAGGCCTTCGGTGTCTTGGACCAGATGGAGTTCGAGCGGATGTTGTCCGGCGAGCGCGACAACGCGCCGGCCATCCTGACCATCAACGCCGGTGCCGGCGGGACCGAGAGCCAGGACTGGGCGCAGATGCTCTTGCGCATGTACCTGCGCTACGCCGAGCGCAAGGGCTTCCGCGTGGAGGAGCTCGACCGGCAGGACGCGGACGACGCGGGCATCAAGTCGGTCACGCTGGAGATCAGCGGCGACTACGCCTATGGACTTCTGAAGTCCGAGTCGGGCGTCCATCGGCTCGTGCGCATCTCGCCCTTCGACTCGAACGCGCGGCGCCAGACCTCGTTCGCGGCGGTCTTCGTCTACCCCGACATCGAGGAAGACATCGAGATCGAGATCAACGAGAGCGACCTGAAGGTCGACACCTATCGCGCCTCGGGCGCGGGTGGGCAGCACGTCAACAAGGTCTCGTCCGCGGTGCGCCTGACCCACATCCCGACCGGCGTGGTCGTGGCCTGTCAGGCCGAGCGCAGCCAGCACAAGAACCGCGACAAGGCGATGAAGATGCTGAAGGCGCGCCTCTACGACATCGAGGTGCAGGCGCGCACCGCCGAGAAGAAGCTGGTCGAGGACACCAAGCAGGACATCAGCTTCGGGTCGCAGATCCGGAACTACGTGCTGCACCCGTATCAGCTCGCCAAGGATCTGCGCACCGACGAGGAGACCTCGAACGTGTCGGCCGTGCTCGATGGCGAGATCGACCGCTTCATCAAGGCCTTCTTGTTGGCTCAGCCCGGGGTCAGTGACGGGGCCGCGGCGTAAGGTGCCGGGCGCTCCGAGCCTCGACGCCGCGCGCGGACGAGGCCGGCGCCCGCCCGCGGTCGGGGTATTCATTCACGTGGGTCGCGGTCCGATGAGCAGCGTCACGAGGCGCCGCACGAGCCCGACGAAGGTGAGGGTCCACGCGATGAGCGCGACGTAGACGAACACCGCGGGCAGGCCGCGCAGGAGCGGCAGGTCCAGTGCGTCGGCGAGCCGCAGCGTGCACACGGTGTACATCCCGAGCGGGAACACGAGCCCCCAGTATTGAGGGTCGTAGCGCAGTGGGTGGCGCGCGATGCCGTGGCGCCAGATACCGAGGATGACCAGCAGCGGCATCCACCAGGTCGCGACCGCCCAATAGAAGAGCGTGAAGCCGACCAGGAAGGGGCGCACCTCGGCCAGGAGGGGCCAACTCGGCGCGGCGAGCATGAGGTTGGCGCCGGCGAGCGTCGTGATGGCGCCTGCCCCGGTGCTGATCCAATAGGGCGGTGTCAGGTCCGCGGGCTCGAGCGGATGGAACGTGAAGCGCTGCAGGATGATCGTGATGAGCGGCAGGTAGAGGAAGCAGCCGACGAGGTGAAAGCAGAGGCACACGAAGAGCCGCAGCTCGCGCGCGGGGCCGGCCTCTTGTGTGGACGCGAGCAGCACCCCGAGGACGGCGATCGACTGGGTCGCGACCACCGCGAGGAGCCAGCCGCCGTTGATGCCGACCCCGAGCGGGGGCTTGTCCTTCTTGACCGTCAGCGCGGCCAGGAAGGTGTAGGTGACGAGCGCCCACAAGACGATCGCGACGGTCCAGAGGGCGGCCGCGAGGCCAGGCTCACCCGCGACCAGGTCGAGCTGCACCCCGAGGACCGAGGTGCCGGCGACCAGCGTGAAGAATCCGGGCGAGCGCGCGTGGTTGGTGAGGTCGGCCCAGACACGCCGCGGATGGCGGAGGACGCGTAGCACCGTCAGCGTCGACAGGACGAGGTAGGCGACGACGTTGACGACGAGCAGCGCCTGCGCGAGCCACGGGAGGTCCATGCGCAGACACGCGACCGACACGATGCCGGTCGCCATGACGAGCGCGAAGTACCCCGGAAAGAAGGTCGCGAGCCCCTCGTCGAGGCGCGCGCGCGGGGTGGCCGCCGTGGTCGCGGTGGTCGTGGTCGTCGTGGTCATCGGTCGAGGCGCCGCAGGTACCAGAGCAGGCCGACGTTCAGGCCGAGGCAGGCAAGGCTCGCGAGGCCGGCGGGCCACACCGGGTCTGCGTCGCCGCCGAGCGTCGCGTGCACGGTGGTCGTGAAGAGCCAGAGCTGGAGGATGTTGATGAGCACCACCAGCAGGAGCATGCCGTTGAGGATGTCGAGGCGCTTTCGGCGCGGGGGGCGGTCGACCGCCTGGCGCGGGCTCGGCTGGGCGCGGGTCACGAGGTGGCTCCGCCGGTGGTGATGCCGGTCGCGTAGACGACCCCGTCTCGCACCTCGAGCGTGACGCGCGGCAGGGGGCGACGCGGGGGGCCGGCCAGCGGGGCGCCGGTCTCGAGATCGAACCAACCGTTGTGGCAGGGGCAGTGGATCTTGCCGAGCCGGGGTTGGGGCACGACCGGGCAGGAGAGGTGCGTGCAGGCCTGGTCGTAGGCGACGAAGCGGGTCGCATCGAGCCGGATGAGGAGGCGCGGCGGACTGCCCGGCGGATATTGGAACGTGCGCGCGGCGCCTGGCGCGAGCTCGTCGACGCGGGCGATGGCGAGCCTCTCGGAAGGCATCTCGGGGCGCTTGCCGGCCGAGCTCGCGGCGAGCCACGCGTGGCCCGCGACGAAGGCGCAGCTCGTGAGCGTCATGAACTTCATGAGCGCGCGTCGCGACACGTACTCGTCGGCGGGCCAGTCGATCGGGAACTCACGCCGCCACTCGGGCTGCGCCGAGAGGGGGCGGCCATCGGGGGCGACCGTGAGGTCTTCGCGCAGCGAAGGGGCGTCGGGTGCGGCGGACTTCGAGTCGGTCATAGATCGCCTCCGAGCGCGATGTGCGCAAAGACGTCGTCGGCGACCTCGTGGCCGAGGCCGGGGTCGCCGAACCCGTCGGCCACCGACAACGGGGCCGCGTTCGCGCGCGGCACCATCATGCGCACGCGGGTGTTGATCGTCTGGCGCCCGAACTGGAACGAGGAGATCGCGGTCGAGCCTGGACGCAGGCGCTCGATCTCCTCGCGGGTCCCATAGAAGAGGGCCTGGCTCGGGCAGACCGAGGCGCACATCGGCTTCTTCCCGACCGAGGTGCGGTCGTAGCACATGTCGCACTTCATCATGAGGCCCATGCCGGTGTTCATCTTCGGCACGCCGAAGGGGCACGCGAGCACGCAGTTGTTGCAGGCGATGCACCGCGGCTTGCGTGCCGAGAGCACGACGCCGTCCTCGGTGCGCTTGATGGCGTCGGCGGGGCAGACCTCGGCGCAGGTCGGCGAGTCGCAGTGCATACACACGACCGGCACGGTCTGGGGCGAGCGCAAGGCGTCGATGAGGTCGAGCTGGATCATCGACTGGCCCTTGTGGCTGTCGCACTCGCTGCACGCCTGCACACACGCGTTGCAGCCGATGCAGCGCGCGGGGTCGACGTAGAAGTGCAGGTCGCTCGGGACGGGCATGGGCGCCTCCAGGGTGGGGTCGAGGGGCTATTGCTGGGGTTCGAGCTCGGCGCGATAGGCGGGGGCCTGGGCCTTCTCGAGCTTCACCGCGCAGACCTTGTATTCGGGGATCTTCGAGATCGGATCCTGCGCCGCGATCGTGAGCTGGTTGACGCTCTTCCGGCCCGCCCAGTGGTACGGGATGAAGACCGTGTCGGGGCGGATGGTGCGGACGACGTGCGCCTGCAGCGTGGTCTCGCCGCGGCGCGAGACGACCCGCACCCAGTCCGCATCAGCGATGCCGAGGCGCTCGGCGAGACGCGGATGCAGCTCGACGAAGGGCTCGGGGCAGTGGTCGACCAGCGGCCCGATGCGGCGGGTCTGGGTGCCCGAGAGGAAGTGGCTGACGACGCGCCCGGTGGTGAGGATGATCGGGTAGTCGGCGTCGACGACCTCGGCCGGCGGCGTGTAGCGCGACACGTTGAAGCGCGCCTTGCCGTCGGGGAAGTAGAACGGGCCGGCGCCGCGCGCGATGGGGTTCCACGACCCGGGCTCGAAGAGGCGCACCGTGCCGCGATGTTCGGGTGTCGGCTGGCCGTCGGGGCCGGTGTCGGGGCAAGGCCAGAAGACGCCGAACTGCTGGTCGATCTTGTCGTAGCTGATGGCCGAGTAGTCGCAGATCCCGCCGCGCGAGGCGACGCGCAGCTCGTCGAAGATCGCCTCGGGCGACGCGAAGGTCATGCCGCGCTCACGGCCCAGCGCGCGCGCGAGGTCCTGGATGATCCTCCAGTCCTGGCGGGCGTCACCGGGGCAGGACACGGCCTTGTTGATCTTGATGACGCGGCCCTCGACCTGGGTGACGGTGCCCTCGTCTTCCTCGTGCAGCGAGCCGGGCAGGACGATGTCGGCGTAGCGCGCGGTCTCGTTCAGGAAGAAGTCGATGGCGACGTAGAACTCGAGCTTGTCGAGCATCGCGCGGATGAAGTTGTTGTCCGGCAGCGAGACGACGGGGTTGAAGCAGATCGAGAGCAGCCCTCGCACCTCGTCGCGCTCGACCTTGCGGAAGATCTCGTAGGCGTCGACGCCGGGCTGGGGGAGCTCGTCGGGCTCCATGCCCCAGACGCCGGCGATGTAGGCGCGGTGCTCGGGGTTGGCGAGGTCGCGCCCGCCCGGGAGCTGGTCGCACTTCTGTCCGTGCTCGCGCCCGCCCTGGCCGTTGGCCTGCCCGGTGATGGTGGCGTAGCCGCAGAACTCGCGCCCGATGCGGCCGGAGGCGAGGACGATATTGATCGCGCCGAGCACGTTCTGGACGCCGTGGCTGTGGTGCTCGATGCCGCGGGCGTGCATGAGGAAGCTGGTCTTGGCCTTGCCCCAGAGCGCGGCGGCCTGGCGGATGAGCGGCTCGGCGATGCCGGTGACCTCGGCGGTCTGGGCCGGGGTCCACTCGGCGACATGCGCGGCGAGGGCGTCGAAGCCGACGGTGTGGGCGTCGATGAAGGGGCGGTCGAGCCAGTCGTTGGCGATCATCAGGTGCAGGATGCCGTTGAAGAGGGCCACGTCGCGGCCGGGCTTCACGGGCAGATAGAGGTCGCAGGTGCGCGCCAGCGGGGTCACGCGCGGGTCGACCACGATGACCTTGGCGCCGCGCTCGCGGGCCTGCCACACGTAGTCGGTGGTGATCGGGGCACACTCGGCGATGTTCGCGCCGGCGATGAAGATGACCTCGGCCCCGAGGAGGTCGTCCCAGGGGTTGGCGCCGCGATCGATGCCGAAGGCCTTCTTGTTGCCGGCGCCGGCGCTCACCATGCAGAGGCGGCCGTTGTAGTCGATGTTGGCCGTGCGCAGCGTCATGTGCGCGAACTTGCCCATGAGGTAGGTCTTCTCGGTCGTGAGGCTGGCCCCCGAGAGGACCGCGAAGGCGTCGCGGCCGTAGTGGGTCTGGATGCGATCGATCTCGGCGGCGACGCGCGTGATGGCCTCTTCGTAGGGCAGGGCGCGAAAGCCCTCGGGCGCGCTCGTGTCCTTGGCGTAGGCGCGGACGAGGCGATCGGGGTGCTGGTTCTGGAGGTAGCGCTTGATGCCCTTGGGGCAGAGCTTTCCCTTGTTGAACGGGAAGTCGTACCAGGGCTCGAAGCCGACGACGGCGTTGTCCTTGACCTCGAGCTTGATGCCGCACTGCTGTCCGCAGAAGCAGCAGTGGGTCTTGACGAGGTGGCTCGGCGAGCCGCTGGGGGCGCGGTCGCGCTCGTAGGCGCGATGAGGTCCGAAGGCGTCGAGCAGAGCCAGGTTCTCGGGTGGGGGGATCGGCATCGCGCGGGTCCTTCAGGGATGGAAGTTGGTCGCGTCCTCGTCGCCGAGAGGCCCCTCGCCGCGACCCGGGTTCGCGTAGCGCGGGGTGGGCGGGAGCGTGGGTGGGGTCGCGCCGGGGAGGGCGGCGAGGCTCGTGCCACCGCGGACCCCGGCCCAGCGACGGCTCTGCGCGAGGGCGAGCGAGGCGCGGCGGCAGGGCGGACAGATCCATTGGTAGTGCTCGACGCTCGCGATGCTCGCCGAGGGTGGAGCCGGGTCGGGCATGCGGTAGTCGTAGCCGAGCTCGGCGCTGACGGTGATGAGGTCGTGGACGTG
>JAEUKJ010000194.1 GCA_016792665.1 Deltaproteobacteria bacterium | reverse complement strand
CGAGCCCGACGGCAGCCCCGTCGTCGTGTCCATCAAGGTGACCCTCGCGGTCCCGCCCGAGACCCCTCGCGACGCGAACCTCACGCTCACCCACCCGAGCGGCACCCTCGCGATGCAGTTCGAGTCCGGGGCCTTCACCGCCGCGTTCGAGGTGGGCAGCACCGAGGCGTTCACGGTCTCCCTCGCCATGGTCGCCCCGCTCGCCGCGACGCCGCTCGACGCGGCCGGCGCCTCGATGGCGACCCTCACGATCGACCCCGCGCGCGCTGGCCTCTCGGGCCCCACGATGGACGTCCCGCTCACGGTCGCCCGCTGGGCCCCGGTCGCGCCGACCGCCAACGGCCTCGTCGCCCTCGTCGTCGCGGTCCCTGCGACCACCCCCGCGGCCGACGCGATCCACGTCTCGGGCGACCTGCCTGCCCTCGGCGCCTGGGACGGTATCGGCCAGACGCTCTATCGCGGGGTCGACGGCCGCTTCGCCACGATGCTCCAGCTCCCGAACCCGACCACCTTCGAGTACAAGTTCACGCGCGGCTCGTGGGACACCGTCGAGAAAGCGCTGGACGGCAGCGAGCGCGAGAACCGCAGCGCCTCCCTGACGGCTGCATTCGCGCGCATCGAGGTCAGCGTCGCCGCCTGGCGCGACCTCATCCCGACCAAGCCCACGGCCGGCCACGTCGACCTCGTCGACGCCTTTCCCTCGGCCTTCCTCGTGCCCGATCGCGACCTCGTCATCTACCTCCCGCCAGGCTACAGCGACGCCGCCAATGCAGCCGTCCGCTACCCCGTCCTCTACATGCACGACGGCCAGAACTTGATGGACCCCGCGACCTCGGCCTTCGGCACCGAGTGGCAGGTCGACGAGACCGCCGAGATGATGATCTCGGCCGGCGACGTCGCGCCCGTCATCATCGTCGGGGTCGGCAACACCGTCGACCGCATCCCGGAGTACACCCCCGTCGTCGACGCCGAGTACGGCGGGGGCGACGCCGACGACTACGGCCGCTTCCTCACCGAGGAACTCATGCCCTACATCGACAGCCACTACCGCACCGACACCGCCGGCGCGCGCACCGGCCTCGCGGGCAGCTCGCTCGGCGGCCTCGTCTCGCTCTACCTCGGCCTCGAGTACCCGAACGACTTCGGCCGCCTGGGCGTCATCTCGCCCTCGGTCTGGTGGGCCGACCAGTACATCGTCGGCTACGTCGAGGCGCTGGCCACCAAGCCCCCGCTGCACATCTGGTTGGACATCGGCACGACCGAGGGCCAGGAGACGGTCTCGGACACGCGCCTCTTGCGCGACGCGTTGACCGCCAAGGGCTGGGTCCTGAATCAAGACCTAGCCTATCACGAGTACCAGGGTGCCTCGCACAACGAGGCCGCGTGGGCCGCGCGCTTCGACGAGATCCTGAAAGACCTCTACCCCGCGCCCTGACGCGGGGTAGATGCGCGCGGAGCGTGTGCGGCGTACCCCGAGGTCGCCGCTCGACCACGCGATCGATGCCCTCGGCGTTCGGCGCGGCCGCGCGTGCTCAGGCCGGGATGCGGATCACCGTCCCGACCTTCAGGCGGTTCGGGTTGTCCAGGTGGTTGGCCGCGGCCAGCTCGCGCCACTTGAGGGCGCTCCCGAGGTAGCGCTCGGCGATGGCCGAGAGCGTGTCGCCCGCCTTGACGGTGTACGACTTCGGAGCGGGCGCCTTGGTCTTGTCGCCCTCGCCCGCGCCGCCGCCCGGGATCTTCAAGACCGCGCCGACCTTCAGCGCGCGCGGGTCGGCGATGCCGTTGGCCTCGGCCACGACCTTCCACTTCGAGGCCGCGCCGAGGTAGCGCTCGGCGATGCTGGACAGCGTGTCGCCCGGGCGCACCTGGTGCACGGCCGCGCCACTCCCGCCCTTGTCCCCGCCCTCGCCCTTCCAGCCCGGGACCTTCAGCTCCTGGCCGACGCGCAGCTTCTCGGGGTCGATGATGCCGTTGGCCTTGGCGATCTCCCGCCAGCGCGACATGTCGCCGAGCAGCTTCTCCGCGATGGCCCCGAGCGTGTCGCCCGCCTTCACCTTGTAGGTGCCGCCCGGGCCCGAGGTCTTGGTGCCCTCGCCCTCGCCCTTCTCGCCGTTCTCGTCGATGGTCGGCCCACCGTGGATGGCCGAGATCTGATTCCACACGTTCTTCAGGCCGCCGTTCGCGTACCACTTCTGCAGCGTCGCGATCTTCACGCCGCCGATCTCGAAGTGCGGCCGGTCACCCCAGTGCCCACCCCACGCAAGGCCGGCGGCCTCACCCGCGGCCCCGAGGGCGGTCCAGTTGTGGCGTCCGTCGTACGGCTTGGCGCCATGGAAGGCGATGTCCACGGCCACGCCGTAGTTGTGGTAGCTCTGCCCCGCCTTGGCGTTGGTCACCTTGGCGCCGTCCTTCGTGCGCCCCTTGGCGTAGAGCTCGTTCTGCCGCTGGAAGCTGCGCATGCCCTCGATGATCTGGATGTCCAGACCCTTGGCGTGCGCGTTCGCGATGAGACCCTGGAGCTTCGCCGCCAGCGCCGGATGCACCCCGTCCAGGATCCCGCGCGGGTCTGCCGCGCCAAAGGTCTTGGTCTGCTCATCGGCGGCCGCGGCCGCGGCCGGCGGCTTCTTCGTGGCGCCAGGAGCCAACATCGCCGCGCCCTCTTCGAAGGACGCGCCCTTCAAGCCCATCGGCTTGCCGCCACCCTTCTCGACGCCGGCCGAGGCGGGGCGTTGGGGCTCCGACGACTTCTTGGACTCTTCGCTCTTGGCTGCAGCGACCACGATGCCTCCACACGAGATCGGTCACGCGATCTCGTCGGACACGACCCCCGACATTGCGCACGGTGCCATGCGCCGATCGCCTTGCCAAGGGTCCAATTGACCCAGGGTCACCCGCCTGGAATCAGCCCGAGACTCAATTTTCCCAGGCCCTTGAGCGCCGCCGATCCACGGCGATCGCACGCCGCACGCATGACGCAGTTCGCGTGCGTCATGCCCTCAGCCGCTATTTGCAGGGGCGCGGCACGAGGCTCTGCGTCACGGAGCCGTCCTTCGGATCGGCGATGAAGACCGTGCCGAGCGCCGGCCGCGCCTCGACCAGCACGAGCTTGCCATCGCGCGCGAACGCCCACGCATGCTCGTCCTTCGGGGCCGTGCCGGTGGCCGCGCTCTCGAGGTCCACGGTCGCCACGATATCGCCCGTCTTGACGTTCTGCACGTGGACGACCTTGCCGGTCGCGTCGCGGAAGGCCCACACGTCGCCGTCGACCTGCGCGAACTGCCCATCGCGCACGAAGGCGTTCGGGCTCTTGCCGATCTCGTCGATGGTCTTGCCGCTCGCCACATCGACGAGCCAGCTCTGCCCCTCGGCCGCGCACTGCCCGGTCGACACGAGCAGCGTGTCGTTGCCCAGGAAGGCCGCGAAGGTGCAGTCGGGGAGGTCGCCCGGCCCGATCGGGATGACCTTGCCCTCGGCCTGGTTCGCGACGTCGAAGATGCGCGCGTTGCGCTGGCCGTCTTCCATCGAGGCCACCACGACGCGCTTCTTGTCGGCGTCGAAGTGCCCGGCCGTGACCTGGCCGGGGTGCAGATCTTTGCACCCGGTCTCGGCCGAGACGCAGACCTTCAAGACCCCGCGCGCCTCGTCGCGCATGAGGCCCGCGTCGAACCCTGCCGGGAACGAGGGCAGGTGGGCGACGTCGTCGTCGGGCAGCTTCACGACGGTGCGCTTGCCGGTGTCGAGGTCGAGGTCGACGCAGTGGCGCGGCCCGTCCTGAAAGCCGCCGCACAGCTCGAGCACGTTCTTGTCGAGGCGCGCGAAGTCCGGCTCGAGGCCCCCGAGGACGCGCGCGACCTCATCGTCGACACAGTCTTTCGGGGCGGCGGTGTCGGCCGCCGCGCTCGCGTCGGGGGCGGCCTGGGCGGCATCGGCGGGCGTCGGGGTCGCGGCGTCGCCGGCCGCGGTCGCAGTGTCACCAGCCGGGGGCGCGGACGCGTCGGGTGCCGCCTGGGCGGTGTCCGCGGGCGGAGTGGCCGCGTCGGCGGTTGCGGGCGACTTGCCGCAGGCCGTGAGGGACAGCGCGATGAAGGCCGAGGTGGGTACGAGGATACGCATGCCGAAGCTCCTTTGCACGCGGACCATAGCGCGAGTTCGGGCGACCTGCCAGGCACCCGATCGCACCGCCCTGGCAGCGGTCGTTGACGGTCACACGCGTCGACGCGTCCTCACGCGCGATCGCGCGAGCTCATCCGACCTCTTCGCAGGTGACGATCACGTCCAAGGTCTCGCTGCCTCCGCCGACGAAGATCGTCCCCGAGCTCGGGGTCGCGTCGATGTAGCCGCGTCCGACCGAGACGCGCACGTGATCGGTCTGCGTGAGCACCCCGTTGGTCGGGTCGAACCCCTTCCAGCCGAGCTCGGGCAGGTAGACCTGGGCCCAGGCGTGCGTTGCCTCGGCCATGGCGCGGTTCTGGTGCTTGGGCCCGGTGTAGAGGTAGCCGCAGACGTAGCGCGCGGGGATGCCGAGGAGGCGCGAGAGGCAGATGAAGAGGTTGGTGAAGTCCTGGCAGACGCCGCGTCGGGTCGCGTAGACCTCGAAGGGGGTCGTGTAGACCGTGGTCGCGCCCTGCTTGTAGGTGTAGTCTCGGAAGATCGACTGGTTCATGTCGATGAGCGAGTCGACGAGGTCGTAGTCGTTCCGCTCGACGAACGACATCGCGTACTCGTGCAGCTCGACGAGCTGGCTCTCGGGCAGCTCGGGCGGCAGGAGATAGGGCTGCAGCATGTGGCGCTGCCACGGCATCCAGTTCAGCGGGATGGTCGTGCGCGCGTGCAGCGGGCGGAACTCGAAGGGATCGGTGTCCAGGGCCACGACGAGGGAGTGACTCTCGAGTGTGAGCTCGGTGAACGGCGTGTCGATGACCACGCGCCGCGCGCGATTGCCGAAGACGTCGGTGAAGTCGCGCCACTTCGACTCGACCGAGACGCGCAGCTCGTGGCGCGCGAGGCGCTGGAGCTTGTCGGTGACCGGCTCGAGCTTCAAGAGGTGGGTCGAGCGCTCGACGGGGCGCTCGTATTTGTACGTTGTACGATGAAAGATCTCGAGGCGTCGCGGCGGCGCGGCACGCGGTCGCGAGGGCGGTGGCTTGTGCGCGAGGGCCGCCGGGATGACCGGCTCGTTCGTCTCGCGCTTCGCGGCCTCGGGGCCGGGCTTGGGGGCCTCGACCTTCGGCGCGGGCTCGGGGGCCGGACCCTTGCGCGGCGACGCGGCCTTCTGGATGAGCGGCGGCAGCTCGGCCAGGAGCGCCCCCTGCCGCGCGACGACCAGCGAGCCCGGCGCCAGCTCGCGCCATGTGGTCGGGGTCTGCGCCTCGCCCTCCAGGACGCTGGTCGCGAAGACGACCCCTTTACGGGCCTTGGCGCCGCGCTTGGTGAGGTTCACCGCGATCTCGTCGTCGCCGAAGATCACCTCCTCATAAGGGGGTTTGAGCTCCCACACGAGGCAGGGCTGGGTGCCCTGGGCGTCGGTGTAGACGACCAGGTCGCTGCCATCGCTGATGGCGCACGTCATGACCCCGATCTCGTCGAACGGGGCGAGCCACGTCTGCAAGAGGCGGAGGTCGACCTCGCGCAGGCTCTTCCAGCCACGGGCCGCGATGCGCGACAAGAGGTCGCAGAAGACGAGCTCGGTGTCGGTCGAGCCGACCGGCTCGAAGAGGGCGCCGGCCTCGAGCTGCGGGCGACTCTCGAGGCTGCCCGAGTGCACGAAGAGCCAGTCGCGCTTGCCCCAGGTGCGCATGAACGGCTGGGTGTTCGCGTCGGCGATGCTGCCCCAGCGCGCGGCCCGGATATGCAGGATGCAGAGCGAGCTCTCGAGGTGCTCCCAGCTCTCGACCAGGCGGCTCTTGCTGCTCATCGCCGACGGAGCCGGCTCTTTGAGGACGGTCGCGGCGGGCTCGTGCCCCGGGTAGAAGCCGATCCCCCAGCCATCGGGGAGAGGCCGCCCCGGGTGGAGACAGCGCAGGTCGAAGCTCGGCGACAGGGCCCCTTCGAAGGACATGGCGAGGAAGCTCGGCACCGCTAGTTCCCCTGCCTCGGCGTGCGCCGTGTGTGCGTCGTCATCTCACCAGGTCCTGGGCCTTTCGGGATCGAGGTCAGCCTCGGGCCAACATCGCAGGCAAGATGACCGAGAGCCGCCCCGATGTCCACCGCGACAATGCCCCCGGGCCACACTTCCCCCGCTTCCGCGGTCGGCCATGAAGTCCGCCTGGAACATGGCCGCGAGGCGATTTGAAACCGGTCCCGGGAAAGTCCCTAAGGTTCTCCGGCGCGCGGGACGACGTGGGATCCGAGCCTCCGATCCCCGCGGCACCTCGCCGCCGAGGTCGCGCCCGCTCATCACTCGGACCACCTCCGAGCCCCCTCCAAAGGTCACTTCCATGATTACCAAGACGACACCGCGTGCGCTCCCCAGCCGCACCCACGTCGACTCGAAGCCCAGCTCGAGCGCCGCGGTGGTGCGCGTCGGGCGCGCTCTCGAGCACACCTGCCTCTTCGCGATGACGGCCCTCCTCGCGGCCTGCGCCTCCGCACCGCAGATCCAGGAGGCCGCCCTGCAACCCAAGGTCGACCTCGAGCGCATGTGCATGCAGGCCGACGGCCGCGACAACGAGCGCGCCTGCTTCCTGGTGCCAGCCGACGGCAGCATCACCAACGGTGTCTTCGAGCTCGGCCGCGGCGTGTGGGCCCGCCTCATCACGACGCCCGGCGGCACCTCGAAGCACGGGCTCGACCGCACCACCGCGCACGGCCTCTTCGCCGAGCGTCCGACCGGCGTCGCCAACATGCTCCTCACGCGCGAGGGCGCCATCGATCATGCGACGCTCAGCGGCCCGATGGGCCTCGCCTGGCGCTGGGATCGCAGTGGCTCTCTCGCCCAGCTCGACCTCGTGTGGCACGACTCGCAGGTCACCATCACCCATCGCGGCGGCGGGGCGACGCGCGTCCAGGTCGTCGCGCAGGGGTCGCACTTCTGGGAGTCGACGGTGTCGGTCGACCCGCAGGCCGAGGTCGCTCGCGGTGAGGAAGCCTGGGTGGCCGACGGGCCGGTCGCGGTCCCGATGCCCAAGGCGACGGGTCTGGGTGGCATCTTCCCGCTGTGCCCCATCGGCGACGAAGAGCACTGGGAAGGCTGGAACGGCCGCTTCGCGCAGACCCAGACCTGCCTCCGCAAGGGTGAGCCGTGGCTCGTCCTCGAGCGTGACTGGGCCGGTCGCATCACGTCGATCGCCGAGGCGCGCGTCCCGCGTCAGGCCCTGGGCGAGGAGGCCGCGGGCTTCGAGGCCAACCGCCGCGAGATCCGCATCGAGTGGCGCGACGACTCCATCACGCCCGAGCGCATCGTCGTCCTGATCGATGGTCGCCCCGACGGGCTCGAGGCGCGCTTCTCGCCGCGTGGCCTCCCGAACCTCACGCGCCACTTCCGACAGGGCCGCCCGGACGGGCTCGAGATCGAGTGGCAGTACGTGCGCGCCCAGAGCGTTCGCCGCTTCAAGGACGGCGTCGGCGAGGACCTCGAGGTCGTCACGCGCTGGACCGAGGGACGCCGCGCGACGCTCATGCCCGAGCTGCGCGGTGGGCTCGAGCCCGAGCCGCCGGTCGCGGGCAGCTCCGCGGGTCTCTGGGAGTAGCGCGGGCCTCCGACGTCAGCGACCCCCGAAGCGCGCGAGCCGCGTCGCCACGAGCCAACTCGGCCATGGGCATCAGCCCTCAGGTGACGACGCGACGCTCGGGGTCGGTTCATAGCCGAGCAGCTCGCGCCCGATCGTCTCGCCGATGCGCGCCGTCTCGTCGACGATCTGCGTGAGGATCGCGTGCAGGTCGGGCAACGATGGCGGCAGGTTCGCGATCCACTTGTCGAGGCGCGCCAGCATGGCCAGCGACTCGCCGCCCGGCAGGTCGCCGTCGCTCGGCGGACGCAGGTACGAGAAGCGCTCGTAGGCCGCGTGCAGGCTGTAGGTCACGCTGCGCGGGAAGCGCGCGTCGGTCACCAGGAAGTGTGCGACCGCGGCTGGCGTCACGCGTCCTGCGAAGCTCTTCACGAACGGCTCGAAGCCCGAGCACGCGCGCAGCAGCGACACCCACACGGCCGTCTCGACGACCTGGTGGTTCAGCGCCCCAGGCGCCGTCGCGTCGTGCACCTCGGTCGCGCCCGCGCCGACCTCGCCCCCAAAGGCGTGGTGATGGACGTCGAGGAGGCGCGCGGTCTGGTTGGTGCGCTCGAGCATGACGCCGAGCCAGATGAAGTCGAGCGCCGTGTCGTGCAGCATGGTCGAGCGCATGAGGCCCAACGCGAGCTGCGTCATCTGGCGGACGCGCCGATAGAAGTCGTCGCGACGCGCGCGATAGACCGCCGGGCCGCCCTCGGGGCCCTCGTTCTGCATCCACACGTAGAGCTCGTTGACCGTCTCCCAGACGTCGCCCGAGAGTACCTCGCGGATGGATCGCGCGTTCTCGCGCGCGGCCGCGACGGTGCGAAAGAGCGACACCCAGCAGCGGTCGTCCCACACCAGGAAGTGCTGGACGCGCTCGCCGTCGCCGAAGGCCTCGCCGAAGCGCTCTTTGAAGTGCGCCTCCTCGCCGGCCACCACCACCAGCGGATGCCAGCAGCGCGTGGGCGGCAGCTCGGCGTCGAGAGCCAGGCTCGAGGTCGCTTGCAGTTGCCGCGCGATCGACTCGGCGCGCTCGAGGTAGCGCCCGAACCACATGCAGCAGTCGGCCACGCGCGAGATGAGGCCGGCCGGTCCATGTCTCTGCGCGCGCAGGTGGAAATTGGTCGAATTTCGCGGGCGCTGGGTCATGGGCGTCCTCCGTTTCCTTGCACCCAGGTGTCCTTCGACCCGCCACCCTGGCTCGAGTTGACGACGTAGCTGCCCTCGACCAGGGCCACGCGCGAGAGCCCTCCGGGCAGCACCCAGGGCCCCTCGCGAGAGGTCAGGATGTAGGGGCGGAGGTCGACCCGGCGCGGCGCGACCTGGCGCTTGTCCGGGATCCAGGTCGGGCAGGTCGACAGCTCGACGCGCGGCTGCGCGATATAGCGGCGGGGATTTTCGATGATTCTCGCGCGAAATTCGGCGATCTCGGCGCGGCTCGCCTGCGGCCCCATCAACATGCCGTAGCCGCCGGCCTCGTCGACGGCCTTGACGACCAGCTCGTCCAGGTGGTCCAGCACGTAGTCGCGCTCGTTGTCGCGGAGACAGACGTAGGTCGGGACCTGCTCGAGGATCGGCTCTTCGCCGAGGTAGAAGCGGATCATGTCGGGCACGAACGGATAGACCGCCTTGTCGTCCGCGACGCCGTTGCCAGGCGCGTTCACGAGCGTCACGTTGCCCGCGCGCCAGGCGCGCATGAGGCCCGGCACGCCCAGCATCGAGTCCGGACGGAAGTGCTCGGGGTCCAGGAAGGCGTCGTCGATGCGGCGATAGATGACGTGGATGCGGCGCGGCCCGCGCGTGGTCTTTAGAAATACTTTGTCGTCGTCGACGAAGAGGTCCCCGCCCTGGACGAGATCGACACCCATGTTGCGTGCGAGGAAGGTGTGCTCGAAGTACGCCGAATTGAATTGGCCGGGGGTGAGGACGACGATATTCGGATCGACGATGCCGTCGGGCGCGACCGAGGACAGCGTCTCGGCGAGCTTGGTCGGGTAGCTGTCGACGCGCTGCACGTTGGCGGCGTCGAAGATGCGCGGGAAGATGCGCTTGGAAAGAACTCTGTTTTCGACGACATAGCTCACGCCCGAGGGCGTGCGCAGGTTGTCTTCCAGGACGCGATAGACGCCGTCGGGATCGCGGATGAGGTCGATGCCGGCGATGACGACACGCACGCCGCCGGCCGGGCGAATGTGCCGCAATTTTGGCAAATAGCCCTGCGCCCCGAGGACCAGATCGCGTGGCACTTTCGTCTCGGCGAAGAGGCGCTGGTCGCCGTAGACGTCGTCGAGGAACAGGTTCAGCGCCGTGATGCGCTGCTCGAGCCCGCGCTGGACGTGGTCCCAATCGCGGGCCGAGACCATGCGCGGCACGAGGCAGAAGGGGAAGATCTTCTCGGTGCCGCGGCTGTCCTTGTACACGCTGAAGGTCACGCCCTGGTTCAGCAACGCCAGCTCGGCCAGCGACTGGGCGCGTGCGAACTCATCGGGGGAGAGCGCGCCGAGCATCGCCAGGCACTCGGCGAACTCGGGGCGCGGGGCGCCGTCCGTGCCGATGAGCTCGTCGAAGGTGCCGGGGAGGGCCGGGTAGTCCGTCAGGAGTCCACTCAACGATTTCAACGCGGGGTCTCCTCGGTCATGGGGCGGGGCAGGGGACGTTCGTGCGCGTGCCAGAGCGGGCCGTCGTGCGGCATGCGATCCAGTGGCAGGCGGCGGAGATCGAGGGTCCAGGGCTGGTCGGCGTGCATCGCGGCGGGGCGCGGCAGGACGGGCCACGGCGTGTGCGAGTCGATGGTGAAGCGCTGGGCGCGGCGGGCGGCGGCCTCGAAGCGGGTCAGCGGCGGCGTGTCGTAGGCGCGCCCCTCGGGGTGCCAGACGTGATAGGCGCAGCCGCCGAGGGAGCGCTGGGACCAGGTGTCGACGACCTCGAGTCGGATCGGGTGGTGGACGCCGATGTGCGCGTGCAGGGCGTGCGCTGGGGCCCAGGCGCGGAAGCGGACCCCGGCCACGGCGGCACCCGACGGCGTACTGTAGAGGGGCAGCGTGTGGCCGTTGACCAGGACCGCGTGCCGGTTCGGCGTGAGGCCGGTGGCGCGGACCTCGATGCGTTCGAGTGACGAGTCGACGTAGCGCGCGGTGCCGCTGGTCGACATCTCCTCGCCGAGCACGTGCCAGGGCTCGAGGGCGTTGCGCACTTCGAGGGTGATGTCGCCGGCCTGCAGCGTCCCGACCAGCGGGCAGCGCAGCTCGAGGAAGGGGCGGTAGCCGTCGGCGGGCAGTGGCAGGCCGGCATCGGAGAGGTGGCCGAGGACGTCCTCGAAGTCGCGCCAGAGGTTGTGGGGGAGGAGGAAGCGATCGTGGAGGGCCTGGCCCCAGCGCACGAGCGGGTGGTGGTAGGGGCGGCCGACGAACGAAGCGATGAGGGCGCGGACGAGCAGGACCTGGGCCGTCACCATGCGCGGGTGGGGCGGCATCTCGAAGGCGCGGAGCTCGATGAGGCCCTGTCGACCGTAGGGCGTGTGCGGGTCGAAGAGCTTGTCGATGCAGATCTCGGCGCGGTGCGTGTTGCCGGTGAGGTCGACCAGCAGGTGCCGGAAGAGGAGATCCGAGAGCCAGGGCGGTGGGCCTTCGGGGCCGTCGAGCTGACGACTCGCGAAGGCGCGCTCGAGGGCGATCTCGAGCTCGTAGAGCGTCTCGTGTCGGGCCTCGTCGACGCGCGGGGCCTGCGAGGTCGGGCCGATGAAGAGGCCCGCGAACATGTAGGACAGCGACGGGTGGTGCTGGAAGAAGGTGAGCAGACTCGCCAGGAGGTCAGGCCGCTGGAGCAGCGGCGACTCGAGCGGGGTCTGCCCGCCGAAGGTGATGTGGTTGCCGCCACCCGAGCCGGCCAGGCGCCCGTCGACGAGGTACTTCTCCGAGTGCAGGCCGGCCGCGAGCGCCGCGTCGAAGACCTGCTGCAAGAGCTCGTCGTGCTCGCGCACGCTGGTGGTGGGCGGCACGTTGACCTCGAGGACGCCGGGATCGGGCGTCACCGAGAAGCGGAAGAGCTCGGGCGAGGACGGCGGTCCGTAGCCCTCGAGGTGGATGTCGAGCCCGGTCACGGCGCGCGTGGCGTCGATGCATGCGATCAAGGAAGAGAACCGCGCAAACGACGGCAGCGGTGGCAAGAACGCGTAGAGCTCGCCCTGGCGTTGCTCGATGCAGAGGGCGGTGCGGATGCCGAAGAGATAGCGCGCGGTGGCGGACGGCTTCACGGTCGAGACTGCGAGCTGTGCGTCGCCGTCTTCGTCGGGCTTCGCGCCACGTGGGTCGGGTCGATAGCCGCGCGGCTCGTCGAGCGGCGGCATGGGCAGGCCGACGCCGAGAGATGCCAGCGGGAGGCGCAGGCCGATGGCCGAGTCGCCCGGCAGCAGATAGAGCGCGCCACGGCGGAAGCGCCACACGTCGGTCGCCCAGCGCGCGCCACGGGTCGGGAGGTGGCTCGTCGCTTCCTCGAGCGGGGCCAGCGGGAGCACCCAGCCGGTCGGCCGATGGAGCCCGCGCGAGAGGGTCAGCGCCAGTCGGCGACGCTCTTCCGAGTCGTCGAGATCGACCTTGGTCGGATCGACATCGACGGGCAACTGCGCCTCGTCCTTGATGGCGTGCAGCGGGTCTTCGAAGGCGGGCAGGAGGCCCGGGGCCTCGCGGTCGTCGTCGGCCAGGCCCAGCGTGCGGACCAGGGCGCGGGCGAAGCGCTCGGCGTCGGCGTCGGAGGCGCGCCTGGCAAGCGTCGGACGGTCCGGCCAGAGCGGGGTCTTGTCGCGTCGGCCGCAGATGTCGAGGGCCCAGCGCGGGAGCGACTCGCCCGGATACCACTTGCCCGGTCGGTGGAGGACCGCGGCACCAGGTGCCATCCGGCGGCGCAGCTCGTCGACCAGGCGACGTCCGTAGGCGAGCTTGGTCGGGCCGATGGCGGCGCCGTTCCACTCGGGGAGCTCGACGTGGTCGCGCGCGTTGAAGGTCGGCTCGCCGCCCATGGTGAGGCGGATCTGGTGCGAGGCCAGGTGCGCATCGACGCGGTCGCCACCCTTGATGAGGACGTCCCAGACCTCGTCGGTGTACGGGGTCGTGGGGCGCGCCTCGTGGCCCAGGCGACCGACGACCATCGAGAAGGAGACCTCGGTGGCGGCCGTGTCGGCGGTGCCTTCCAGCGGGGAGGCGAGGGCCGGGGTCGAGGCGCCGCAGAGCGGGATGTGCCCCTCGCCGGTCATGAGTCCCGAGGTCGCGTCGAGCCCGATCCAACCGCCGCCGGGCAGGTAGACCTCGCACCACGCGTGGAGGTCGACGACGTCGCGCGTGACGCCCTTGGGTTGGTCGGGGAGCATGCCCTCGTCGGTGAGCTGGACGAGGTAGCCCGAGACGAAGCGGGCGGCGAGGCCGCGCTCGCGGAAGAGGGCCGTGAGCAGGACGGCCGAGTCGCGGCACGAGGCCTGACCCGCGATGAGCGACTCCTCGGGCGTGTAGACGCCGGCCTCCTCGCGGATGACGTAGCGCACGGCCTTGGCGACGGCGGTGTTGAGGGCGGTGATGAAGGGGACGGTCGGGCCGCCCATGGGCAGGGCGCGCGAGAACTCGCGATAGCGCTCGCCCCGATGGAAGGCGGGGTCGTCGAGCAACAAGAAGGGCGCGAGCTCGCGGCGGAGCTCGTCGGGGTAGGCGAAGGGGACGGTCTCGGCGAGCTCGTCCAGGAGGAAGTCGAAGGGGTTGACGGGGCGGACCTCGGCCGTCAGCTCGACCAGGATCTCGAGGGTCTCGATCGGATTCTGATACGGAAAGTGAACCTTGGCGATGTGGTTCCCGTACGGGTCCTGTTGCCAGCGGAGCGTGTGGTCGCCCGAGACGAGGAGGCGGTAGGTCTCGATCTTCGCCTTGGCGTGCGCGGCCGGTCGGAGCCGCAGCGTGTGCGTCCCGAGGTTGGCCGCGCGCGGGTAGCGATAGGCGCTCTTGTGCTGGATGAGAAGCCTCATGCGCGAAGCGTACACCGCCTTCTTTTCGAGGTCATTTCGGCCGATGCCGCGCCGCGCGCCGACCGCGCGTTCTTGGTCCGCGAAAGCCCTGGACCCGTCAGCGCCAGCGACGCCAGTGGGCCAGCAGTCGGCGCACGGGGCGCGCCGCGGAGGCACCCCAGCGCGAGTCGACGACGCTGCGCCATGCGGCTTCGAAGGTCGGGGGCTCGTGCCCGAGCTCGTGGCGAGCGAGACGCATGACCAGGCCACGCAGCCCGAGGCGTCCCAGGCGCCGCTCGAGGAGGTCGCTGTGGCTGTGGCCGGTGCCGTCGGTCTCCTCGAATGTGACATCGCGACCGAAGGCTGCCAGGGCCGAGAAGCTGCTCGACGCGGTGCCGATGACGAGGTGGGTCATCCTCAAGAGGAAGAGGTCGACGACGGCGTCCTCGATCCCAGCCAGCGAGTCGCGCGTGAGGTTCGTCGTTGCAGCGGGCAGCATGCGCTCGCCGTAGCGCGCTGCGAAGACGGCGCGGAGCGATGGGGCTGGGGCGTCGACAGCCTCGTCGGTGCAGAGGAAGACGGCGGCGTCGCGGTGGGTCTGGAGGTGCTGGTCAACGCGCGCCAGCGCTGCGGCGGTGTTGCCGACGGCGTCGGGGCGCTCGGTGTGGAAGTCGCCGCGGCGCAGGTGGACACCGATGACGAAGGGACGGAAGTGCTCGGCGACGAAGGCCTCGATGCGCGCGGACAGGGGCGCTATCGGTGTCACGGACGACAGTGCGGGGCCGACCGCGGGCCAGAGCGGGATATGGCCTGCGTAGAGATCGGGGCGCACGAGCCACGACATGTGCCCGACCACCGTGTGCGGCCCGCGTGCGCGCAGCAGGTCGGGCGGCGCCGCCCCCCAGCCGACGTAGCTCGGGAGGCCAGCCACCGCGGCCTCGTCCACCGTGCGGATGGTGACGCGCGGGTCGCGCGGCGCGGCGAAGAGGGCGTCGAAGGGCGCGGCGCAGGCGTCGGTCAGGGGCCAGAGGAGCTCGAGCTCGGCACCCGCCGCGGCGGCGAGGACCTGTCCCGAGGCGAGGACCTTCAGCCGGTTCGAGAGGCCGAGCGTCGAGAAGACGGTGAAGCGTCGCATGCGCGGCTCAGAGGGTCGGCCGCGCGCGCCCGAGCGCCTGGGCCACGAGCAGGCCAGCGGCAATCGACATGGCGATGAGGAGCATGCGCAGGAGCGCGTCGACGCCGCTGGTCACGTTGGCGCCGAGGAAGAGAGAGACGCTCTTGAAGCCGAAAGAGCCAGGCACCAGCAAGAGCGTCGCGGGCACCAGCGTCAGGAACTGCGGACACTCGGCGAGCGTCCCGTGGATGCGGCTCGCGAGGCCGACGACGAAGGCGCCGAGCGCCGCGCCGAGCTCGGGGCCCATCCAGTCGGCGCCCAGC
>JAEUKJ010000172.1 GCA_016792665.1 Deltaproteobacteria bacterium | reverse complement strand
GCTCGAAGGGGTGAACGACCGCGATGAGGCGGGACAGGTCACCGAGCGTGAAGATCGTGTCCTCGGCGTCGGTGTGGGCACCGAGCACGGCGTCGCGGGTGAGCACGGTGCCGGCCGTGCGCGCTCGGACGACGAACTGGCCGCCCGAGAGCGCGGCCTTGCCGCTCTCGTCGTCGCTCGCGCCGAGGGCGGCGAGCAACGCCTGCGCGGAGTCGACGGTGCCTCGGGCCTGGGCGACCTCGGCCGAGGCGCGGTCGCTGTCGGAGGCCGAGACCACCTGGTCAGCCGCGAGCCGCTGCTTGCGACCGAGGATACGCTGCGCCGCGCCGAGTTGCGCGCGCGCGGCGATGAGCTCGGAGCGCGCCCGTCCGACTTCCGGGGATTCGAGCACGGCGAGCACCATGCCGGCTGTGACGGTGTCGCCGACCTTGGCGCGCAGCTCGACGATGCGGGCGGCCACGAGCGAGCCGACGTGCGACGCTGCGTCCGGATTGAGGCGGATCTCGCCGATCGCTTGGACGGTCTCGACCTGAACCCGCGCGCGCACGACGGTGGTCGTGAGCCTCAGGTCGCGCAGCATGTCGGGATCGATGTGGAGCTTGCCGTCGTCGGCGGGCTCCGCCTCGGCTTCGGGCTCGGCGTGCCCTTCGCCCCTGGGCTCGGACGGCTCGGGGGCCTCGCCGTGTGCCTGGCCGCAGGCGGTGAGCGAGAGGGAAGCAAAGAGAATGAGATGGCGGTGGCTCATGGCGTGGGCTCCGTGCGGGTCTGGATGTTCGGGGTGTTGGCGAGCACCGCTTCGAGGCCGGCGCGGGCGCGCAGGGTCTCGGCGCGAGCGGCGTTCGTGGCGCCCTCGAGCGCGAGCACGCGCTCGCGGACGACCGCGAGCTCGGTGAGGCTGAGCTCGCCGGCGGTGAGGGCCTGGCGGAGATCGGCGAGCGCGGCGTCGAGCGGCGTATGGGCTGCGGACAGGGAGGCTTCGCGCGCTTTGGCGGCCTCCAGGCGATTCCAGGCGAGCGCGAGCGTGGCGTCGAGCTGAGCGCGCGTGGCCGCCTCTTCGGCCGTGAGGATCTCGGCTTCCGCGGTGAGGGACGCGACCTCGCCTCGGGCGGGATCGACGGTACCGAGTTGGAAGGTCGCGGTCGCGAGCACGATCCACTGGGCAAGCTCGGGACCGGGGCTGCCTTCGCGCGACAGCTCGACGCCGAACGCCGGCCGAGACGCGCCGGCGCGGGCGAGCACGGTGCGGCGCGCGGCGAGCTCGGCGCGGCGCGCACGCAGCGCCAGGAGAGACGGGTGGTCGTCCAGGCGTGCGCGGAGTGTCGCGAAGTCGGGAGCGGGCGGAAGCGCATCGTCGGCGGGCTCGGGCGGGGTCTCGGTTGGCCAGCCGGCGGCGATCGCGAGAGCGATGCGCGTGGTCTGTACAGCACGCTCGGCGGCCGCGAGATCGGCGTCGGCGAGGATGGCGTCCGCTTCGGCGAGGCGGAGATCCGAACGCACGCCGTCGCCGGCGCGCACGCGGTTGGTGGCGATGACGCGGAGCTCGGCGGCGAACGCGGCGGCGCGAGCAGCCACGGCGCGCGCGAGCCGGGCAGCCAGGGCTTCCGCGAAGGCGGCGGTCACGCGCGCGCGAGCTTCAGCCAGGGTGCTGGCGATCTCGGCGTCGACGCGCCCGGCTACGCGCTTCGCCAGGCGCTCGCGCGCGGCGTTGGTGCCGGAGACGTCAAACGTCTGCGAGAGTCCGATGGACGCATCGAGATCGGTACCATCGCCGCCGATACGCGGACCGACGGCGAGCTGCAGCTCGGTGCGCTCGGGCAGACCGATGATGGAGGCGCGGGTGGCGGCGACTTCGGCGCGTCGAGCGTTCATCGCCACGACGGCGGGGGCGTGCTCGGCCGCATAGTCGAGCAACGTCGCGAGCGAAACGGGGGCAGAGGGAGGTGTGGGTGGAGGTTCGGCGGCGTGAGCGTCGAACGACATCAGAAGAGCACCGACCACAACCAGCGGCCGGCGCGCGAATGCGAGCGTCATCAATGACTCCTGAGATGCGATTGCCGGGCTCCCAAAGACGGGAGCGTCTAGCGATTCAGCGACTCAGGAGGCTCTAGGAGGTTGAAACGGGGCATGGGCATGCCCATCGAGCGGTACGCCTCTTCGGTCGATACTGCGGAGGGACAGCTCGACGAAGCGGGGCGGGGCGACTTCTACAGCGAATCCGACAACGACCAACGAAGGCGACTGGCAGCAGGAGCAGTGATACGAGACGCCAGTGCAATCTCGGCACGGCCCGTCTGGACAGTCGGGCGGACAGCCGGCGTCGCTCAAGGTGGCGGTGTCGAAGATCGACCCCAAAGCCTCCCTCACGAGTTCGGGACCGGTGGGCAGGACAGCGAACGCAAGAATCCAGGCCAGCCCGAATCGGGCTCGCCTCGCGGTTGTGCTGTTGGTCAGTCGCGCCACCGGGGAGACGCATACCCAATGATCGGCATGAGTGCAAGCGGTATCGCGGTGGGGCCACGGCGCGGACTCCGGCGGAACATTACCTATTATAGAGAGTGACCGTGGTGCTAGTCGGTCTGGTGGTCAGGATCGCTTAGGGGCTCCAGGGGAAATGGGAGGGTGTCAGTTGTGTGTGGCAAATTGGTCAGCATCGCGACTGGCTGGAGCTGGGGAAGATGGGGGGCGGCACTCGCACGCAGTCGTGCAATGAGTGGCTGACGCCAGACATAGTCGGCGGCGGCAAAGCTGGTGCCCTCGAGCGAATTGGGGACGGACGCGACTGCGGCTGGCGCATGCCCTGGCCGATATCGAATGATATCGGCCCCAGTGCACCCACCGTGGTCGAAGATGTGCCTGACGCACGATCAGGTGAGCAAGCTTTTTCGAACCGCCGGAGATGGGGTGAGGCGGCTGACCTCGAAGTAGCGCAGTGCGAGTGGTCGCCTGCATAATTACAACGGGTTCAGAGACCCAAGGAGGTCAGCCGCCATGAAGGAGACTATCAGCAAGAAGTCGAAAGCGAAAAGTTGGGTCGATCGAGGTGCGCTCAGGCGCACGGCGTCGCAAGTCGGTCGTGGGCATCGACATCAGCGACAAGTATCTGCAAGTCTGCATGATCGACGCCGATGACGTGGTGACGGGTGGGCGCATGGTGTCGTCCGAGGCAAAGCTTAGAGAGCAATTCGAGGGTACGCACTCGTATCGCATCATCGTGGAGATGGGCTCGAGTACGCGCTGGATCGCAGAGCTGCTCAAGTCCTTCGGACACGAGGTCCTCGTCGTCGACCCGCGTAGGATAAGGCTCATATCGGGTTCGCTCTACAAGGACGACAAGGTCGACGCGCTCACCTTGGCGCTGCTGGGCGCCGAGGCCCCCCGCCTTCTGAAGACAGTGCCGCTGCGCGACCTCGAGCATCAGAAGGCTCTGACGCTGGTACGAGCTCGTGCCTGCGCAGTGATGGGCCGAACTCGTGTCGTCAACTCCGTTCGAGGGATGCTCAAGCCCTACGGCTACCGGATCCCGAAATCCGCGACGTCGACGTTCGTTTCGCATCTGTCTCAGACCCTCGCTCCGGAGATTCTGGAACTGGTGGGACCTCTGGCAGCTCTGCTCGATGCCTTCGATGTCCAGATCGCGCATTACGACAAGGAAGCCAAGCGCCTGCTCCCTCGACTCGCTCCGGAAGCAGTTCACCTCTGCGAGATTCCTGGCGTCGGTCCGATCACAGCACTGTACTTCGTAGCGGTCGTTGGTGACCCTGCGCGGTTCGCCAAAGCCCGTGATATCGGTTCGTACTTGGGGCTGTGTCGCCGGCGCGACGACTCAGGAG
>JAEUKJ010000169.1 GCA_016792665.1 Deltaproteobacteria bacterium | reverse complement strand
TCCGTCCGGCGCCCGCCGCGCGCACCAACGAGTACGTGCCCAAGGCCAAGGACGTCGCGAAGTCCAACGAGTACGTGCCCAAGGCCAAGGACGGCGCGAAGTCCAACGAGTACGTGCCCAAGGCCAAGGACGTCGCGGCCTCGAGCGAGGTCGCGAAGTCGAACGACGAAGCGCCGCGCGAGCACGTGACGCGTACCAAGGCACCCGAGGCCGAAGCGCACAAGCACGCGCCGAAGCGTGAGCGGGCAGAGGCCCCCGTCGAGGCGCCCAAGCACGCGCCGAAGCGCGAGCGAGCGCCCGAGGCCCCGACCCGCGAATACCCGCCGTCGAAGCCGCATCGCGCGGCCGAGGCTCCGGCCCATGCCCCGCGTGCTGCCGAGGGCCCGAAGCGCCCGCCCGCGGACGGGCCCAAGCGTCCGTACGCCAAGGACGAGGGCGCGCGCTCGCGACCCTACTCGCGTGACGAAGGCGCGCGCGAGCGGCCCAACGCACGCGGCGGCGAGGCTCCTCCCAAGCGGCCCTTCGTTCGCGACGACCGCAGCGACGACCGTCCCGCACCCCGTGCTCCGGCCCGTGACGACCGTTCCGCACCCCGTGCTCCGGCGCGCGACGACCGCCCCGCACCCCGTGCTCCGGCGCGTGACGACCGCCCCGCACCCCGTGCTCCGGCCCGTGACGACCGCGCTCCGCCCCGCGCGGCACGCCCCGACTCGCGCACCGACACGCGCGCCCCCGCCGGTCGGGCGGCGCCGTCGAAGGGCCCGCGCAGTGAGGCTCCGCGCGGGACGCCGCCGTCGCTCCGCGTTGCCGAGCCCCCGGCGCGCTATGCCGGGACGCGTCCCCGCAGCAAGAAGGCCGCGGACTGAAGGCGAGCACGAACGCGCGCTACTTGTCCTTCTTGATGCGCAGGACGTGGACCAGGTAGTAGTTGTCGCTGTAGGCGTCCTGCACCCGCTCGATGTCGAGGCGCACGCGGTAGTCGGTCTTGCGCAGTGCGTCGAAGAACGACGTCGCGATGGGGCGCCCCGGCTCGGCCAAGAACGCCGTGCGTCCCGGGGCGAGGTTGTCCTTCAGCATGCGGAAGACGTGGTCGAAGTTGGCTTCCTCGTAGAGGACGTCGGCGAGGATGAGGCTGCCGACGGTGTCGGTGAAGCGGTCGTTGCGCCAGTCGAACTCGAGCGTGCGCACGTGGGTGAACCCGTTCTGCAGCGCGTTGAAGCGTGCGAAGCGCAGCGCCTCGGGGTTCGAGTCCGCGAGCGTCACGCGCGCGCCCTTGGCGGCCGCGCCGAGCCCCGCGGTGCCGAGCCCACAGTTGACCTCGACCGCATCGACCGAGCGCATCCGGACCGAGTGGCCGAAGTAGCTCGCCATGGCGCGCGAGGACGGCCAGAGCTCGGCCCAGTTCGACACGCCACGCGTGCCCGAGGTCTCGGGTGAAGGTGCGAGCCCA
Source organism: Deltaproteobacteria bacterium (assembly GCA_016792665.1). Classification (GTDB taxonomy): domain Bacteria; phylum Myxococcota_A; class UBA9042; order PHBI01; family PHBI01; genus WYBB01. The sequence goes on along the minus strand of JAEUKJ010000169.1, from coordinate 11,973 downwards.
TCGCGTCCGTGCAGGAGCTCGGCCGAGGCGTAGCGCGTCTCCTTGGCTTTGGCTGCGGCGTTCGAGAGCGTCGACCGACCCTGCCCGCCGATGTCCGGCCCGGTGATCCTCAAGACCTTCGGCCCGGCATCGACCTCGTAGTCACGAAGGTCGTAGTCCTCGGCCAAGGCCCCTCTGAGCCGTGTCAGCTCTTGGGTCGATACGGCCCGGCGTCTCATCGGTAGGTGCTCCCTGCCACTCCGCGCTGCCTCCAGGTGCCAATCTTGCGGCGCCTGGGACCGACTGTAACACGACCCTCGAATCGGACTCCACCGGTCCCATTTCGATTCCCGTCGGCCGCGTCGAACCCGCGCCAGGCGCACGCCGCTCTGCATTGACCCCGCGCGCACCGATGGACTATTGCACCGCCATGTCGTCTGCGCCCGCCGAGCCCGCCGAGCCTGCGACCTGCGATCTCGCGGGGCTCGCGCGCCGCCGCGCCATCGCCGAGGCCATCGCAAGAGAGGCCGCGGACTGCCTGCTCGGATTCCGCGGGCGCCTCACCTCGGTCGGCTGGAAGGGCGAGGTCGACCTCGTGACCGAAGCCGACCGCACCACCGAGCGCCTCATCCTCGACGCGCTCCGGCGCCTCCTTCCCGAAGACCGCGTCGTCGGCGAAGAAGGCGGCCTCCAGGGCCCGCCCGAGGCACCCTTCACCTGGTACGTGGACCCCCTCGACGGCACGACCAACTTCGTCCACGGCCTGCCACACTTCGCGGCCAGCCTCGGCGCCGCCTGGTCGGCCGGTCCCGACAGCCCGCCTCCCGTCCTCGTCGTCGGCGCCCTCTCGGCCCCAGCCCTCGTCGGCTCTCGCGAAGACGCGTGCGGCCTGACCTACAGCGCCGCGCGCGGGCTCGGCGCGACGCGCAACGGCCTGCCCATCGCGGTCGCGCCCCACACCGAGCTCGGCCGCGCCCTGGTCGCGACCGGCTTCCCCTACGACCGCACCCACACGGCGCATGCCCTGGTCGGCCCGCTCGAGCGCGCCCTCGAGCGCTGCCTCTGCGTGCGCCGCTTGGGCAGCGCCTCCCTCGACCTGGCCCTGGTCGCCGACGGGACCTTCGGCGCCTACTGGGAGCCGCGCCTCAAGCCCTGGGACTTCGCGGCTGGCGCGGTCCTGGTCAGCGAGGCCGGCGGGCGCGTCACGGACCTGTCCGGCGGCCAGGGCATGCTCGCCAGCGGTGACGTGCTCGCGACCAACGGCCTCTTGCACGAGGCCTTCCTCCGCGACGTGCTCGCTTGAGGCAGCCCCGCGCCGAGGCCCGGTCGCGCGTCATCCTCGCGCTCGTCCTGTTGTGCTCGGCCTGCGGCAGAAACCCTGCCCAGGTGCGCTGGGACGACGACCTCGCCGCCCTCGTCCACGCCGAGCTCCCTCCACCCGCCGAAGCCGACGGCCTGCTGGCGCTCGCCGCCCGCGCCCAGCGCGCCTCCGATGCCGGCTTCGCGCGCCTCGAGGCCGCGCGCACGCTCATGCCGACCGTTCCCCTCGCGGCCGCCAAGGTCCTCCAGGCCATGGCGCTCGACGCGCCGCGCCGCCCCGATCGCGCCCGCGCCCACTACGAGCTCGCACGCCTCGCCGAGTCCCGCGGCCGCCTCGCCACCGCCGTCCGCGCCTATCGCGCCCTGGTCCTGCACTACCCCGACGAGATGCCCGGCGAGCGTGCCCTGGCCCACCTCATGCGCATCGCACGCGCGCGCGGTGACCGCGCCGTCGACCAGCACCTCGCGTGGACGCGCTCGGTCGCAGAGACCCTCGACCAGACTGGGCTCGGCGACGACCTCCTCTATCAGGCCGCCGACGAAGCCCGCGCGCGCGCCGAGCGCGACCCGACCCCGGCGCGCTGGGATCTCGCCCTCCAGCTCTACAGCCGCCTCATCGCCGACCGCCCGCGCTCGCCGCTCTGGAACGACGCCCTCTGGGAGCGTTCTTGGCTTCATCACCGACGCCATGCCTACGAGGACGAGCTCCTCGACCTGCGCCGCATCCTCACGCTGCGCAGCGCGAGCTCGTTCATCGGCCAGGACGAGCACGTCTACTTCTGGGAGGGGCAGCTCCGCATCGCGCGCCTCCTCCGGGTTCAGCTGAAGCGTCCGGCCGAGGCCGCCCGCGCCTACCTCGACTACGCCGCGATGTTCCCCAAGACGATCAAGAAAGACGACGTTCGCTTCTTCGCGCTCTGCGCCGAGCTCTCCGCCGGCCACCCCGAGGTCGCGCGCACCCTGGCCGATCTGATCCGGCGCGAGCACCCCGACTCGAAGTTCCTCCGTCGCCTCGACGCCGCCTTCGCCGATCCCGAAGGGCCGCACTGCCTCGCCCCCGAGGCGACGCGATGAGCGCCCCGACCTCGCAGCCACGCGTCGCACCCGTCGGCCCCGTCCGCATTCGGGTCGAGTCGCTCACCAAGCGTCACGAAGGGCGCACGGTGCTGGACGCCGTCTCGCTCGAGGTGCGCGCGGGCGAGGTCCTCGGCATCGTCGGACCGGGCGGCCACGGCAAGAGCGTCCTGCTGAAGCACCTACCGGGGTTGCTCATCCCGGATGGGGGACGGGTTCTCCTCGACGACAAGGATCTGGCCACGCTGAGTGCCTTCGAGCTCGCCCGCGCCCGCGAGGGTATCGGCTATCTCTTCCAGAACTACGCGCTCTTCGACTTCATGACGGTCGCCGACAACCTCGCCTTTCCGCTGCGACAAGAGCGTCGCCACACGCCCGCCGACATCGAGAAGAAGGTGCGCGCCGCCCTCGACGCCGTCGGCCTGGCCCGCGCCTACACGCAGTTCCCGCGCGAGCTCTCGGGCGGCATGAAGAAGCGCGTCGGCCTGGCCCGCGCGACCATCACGCGCCCGTCGCTAGCCCTCTACGACGACCCCTCCGCCGGCCTCGACCCCGTGACCTCCTCGCGCATCTTCGCGCTCATCGCCGACATGCACGCGTCCATGGCCGACCAGGCACAGGCCGCCGCGTCGGTCGTCGTGAGCCACGACATCGACCGCATGCGCGCCGTCGTCGATCGCTGGATCGTCCTCGAGCATGGCCGCGTCGTCTTCTCCGGGGACCACGCCGCTCTGGCCCACGCGCTGGCACACGCGCCGACCCCGCTGCTCGCGAGCTTCTTCGCCGACGCGCCACTCCCCGTCGCGCCCCGGGATGCCCGATGAGCACGTCCCCGCACCCGCTCGCGGCCGCGCTCTCGGCCCCGTTCGCTTCGCTCGGTCGTGCCGCCCTGCACGTGCTCGCCACGATCGGCGGGGCCTGCCTCGTCTTCGGTCGCGTCGTGAGAGCCCTCTTCCCGCCGCGCTTCGACGGGCACGAGACCTGGCGCCAGCTCTTCCACGTCGGCGTCCGCTCGGCCCCCATCGTCGCGCTCACCGCGCTCTTCGTCGGCGCCATCATGGTCATCCAGACCGCCTATTTCGTCCGTCGCACCGGCGCCACGAGTCTCCTCGGCTTCGGCGTCGGCTACTCGGTCTTCGCCGAGATCGGCCCGGTCCTCATCGGCCTCATGTTCTCGGGTCGCGTCGGCGCCAACAACACCGCCGAGCTCGGCACCATGGTCGTCACCGAGCAGGTCGACGCCCTCCGCGCCCTGGCCATCGACCCGGTCCGCTACCTCGTCGTCCCGCGCTTCATCGCCATGATGGTGATGCTCACCCTGCTCATGGTGTTGGGTGACCTCTTCGCCATCGTCGGCGCCGCCATCACCGCACAGGGCGTCATCGGCGTCGACGCGCGCGTCCTCGTCCAGAGCCTCGTCGAGAGCCACCTCCTCGACGAGCTCCTCATGGGCATCGTCAAGTCGGCGACCTTCGGCATGGCCATCAGTTGCATCTCCTGCCACTTCGGCCTCACCGTCTCGGGCGGCGCGGTCGGCGTCGGTCGCGCCACCAACCACTCGGTCGTCGCCAACGCGACCGCCATCTTCCTCCTCGACTTCCTCGTCGGCTGGCTCTTCACGCTGTGACCTCGACCTCCCGCCCCGGCCCGCCCGCGCCGACCTCGACCCCGACCTCGTTCCTGGCGGGTCTCGGCCGCCCCGTCGTGCTCGCCTTCCGGCAAAGCAAGGCGCTCGCCGACCTCTTCATCGACACCCTCGTCGCCATCTTCCGCGGCAAGGTCTCGCTGCGCGCCTTCGCCGACCAGTGCTTCGAGATCGGCAACCGCTCGGTCCCCTTCGTCCTCATCACCCTCGGCGTCCTCGGCTTCATCACCGTCTTCCAGGTCGCCTACCAGATCCAGCAGATCCTCCCCGACTTCTCGATGCTCGGCGCCGCCTTCATCCAGATGATGTGCCGCGAGTTCGCGCCCACCATCACCGGCCTCATGGTCGCCACGCGCGTCGGCTCCGGCATCGCCGCCGAGATCGGCTCGATGGTCGTCACCGAGCAGGTCGACGCCCTGCGCATGTGCAACGCCGACCCGGTCGAGTACCTCATCGCCCCGCGCACGCTGGCCTCGGGCCTCATGATGGTGGTGCTGACCGTCGTCGGCATCGTGTCGGCCACCGTCACCGGCATGCTCATCGCGAAGGCCGGCTACCAGGTCCCGTACCAGACCTTCCTGAAGCTCGACCTCGTCACCACCAAAGACGTCCTCATCGGCGTCGTGAAAGCCCTGGCCTACGGCTTCGCCATCCCCGTCATCGCGGGCCAGGCCGGCCTGGAAGCGCGCGGCGGCTCGGCCGGCGTCGGCTGGGCCACCACCCGCGCCGTCGTCAACACCAGCTTCGCCGTCATCGTCCTGGACTTCCTCGTCTCGGGCCTCTTCTTCGTGCTGTTCGACCGATGATCCGCTTCATCGACATCCACAAGCGCTTCGGCGAGCGCAAGGTCCTGGACGGCGTCTCCCTCGACGTCGAGACCGGCGAGGTCCTCTATATCATCGGCAGCTCCGGGGCCGGCAAGTCGGTCCTCGTCAAGCACCTGATAGGCCTCCTGCGACCCGACGCCGGCCGCATCCTGCTCGGTGAGCACGAGGTCACGTGGCTCTCCGAAAAGGACCTCTACCCAGTGCGCATGCAGTGCGCGATGGTCTTCCAGAGCTCGACCCTCTTCGACGCCATGACCGTCGTCGACAACGTCGCCCTGCCGTTTCGGAAGCACCTCGGCCTGCGTCTCGGCGACGCCCGCGCTCGCGCCCTGGACAAGCTCGACCTGGTCGGCATGCGGCATGCCGCGAGCTGGCTCCCCGCCGACCTCGGCGATGGCCTGAAGAAGCGCGTCGCCATCGCCCGTGCCCTGTCGTTGTCCCCGACCTACATGATCTTCGACGAGCCCACGACCGGCCTCGACCCGATGGCCGCGGCCCAGGTCGACGACCTCATCCGCACTCTCAAGAAGGACGCCAACGTCACGAGCATCGTCGTGTCCCACGACCTCCGCTCGATCTTCGGCGTCGCCGATCGCATCGCCATGATCTATCAAGGCAAAATTCGCCTGGACGGCACGCCCGACGCGTTCCGCCAGAGCCCCGATCCCGTCGTCCGTCAGTTCATCAGCGGCAGCCCCGAAGGCCCGATGCAGACCTGACCCATCGCGAGGACCTCACCGTCTCATGCGCCCCTTCGCCCTCGTCCTGGCCCTGGCCCTCTCGCATTGCACGGATGCGGGTGTCTCCGTGCCGACCTGGGGCGAGGCGCCGCTGGTCTACGGTCGCGACGACCGCCAGGAATACTACCAGCTCACGAGCCCCCACGAGCGCCGGCTCGCCGACGCGACCGCGGTCATCGTGTCAGGCTCGGCGCTCACCGCGACGCCGCGCGGCTACTCCCTCGACGTGTCCGACATCTACGGCGACACCTACTCGCTCTGTGCCGACGAGCCCTTCCGAACCCAGCCCGACCCAGGGGGATGTACGGCCTTCGCGGTCGGCACGAACCTCGTCGCGACGGCCGGTCACTGCGTGAGCTTCGGCGAGTGCGCCTCGACCTGGTTCGTCTTCGGCTTTCGCCTCGACACCCCGAACGTGGTCCGCAGCGAGTTCGGGACCCAGGACGTGTACCGCTGCGCAAGCGTCGTCGCGCGCACCTACACCGACACCGATGACTGGGCCGTGGTGCGCGTGGACCGCGTCATCAAGGGGCGCCCGCTCTTGCGCATGCGCCGCAGCGGGGCAGCCCCAGTCGGTACGCCACTCGTGGTCGCAGGGCACCCCGCGGGGATCCCGCTGAAGGTCGCGGCCAACGCGGCCGTGATGAACGCCAACGAGCCGAACTACTTCCAGGCCAACCTCGACACTTATGGCGGCAACTCCGGCTCACCGGTCATGAACGCCACCACCGGTCTCATCGAGGGCATCCTCGTGCGCGGCAACGAGGACTTCACTTTCGACACCCGTCGCGATTGCTATCGTTCCAACGTGTGCCCCGACGCGGGCTGTCCGGGTTGGGAGGACGTGAGTCGCACCACGCGCTTCGTCGCCTTCGTGCCCGACCTGCCCGAGTGTTCGAGCGCCGCTGACTGCGACGACGGCGAGGCGTGCAATGGCGCCGAGCTGTGCGTCGACGGGAGCTGCAGGGCCGGGGCCCCGGTCTCGTGCAAAGACCGCAACGCTTGCACCCGAGACGCCTGCAACATGGTGGCGGGTCAGGCGGTCTGCTCGAACGTCCCCACGAGCTGCGACGATCAGCTCCCGTGCACCATCGACTCGTGCGACCCGGTGAGCGGCTGCGCCCACGACCCAATCGTGTGCCCGAGCGGCGAGGTCTGCGTCGTCGGCCAGTGCCGTCCCGACGTCGACGCCTCGCACTGCCGCGTCTCGCGCGCCCAGTGCACGCGCCATGCGGACTGCTGTAGCGCCCGTTGCAACGCGCGCACGGGCCGCTGCCTCTGACACCGCACCGCCGACCTCACCACCCGCAGGTGAGGCCCTCGGTCTTGATCTGCGCGTCGATCCACGTCGTCAGCGGCGCGAAGTAGTCGAGGATCGCCGAGGCATCCATCTGACGCTCGCCCGAGAGGGCGAAGAGGGCCTCCTGCCAGGGCTTGCTCGCGCCCAGCGCCAGGAGCTCGCCGAGCCGCTTGCCGGCTTCCTTGTTGCCGTAGATCGAGCACGTGTGCAGCGGCCCGGTGTGCCCGCTCACCTTGCAGAGCGCGCGGTGGAACTGGAACTGGAGGATCGATGCGAGGAAGTAGCGCATGTACGGCGTCGAGGCCGGCACGTGGTACTTCGCGCCCGGGTCGAACTCGTCGTCGCCGCGCGCGACCGGCGGGGCCACGCCCTGGTACTTCGCCTTGAGCGCCCACCAGTGCGAATTCCACTGCTCGTAGGGGACCTTGCCGGCGAACACGTCCCAGCGCCACTGGTCGATGAGGCGGCCGAACGGCAGGAACGAGATCTTGTCCAGCGCCCGCCGCATCTGCTCGTTCAAGACGGCGTGCTCGGCCTCGGCGCCTTCGCCTCCCTCGGTCGCTTTGAAGAGGCCGACGTCGACCAGGTACTTCGGGGTCACGGACAGGGCGACCGCGTCGCCGATGGCCTCGTGGAAGCCGTCGTTGGCGCCGTTCTGGAAGAGGATCGGGAGGTCCTTGTAGAGCATGAAGTAGTAGATGTGGCCGAGCTCGTGGTGGACCGTGATGAAGTCCTCCTCGTCGACCTTGATGCACATCTTGATGCGGACATCGCCGGCGTAGGTGACGTCCCACGCGCTCGCGTGACAGACGACCTCGCGGTCCTTCGGCTTGGTCAGCATCGTGTTGGCCCAGAACGACTCGGGCAGGGCGGGGAGACCGATCGAGGTGAAGAAGCCCTCGCCGTACTGCATGAGCTTCTTGGCGTCGACGCCCTTGTCCTTCAGGGCCGCGCTGAGGTCGACGTTGGCGCCGGCCTTCGCGTCCGCCTCGGGGTAGGGGGCCATGATCGGGTACAGCGTCGACCAGTCCTGCCCCCACATGTTGCCGAGCAACTGCGTCGGGATGGGCCCCTTCACGTCGACCTTGTCCGCGCCCCACTTCTTCGCGAGGCGCCCGCGCGCCAGGCAGTGCAGCTTCTCGTAGAGCGGCCTCACCTGCTGCCAGAGGCGCTCGATCTCGGTCTCGAAGTCGGCCGGCGACATGTCGTAGCCCGACCTCCAGAGCTCACCCACATCGCCGAAACCCAGCGACTTCGCGCCGATATTGCCGAGCTCGACCAAGCGCTTGAAGTCCGCGCGCGAGGTCTTGGCCGTGTCGTGCCAGTCCTTCCACGCGCTCGCCAGCTCATCCCAGTTCGTCGAGGTCGCGAGCGTCTCGCTGAGCTCGCCGAGGTCCTTGCAGACCTCCTTGCCATCGGCCCCGACATGGCACCCCTTGGCGCTGCCGTAGTGCCCTTCGAGGCGCGCCGAGATGGTCGTCAGCTCCTCTTGCAGCTTCGCCTCGGGCGGCGGCGGCAGCGTCGGCGAGATTCGCAGCAGCTCGAGCATGCGCCGCGTCTCGGCCGGCACCTCGACGTCGCGGAAGCTCGCCGCCTTGGGGATCGCCACCGCCAGGTACGCCATGACGTCGGCCTGGGCCGCTGCCGCGTTCCGCTCGGTGTCGGGCGTGATGTAGGTCGCCTTGATGTACTCGGCGGTCTCGGCCCGCGCGCGCAGCTTGTGCAGCGTCTGGTTCGCCTCGTCGATGAAGGCCTTGGCGTCCTCCGCGGTCGGCGCCTTCGCGGCCTCGGGCGCCTTGGCCGTGTCACCCTCGACCGGCTTCGCGTCGGCCTCGACCTTGGGGGCGTCCGCCTGGGCCGCGTCCCCCTTGGCGACGTCGGCCGCCGGGGCCGGAGGCGCGGCGTCGGGAGCCGCCCCCTTCTTGTCGCAGGCCACACCGGCCAGCGAGACCGAAGCAATCACCGATGAAACGACGAGTCGAGCGATGCGCATGCGCGGTTCCCTAGCGCGCCCGCGCGCAAACGACAACCGCCACGCGAGGGTCGCGCCGCGAGACGCTCAGCGCCCTGTCAGTACGGCAGAAACCGCAAGAACGTCTTGACGTTCGGCTGGATCCCCGAGTTCCACGCCACCAGCACCCGACCATCCGGAAACGCGATGGCGCTCGGCAGGATCGGCCCGACCGGCACCGTCCCGTCGGTCAGGTTGGTGAGCTCGCAGTCGAAGACATCCTCGGCAGGATAGTACCTCCGTCCGAAGACCGCGTTCACGTCGGTGTCGGGGCTGTGCCACGCGACGAGCGCCCGGTCTCCGACCAACGTGATGGTCGCCGCCTGGTCGGGGACGAGGCCCGAGGGATCGCGCCCGACGAGGTGCTCCACGCCCGCCCCGACGCCCCCGAGCGCGGTCGCCGTGAGCGGGAAGCGGCGCGCACGGATATCGACCGCCGTCGTGACCGTCGACACGAGCGCCGTCTTCCACGACACGAGGAGCCGCGTGTCGTCGAGTGCCGTGACGTTTGGCAGCGCCTCATAGGCAAAGGCCGAGGTCGTCACGTCGAAGACCTCGCCCTGCGGCAGTCCCACCGAGTCGAAGCGTCGCCCCCGCACGATGACCGGAGGCTCGGGGTCTTCCTTCACGTCCCCGCGCAGGTCTTGCGACTGCCACAGCAGCACGGCGCCACCGGCCGGCAGCGGAGCGATGGCCGGCGACAGGGCCGCCACCCCGGGCACGGTCGCGCCGGTGTCGATCTCGCGCCCCAGCAGCCCGCCCAGGCCGCCGATGCGGCGCGCATAGACGCCGAGCACGTTCGAGTCCAGCGCCTGCGCCGGCCATGCCACCAGCACGCCGCCCTTGCGCAGGGTCACCGCGATCGGCGCGTCCACGTTGGTCGACCCGCCGCCATTGGTGAACGGCGTCTCGCTCACCGGGAACGAGGGGCCGCTCGCACGCGCGCCATCGCCGCTCACGACCCGCCCCCGAAACGTGAGGTCACTCGCGAGGACCCCCTCGGAGCGCCACACGACGAACCACGAACCGTTGTCGAGCACGGCGATCGACGGCGTGCGATTGAAGCGCGGGCTCTCGTCGTCATCGAGCATCAGCGGCGCCGAGCTCGTGAGGCCGCCGTCCGCGAAGACCTGCACCCAGACGTGCATGACCCCGTCGGGGATGGTGCCGCTGTAGTAGGCCACCGCCCACGCACCGTCATCGCGCACGGCCAGCGACGGCGCCGACTGCGCCCCGACGAACGAGGGCAGGGCGACGGCCTTGGCAGGCAAGCAGAGGCCCGCCCCCATGCAGCGCTCTCCCTCCTCGCAGGTCACGCCCGCGCAGTCGGGGTAGGCGAGGTTCGTCGGGCGCCCACATCCGTCCGCGACCGTATAGAGCGGACCCTCCGGCAGGTTCACCTCGGGGCGCGCGTCGCTCGTGTCGCGCACCAGCGCGTCGCCCTCCGTGTCGCTCTGCGGGCGCGTGTCGGTGTCGGCCGTGTCGGACGTGTCGGCGACGGTGTCGACATCGCTCCCCGACGCGTCCGCATCACTTGCGGAGGTGTCCGTGTCGCCGCCGTCACCCGGGTCGACGCACAGCCCCGACAAGCACACGAGCCCCGCCTCGCAGCGCTTGTCCGGAAGGCATCCGTTGCGCTCCGTCCCGAGCGCCCCCGCATCCGAGCAGCCGCCGACGAGCCCCGTCAAGAGCGCCGAGATCACGAAGAATTCGCGCCGCCGTGTGCTTCTTCTCATGGCGCAAAAGCTAGGAGCCCCCTCCGGTCGAGTCAACGCCGCTCCCCATGTCCGCGCCTCTACCTCGAGGCGACCATCACCGATTCCCGCTCACCGAGGCCCCGCGGCGTCAGCCCGTCTTGCGCGCGCGCGACGTCGCGACGGTCACCGCGAACGCGCTCAAGCGCGCCTTCATGACCTTGACCGCGTCCGGGTTGTCATCGACCAACACCACGTCGCGCCCGTTCATCGCGCAGGCCTCGCCGAAGGACCCGCTGCCCGCGAAGAAGTCGAGGCAGCGATCGCCGACCTGCGAGTGGACCTTCACGATGCGCGACAAGATGCCGAGCGGCTTCTGCGTCGGGTAGCCGGTCTTCTCGTGCCCGTTGGGGCTCACGATGGTGTGCCACCACGAGTCGGTCGGGGTCTTGCCGCGCGCGGCCTTCTCCGCACCGACCAGCGTCGGGGCCATGTACGGGATGCGGTCCACCGCTTCGAGGTCGAAGTGGTAGGCGCTCGGGTCCTTCGCATACCAGAGGATGTTGTCGTGCTTGGGCGCCCAGCGTGCCTTGGTGCGCGCCCCATAGTCGTACGACCAGATGATCTCGTTGATGAACGAGGCCCGCCCGAAGAGGCCATCGAGGAACACCTTCACGTAGTGGACCTCGCGATAGTCGAGGTGCACGAAGAGGCTCCCGTCCGCGGCCAGGACCCGGTGGGCCTCCTCGAGGCGCGGCCCGAGGAAGGCCAGGTAGTCGTCGAAGCGGTCGCCGTAGCGCTGCACTCCGAGCACCGTCGTCTTGTAGCGGTGCCCCTTGAAGCCCGTCCGGTCCCCGTCCTCGTCGCGCTCGGTGCGCAAGGACCGCCGCTTCTGCGCCCGCCCCGTGTTGAAGGGCGGGTCGATGTAGACGAGGTCGAAGCTCTCGGCCTCGAAGGTCTTCAGCACCTTCAGGTTGTCCCCGCGGTGCAGGGTCACGGCGCCCGGCACGACCTCGGTCGGGACCTCTTCGGGCGCGCTCACAGGAGGGTCTTTGCGACGTGGCGGCATCGCGACGCGCTACACCGTCTCGCACCGAGCCGCAAGCCACCCGCGCTCGCGCCCGATCCGCTGCGCTACTTCCTCAAGGCCCGCAGACGAGCGCGTCGTACACCTTGAGCGTGCCATCCGGGTTCGTGTCGCAGGAGACCTCACCGTCCCCGCCTGGGCCGCTCGGCACCAGTGTGCAGCGTATCGAACCGACCACCCCGCTCGCTCCGCGCACCACCGCATATACGACACGGACGTCGCATGTCGGGGCGCCCACGTCGCGGCAGCTCCGACTCGCCTCGTCGCACTCGAACCCGGTCGCGCACGCGTTCGTC
>JAEUKJ010000138.1 GCA_016792665.1 Deltaproteobacteria bacterium | reverse complement strand
GGAGCGATCGTCGCAAGGGTCGGCGGCCGGGACTCTCCGGCCGGAAGGGCGTTGGGTCTCATGCTGGGCGCCGCGGCGGTCAGCAGCATCGGCGAGCCCCTGGTGCGCGACGATGCGATCGCGCTGTCGGTGCTCATCGAGAAACTCAGCGAGGAGAAGAGCAAGGCGCGCGTCGAGAAGCGCCCGATCCTCGACACGAACACGGGTCCGAATCCAGTGCTGCGCGACCTGTCCGTGGGGATCGAGATCAACGGCATCAATGGTCGCGTCGCCACGGGTGGCGGTGTCGACCTCGACACCACGATCGAGTCGGTGACTGTCGACGGCTCGCTCGCCGCGGCCCGCGCGAATGTCGACGGGGTTCACGTGGCGGGAGACCTCGATGCCCAGACGCGAATCGATGCCGGCACCCGATGGATCGAGATCACGACGACCGGCCTCGCCGACGCCGAGAAGTCCCTTCAGGTGCAGGTCGAGGGTGCGCGTGTGACCCGCGTGACCCAGGGCTCGAGTGCAGCGATCGCCAGCGCCCGAGCCGCGGCTCCTCCGTCGAAGAAGGCCGCCACACGCTGAGCTATCGCCCTCCGCCGGGCCCGCGTCCACGCGGTCCGTCATTGCGCGGCGGTCGCGGCCCATCATTGCGCGGCGGTCGCGGTCCGTCAGTGCGAGGCGGACGCGGCCCATCGGGATGCGGCGGACGCGGACCGTCATTGCGAGGCGGTCGCGGTCCGTCACTGCGAGGCGGACGCGGCCCATCCGGATGCGGCGGTCTCGGTCCGTCATTGCGAGGCGGTCGCGGCCCATCGGGATGCGGCGGACGCGGCCCGTCATTGCGAGGCGGACGCGGCCCATCGGGATGCGGCGGACGCGGCCCATCATTGCGAGGCGGTCGCGGCCCGTCATTGCGTGGCGGTCGCGGCCCGTCATTGCGAGGCGGTCGCGGCCCATCGGGATGCGGCGGACGCGGACCATCGTTGCGCGGCGGTCGGCGCTCGTCGAAGTTCGTCTCGAGGCCGGACTGATCGAGTCGTGGATCGCTCTTGGCCTGTCTTGGCGGCGGACCCTTTGGCGCGCCACCCGGTCCACCCCGCGGCCCGCCCCCCGGTCCGCCCGAGGTCCGCCCTGGCGTCGGCCGTCGCATGCGCTCGGCGTCGGCGATCGCGTGCCGCACGTTGTCGACATTCGCGACGCGCGTCGAGTCCCGCCACTCTCCGGTCAGTACCGTCGACGGCGTGAGCGTCGCCTTCTCGTAGAGGTACCACATCTCCTCGGCGTAGCGCGTGCGCAGCACCTCGGGCGCGAACTTGCCGCAAAAATCGCGGATATTCGAAACGTCGCGAATCAGCAGCTTGCGCGCCTGTCCGCTGGCCGCGGCGTCGACCATCTGCGGCAGGTCGATGATGACCGGCCCATACGGTGCCAGCAGGATATTGTACTCGGACAGATCGCTGTGCACGATGCCCGCGCACAACATCAACTGCACCTCGTGGATGAGCTCACCGTAGAGGACCTGCGCCTCGTCGTGCGTGAAGTCGCAGTCGGCCAGCCGCGGCGCCGGCTCGCCCTCCAACGTCAGCACGAGATCCATCAACAGGACGCCGTCCATGAACCCGCGCGGCTCGGGCACGCGCACCCCGGCCGCCTTCAGCCGTCCGAGCGCCGTGACCTCGGCCGTCTGCCAGCTCTCTTCCTCGGCCTGGCGCGCAAAGCTGCCGCCGCGCGCCATGGCCCGCGAATCGCGCGAGCCGCGCGTCTTGCGACCATCGAGATAGTCCGCCCGATTCTTGAACGACCGCGTGTTCGCGTCCTTGTACACCTTCGCCGCACGCAGGTGTCCGCTCGCCCACACGATGAAGACCTCGGCCTCCTTCCCGGAGGAAAGCGGCCGCACCACCTCGTCGATCAGTCCTTCCTCGATGAGCGGCGCGAGCCGCTTGGGCACTCTCATGCCGGGACAGTACCGGGTAACGACCGCGTCGCCTATAGCTTTTCAAGCCATCTCGGCGCTCATGGCAACGTTTTCGCCGCTCCCCTTGGCGAAGACGGCACCTTGTCCTAACGTTCGCGCGTGAAGCTCGAACAGCTCCAAGAGTTCTTTCCCCCCGAGCGTCGCGCCGACGTGCAGCGCCTCTACCGCCGCTACGTCGACGGGACCCAGCACGGGCAGGAGGACGTCGAGGGCTTCGTGAGCCACCTCCACGGCCAGGGCGTCCTCTCCACCGAGACCATGCGCGAGGTCCTCACTGCGCACGACGTGACCCTCTCGTCTCTGCCCCAGGTCTCGCGCGAGGAGTTCCTCGGCTCGAGCTACAAGCTCCTGGCGCTGCTCGGCAAGGGCGCCATGGGCGAGGTCCACCTCGCACGCGACGCGCACCTGAAGCGCACCGTCGCCGTGAAGCGCCTCGACCCGAAGCTCCTCTCGAAGCCCGCCATGGCCCAGCGCTTCTTCGCCGAAGCGCAGATCACCGCGCAGCTCGACCACCCCGCCATCGTCCCCATCTACGGGCTCGAGCTCGACGAAGAGGGCCACCTCTCCTACGCGATGAAGTTCGTGCGCGGCATCACGCTCACCGACTTCATGAACGACTCGCGCGCCCAGCTCGAAAAGGGCAAGGCCGACGAAGACCACACCCTCAAGGCCCGCATCGAGCTCTTCCTCCCGGTGCTCGCGGCCGTCGACTACGCGCACAAGCGCGGCGTCATCCACCGCGACCTCAAGCCCGACAACATCATGGTCGGCGCGTTCGGCGAGGTCCTCGTCATGGACTGGGGCATCGCCCGCCCCATCGGCAAGCGCGAGCGCGTGACCGCCGGCGGCTCGGTCGAGAAGACGCGCGCCGGGGCCCTGGTCGGGACCCCATCCTACATGTCGCCCGAGCAGGCCCAGGGCCAGACCGAGACCCTGGACGCCGCCTCCGACCAGTACTCGCTCGGCCTCATCCTGCAAGAGTTGGTGTCGCTCAAGCGCGCCATCGTCGCCGAGAGCGCACTCGAGGTCGTCGCCATGGCGGCCGAGGGCATGAAGGCCGAGATCACCCCCTACAACAAGCGCGAGTCCCTCCCGCGCGAGCTCGCGGCCATCATCGCCAAGGCCACCGCCCCCGACCCCGACCAGCGCTACACCTCGGTCGACGCCTTCGGTGACGACCTCCGCCGCTTCCTGCGCGACGAGTCGGTCATCGCCGACCCGGACTCGGGTCTCCGAAAGCTCAAGCGCTGGGTCGGTCGTCATCGCGGCCTCGCGGTCGGCGCCGGCTTCGGCCTCGTCATGCTGATCGTCGTCGCCGTCTCGGTCGTCCTCTGGCGCGGCGCGGTGGCCCTCGAGGCCGAGCGCGAGTCGGCGCGACGCCGCGAGAGCCAGCTCCAGTCGGTGCAGTCGGTCGTCGTCTCGCAGGCCCTGGCGATGACCGAGAAGCTGAACGACTACGAGGCCATCCTCCAGGGCATCGGCGCCGTTGCCGAGATGGTCATGCAGGAGCCCGCACCCGAGCAGCCCGACCTCGTCATCTACACCTACAAGGGCACCGAGCGAACGCCCAAGGACGAGCCGACCTACGCCCTCGACTCGAGCGTCTACGGCACGAAGGTCTCGCTGAAGTACGCCGACTTCTCGCTGCCTCCGGGCGCCGATCTCTCCGCGATGCGCGCGCGCGGCAACCAGATGTGGCGCCTCCAGGACGTCCTCCGCAAGGCCATGCTCGCGAGCAAGAGCCCCGACGCCGTGGCGCTCCCGGTCGAGCGCGCCGAGAAGCTCGTCATCGACGAGGGCGTCCCGCTGGTCTGGGCCTACGTGTCCAGCAAGGAAGGCCTGACGGCCGGCATGCCCGGCACCTGGACCTACGTCACCGACGACGACGGCCCCTACGACCCGCGCGAACGCGAGTGGTACAAGCAGGCCAAGGACAAGCGCGGCCCGGTGTGGAACAGCTCGGGCGTCGACGAGAGTGGCCTCGGCCTCCTCATCACTTGTGCCCAGTCTCTCTACGACAAGAGCGATGCCTTCCTCGGGGTCGCCGCCGTCGACCTCACCTTCAACTATTTCATCGACGGCCTCTTGGAGAATGACGCCCTCAAGCGCGCGGGTGCCGAGGCGATCATCGTCGACGAGAAGGGCGACGTGGTCGTGCGCTCGAGCCAGAAGGACCTCGCCAAGGACGCCAAGAAGTACAAGCCGGTCCGCTACGAGGAAGCCGCCGTGCTGCAGGCCTCCAAGGCCTCGCAGAGCGGCCACATCACGCTCGGCGACGGGAAGCTCGCGGTGTGGAGTCGCCTCGTCGCGATCCCCTGGGTCTATATCGTCGTCGCCCCCGAGGCGAAGCTCCTGGCGATCTCCGGCCAGTAGGACCCCCGCGCTGGCCTCCCCTCCGCCGCCCTGGCGGGCCAGGGGTATGTCAGTAGATTCGCGAAGTCGCACCTGTTGAGTCGAACGGCCTTGTTCGCGGGCGCGGAACTCTGATAGTCCCCGCGGGCTTTTCGCAGTGCAATTGCCAGAGGATTCGCCATGAAGTTGCCAAGGTTCCCCATTGTCTCGTCGCCCGTTATCGTCGCCTCCTCCCTCGCGGCCGCGTCGCTCAGCCTCGCCGCCCCCGCCCGGGCCCGCGAGGTCGTCGACCCCAACGCCGCCTTCACCGACAAGGGCCGCGTCGTCCTCGGCGGCGGCTTCAACTACAACCACGTGAGTGGCGACGTCGAAGTCGATGGCGACTCGGTCGAGATCGACGGCACCACGATCGTCGGCGGCAACCTCCTCGCCGGCTTCTTCGTAGCCGAGCAGTTCATGCTCGCCGCCTCTGTCGGCTTCGAGACGCGCAGCCAGGAGTCCGCCGACGGCGATCGCGAGCAGAGCACGACGGTCGGCTATCTCGAGGCCGTCCCGCGCTACTACGTGACGCTCAGCGCCGCCAAGGCGGCCTTCTTCGTCCTCGAGGCCAGCCTCGGCTACGGCAGCCAGTCCACCGAGACGGTCAGCGATGGCGACATCACGCGGTCCTCGTCCTCGGGCTTCATGCTGGGCGCCGGCGCGGGTCTCGCGGCGGTCGTCGGTGGCGGTGAGCGCGGCGCGGTGGTCGACCTGATGCTGCGCGTCCGGAAGTCCTTCTTCTCCGGCGACGACGGCTTCGATTCGGAGACCGCCTTCGACCTCACCACCATTGGTATCGGGCTGGGGATCAGCGCCTACTTCTGATCGGCGGCCTCATGCACCGACGATGAAGCCCTGCTTGTGCAGGCGCTCCAGGACGTGCTCGGTCTGAGGCCCGAAGCGTGCCGTCAGCGCCGCGCCGTCGAGGCTCCCGTCGAGGACCTGCAGCACCCGCTGCTCCTCGGCCGTGAGCTCGCCGTGCCGGTGGTGGAGGGTCGGGACCTCGCGCCGCAATTTGGCAATCTCGCGCTGGAGAATGCCGGTGCGCGGACGCTCCGGCAGGGTGTGGGGAATCTCGGGGGCGTGGATCCAGAAGTGGACCACGTCCTTCTGCCAGAGCGTCACGAGCTGCTCCATCATCATCGCGAAGAGCTGCTCGCGCCCGCTCTCCGTGCCGCCGAGCGAGCCATCCTGCCCCTCGGCGACGAGCTGCTCCAGGACCTCCTCGAAGAGGTCCTTCACGCGCACCGCCCGCGGTCCATGATGAAATAGGGTCGAGAGTGCCATGCGCAGTGGCACTCCCGAGATCTCGATGACGCCGCCCATGGTCTCGGCGATGACCGAGGGATGGAAGCGCGTCTCGGGGGCCCACACGTCGGTCTGGATGCGGCTCTCGATCTCCAGCTCGCCGAAGCGCGCGGGCTCGAAGCTCGCGACGCGTTGCTCCAACGCCGCGGCATGCGCCAGTAGCGTCACGCGGAAGCGCGTGTTCTCGAAGAAGTCCAGGTACTGCTGTTGGCGCACCGGATCGGCCAGCTTCACCAACAGCTCGCGCGCCTCGTCGTCCAGGTTCTCGGGGCGCTGCGCGGCCGCCAGGGCATTGTCGAGATAGCCGAGGCCGTGTCGCTGGGCGTGTGCCACGAAGTCCTTGAAGAGGATCGGCGCTTCTTCTTCCGAGAGCCAGTCGTGGCGCATCATCTGGTCGGAGGTCTGCGCGAGGATGTCGCCGATGCGCGTGGCGATGGCGCCGCGCGTCTCGGGCTCGGTCTCGCGCATGTGGCGGAGCCAGGTCTGCCCGATGGACCGCGCCTGCCGGATCTTGGCCGCCGGATCCTTCAAGGGCGCGGTGTGGAAGCGCATGAGCCGGCGCACCGGCTCGAGGTCGTGCTGCCCGGGCGACGTGTTGTACGAGACCAGCGCCACGCCGTGCGGCGCGAGCGAACGGCCGATGACCGCCAGCAGTGCGTCGCGCGCATCGCTGGGGATCCACGAATAGACCCCGTGCGCCACGATGAAGTCGAACGGCTCGGGCCCGGGATCGAAGTCGCGCAGGTCGGCGCGCGCAAAGCTCACGTTGCGCAGCCCGAGTGTCTCGGTCATGGCGTGGGCTGCGGCGATGTGCGTCGCGGACAGGTCGATCCCGACGAACGTTGTCTCGGGCAGGGCCGCGGCGAGCGACAGGAGATTGCCGCCGTCTCCGCAGCCGAGCTCGAGGTAGCGCGCCTTCGGACCACGCGCCGTCGAGAGTCCGCGCAGGTGACCCATCAATGCGAGGTGGTCGGGGTGCGTGAACCAGTAGGCATAGCCCGCATAGGGCACCTGGTCGTAGCTCGTCTCACCGTAGGTCGTCGATGCGATCGTCATGACGCCCGTCTACCACGGGCGACCTGGGGTCGGCGACCCCTCGCGATCACGACTCGAAAAGGTCGTCAATTGATTTAATCCTTGCCTCGCTCGGACTCGAGCCGTACCTTGCCAGACGGGTGCACGGTCTCGCCGTGTGGCCCGATCGGACGATGTCGGCGATGCGCCTTCGTCGTCCAACCCGCAGGGCTTCCTTGCGGGTCGTGCGCGTGGCAATGCGGCGCTCACGGCAACACCCACCGGCTACTCCTCGACCCCAGAGCTCCTCACTCTGGGGCCCGGAGGCCATTGCAAAAAGGAGATTCTCGATGCTCGCATCCCAATTTGCCGCGAGCGATCGCCGCATGCCCAGCGATGAGCGGGCGTACGCGGTGTCGCGTTGGCTCGCAAATCAGCGCGCGATGTCGGCCTCGATGACCACCGCTACCGCCTGGCTCATCATCGACTCCGCGCTGCGCACGCCCCTCGAGATGGCGGGGCCGAAGGCACCCATCGTCGTGCAGCCGCGCTTCTCGCTCTGGCTCGTCGGGCAGTTGGGCGGGCGCCCCGTCCTCCATACCTTCGCCGACGAGGACAGCGCGGTCGCAAAGGCGCGCGCGCTCGGCGCCGAGCTGAGCGTGCCGGTCCTCGTCATCGATCGCGGCGGGGCGATCGCCGAGCGCATCGACCCCGAGGTGACCGCATCCGCGGTGCCGGCGGCGCGCCTGACCCTCAAGGTGTCGCGCCACGAGCACCAGTGGGGGGTCTTCCTCTCGGGCCGCCTCATCGCTACCGCCCCGACGCGTGAAAGAGCCCGCGTGCGCGCGCGCGCGCTCAAGGAAGACCCGGACTTCAGAGCCGAGCCCCTGCCCGTGATGGGCGAGGCGGGCCCGCACTGAGTCTGCGATCTCGGCTCACTCGCATGTGAGCGAGCGAAATAGGCGAAATTCCAAATCATCAAGGATATGAGTCATGCAAGGCTACGATACCCTCGTGAGCGCGCTCGAGATCTGCTTCGACTTCCACTCTGCGCGTGTCATCGCGCGCGAGGCGGTGAGCGCGGCGGGACTCGCCGACGGCGCCGAATGGAACGAAGACGATCTCCATCGCGTCGCGCAGCGCCTCCCTTTGCCCGTCGCGGAACTCGGTCCGGTCTGCGAACGCCTCGGAGTCGCACTTCCCGCGACCGCCGAAGCGACGTCGAACTGACCCCCACATTCCCGACGAAACCCACGGAGCTGAGATGAAGCCGGCGAAGCCCGATCGCATCGACCCGCACGAGCCCGAGCGGCGACCATCCCCGAGGTCGCGTCCGCGGGCCGCGCCCCCCAAGGCCGAGGACGTCGAGCCGACGGTCTTCATCCAGCTCCCGCGGGGGCCGGTCAGCGACTACGCCGCCCCGACGCGGATCCAGCCGGGGATCTCCGATCTCGCCCGAGCCATCGACCAACGTCCGAGCTCCCCACGACCCCCGCCGCCGTCCGAGCCGCGTCCGTCGCGGCCCTCGGCACCCTCGCACCGTCCCGCGCCCGAGCCGCCCTCCGAGCTCCAGCGTGTCTCACCCTTTGGCGACGAGTGGGCCGCCGCGGGCCTCGTCGATCCAGATCCCAGCGATCCGCTCCCGGTCCCTGCGACTCCTGCCCCGCGCAGCAGGAAGCCCGCGCGAAGTCGTTGGCTACCGCTCATCACGGGGATCACCGGCTTCGCAGTCGGCCTGCCCCTGGGTCTCCTCCTCGGGCCACCGACGTCGCGGAGCTCGGCCGACGACGCGTCGAGCGCCGCGCAGTCCGAGCGACGCGCGCCACTGACGACGGCCACGATCGTGAGCCCAGCGAAGGTCTCGCCGCCCGCACCCGCGACGCCCGCCGGGTCCCCTCCGGCATCGATCTCGGCGCCGACACCGCCCGCGCCGTCATCGGCTTCGGAGCCGACACCGCCCGCGCCGTCATCGGTCCCGGAGCCGACACGTCCCGCGCCGCCCAGGCCCCCTGCCTGGACCCGCGTCGCGCGCGAGCTGAACCCCTGGATCGATGTGGCTGGCGCCACCGAAGATGTCACCCTCGGCCTGCCCGCATCCATGCCGCGCCGCTCGGGGCGCGAGGTCCGCACGGGGTTCTCGCCCGCGCTCGGGGTCCACGCCCCGCGCTATGACTATCGGATCCAGACCCACGAGGTCACCTGGCAGGAGCTCGGGCTCTACATCGCCACGCGCGAGAGCGACGTGCCCTCTCCGCCGGCCTGGGCCTTGCGCGAGCCCTCCGGCATCGAGCGCCTGCCCGCGACCGGCGTGAGTTGGCGCTTCGCTCGTCAGTACTGCATGGCGATGGGTGGCGACCTCCCGAGCGAGCCCGAGTGGGCGTGGGCCGCGCGCGGTCCCGAGCTTCGCACGCAGCCCTGGGGCGATGCGCTTCCCGATGCTCGCCTCGTGCGCTTCAGGCGTGGTGACCCGGTCCCGCTCGCCGCGGTGGGGACCCAGACCCAGGATGCCACGCCCGGTCCCAAGGCGATCCGGGGCCTGCTCGGCAATGCCTCGGAGTGGACGCGCGACCCGTGGATCCCGAGCGAGCCAGGCGGCGAGCAGCCGGGGAAGGACGACGCCGATGTGTGGATGGCCGTGCGTGGATGGCCGCTGGGCGCTGCAGGGTCCCCGCTGCCTGCCGAGGGCTTGACCTATCGACGCCCGGTCTGCGCTGAAGGGCCCTGCCTCGAGCGAGGTTCCGACGCGCTCGAGCTCGTGGGCTTCCGGTGCGTCGAGCGGATGTGAGGGCCGATGAAAGCGCCGATGAAAGGTACGCGAGCCGCCCGCGGGTTGCCTTTGCAGGTGTGATTGCGCTAGCGTCCCGGCTTCGGTCCGCACTGACTTGGCCGCGCATCTCGCGCGTGGTGTCGTGCGTCTCGACTCACCCGACGAGCCAGCTGCTCGCGACGGAGCGCGCCATGCCCCAGACCTTTCAAGACCGAAAGCCCGAAGCCGCAGCGCCCAAGGGTGGCGAAGCCGTCCAGAAGCGCGCCAAGCCCGACCTCGCCGGGCAGAGTTTTGCGGCCCAGGAGGCGGCGCTCCGCCCGGTCCAGCTGAAGGGCAACGGCAAAGAGAGCCCGGCCGACGTGCAGCAGACGGCGAGCGAGGGCGTCAAGGGCGGCGGCTCGCGGTTGCCGCACCAGGAACAGATCCAGGCGGCCTTCGGGGCGCACGACGTCTCGGGCATTCGCGCGCACGTGGGTGGCGAGGCGCGCGGCGCGGCCCAGGCCATCGGCGCCTCGGCCTATGCCACCGGCAATGACGTCGCCTTCCAGGGCGCGCCCGACCTGCACACGGTCGCGCACGAGGCGGCCCACGTCGTCCAGCAGCGCGCTGGCGTGAGCTTGAAGGGCGGGGTCGGCGCCGAGGGCGACAGCTACGAGGCCAACGCCGACGCGGTCGCCGATCGCGTGGTGCAGGGCAAGTCGGCCGAGGATCTGCTGGGCCAGGGCGGGCAGCATGCCGGCGGCGCGGTCCAGAAGCAGGCCGTCCAGCGGGACACGGCGCTCGCCGCCAAGGGCGAGCTCAGCGCGGCTCAGGCCACCGCGACCGTGACCTTCAACAAGGGCAAGGCGCTCAAAGCCGCGGCCGTCACGCAGATCGCCGGGGTGGTCGGCTCGTCGAGCACGGTCATCGACACGACCTTCGTCAAGGCCGTCGCGAAGTGGCAGGCCAAGGTCGGCCTCACGGCGGACGGCAAGATGGGCGACATCACGATGGGCTGGCTCGCGCAGGAGCCGGGCGGTAAGGGCCTCGAAGACCTCGTGAAGTCCGACAACCTCCTCTATGTCGGCATGAACCCGCAGTCGAAGAACCTCGAGCACGACAAGTTGAAGGGCCAGGGCGCCAACGTCACCGCGGTCAAGGGCCACAAGAAGCAGGACAACATCACCGTCGGGAACAAGGACCAGGATCTCTCCACGGCCGACGGGCGCAAGGCGTTCGTCGACTCGCTGGTCGGTGGTCTCGACCCCAGCCGTCGCGACAAGCTCACGGCCTTCATCGAGCGCTCCGACTTCGGCTCGAAGGACGAGATCGGCGAGCTCGCGCGCGCTCTCCACAAGGCCGAGACGGGCCAGACCATCTTCACGCGCGTCGTGCTCTCGGGGCACTCGGGCGGGTGGAGCTTCTGGGGCGACGACAACGGCGACATCTCGTTCTCGGACCTGAAGGTCATCCGCGAGATCTTCCCGAAGGCGACCGGCTGCGTGCAGGACCTCTGCATGTCGGCGTGCAACACCGGCCAGCGCCAGAAGCTCGAGCAGTACCGCGCCATCTTCCCCAACGTGAAGAGCATCTGGGCGTATGTCGGCTACTCGCCGAGCGCCGCGACCGGCGCGCTCCGCCACGTCGGCAACTGGGAGATGGCGAGCCGCGGCGCCCTGGACGAGGGCAAGCTCGACGCCGCGCGCGTCAAGACCGGGCAGGGCGGCGGCGACAAGGACAAGCACGTCGCGACCTGGACCGCGAAGGACGGCAAAGAGACCTACAAGACCGACTCGGAAGAGGCCAAGTACGACTACGCCACCGTGAAGGCCGACGTGGACGGGCAGATGCCGGTCTACGACAAGGCCATGAACCAGGGCATCATCGACAAGCAGGCCCTCTCGACGTTGTACACCAAGCTCCAGACGCTGGTCGGCAACTTCTCGAACCGCCTCCCCAATGCCGCCGAATATGACAAGAAGATGAAGCAGATCCTCTATCTGCGATATTGGGAGAACGTCACCAAGAAGTTCGAGGCGCAGTTCGGTGCGCAGGTGAAGGCCGGCTACGAGGCCAACCGCGTCGCGGTTCCGAAGTTCGACGGCATGAGCCGCGACAAGGCGCTCACCCAGATCGCCGGCTACCCCAAGCCGGGGGACGCGACCCACAAGCTCCTGACCTCGTACCTGCGCGACCTCGACCCGACGCTCATCCCGCCGAACTGGGCCTGACGGCTCGGGGCGCCCGACAGACGCGTCGCCTGCGGTCCGAGGCGCCCGGACCGGGTGCCCCACGCGTCCAGAATGACAAGCCGATCTGGTTGGTTTATCCCGGGCCGCTTCGCGAAGGGCGAAGCAGCTCGGAGATCATCACCATGCTCATGCGCGCGCGTCTGGCCTCGTTCTTGGCTCTCGTCTCGGTCGCCCTCGGGGCCTCGGCGCGGGCCGACGGTCCTGTCGATCCCCAGGCACCGGCCACCTTCGACAAAGTGGTCACCCAGCTCCGGCGGCTCGTCGCGTGCGACACGCGCGTGCCCGACAGCCAGGTGAAGCCGCCCGACGGCATCACGCTGAAGCAGATCGACGGGTCCTGTAAGAAGGTGAAGTCCCAGGTCGAGCGCTTCCGCAAGCGCTGGCTCGACAAGGCGCGCCCGTTCATCGCCGAGCTCGTGCCCAAGGACATCTCGAAGACCATCGTCTATCCGTTCGGCGGCGCAGATCTGATGACGGCGCTGACGGTCTATCCGGACCTCGAGCTGCTGACCACCATGTCGCTCGAGTGGGTCGGCGACCCGCGCGCCATCCTCACGCTGGACGCCGGTGCGCTGCGCAAGAACCTCGCCCAGCAGCACGCCTTCCTCATCAAGCTCTTCCAGGTGAACCACAACCGCACCGTCGACCTGCAGGAGCTCAACCAGTCGCCCATCCCGGCGCCGCTGGTGTTCGGTCTCAAAGCGCTCGATCTCCTGGGCTACGAGCCGGTCTCGGCGCGCTGGTTCCAGCTCGGCCCCAATGGCGAGGTGAAGTACCTCACGCCCAACGACATCAAGGCCTTCGACGCGGCCGGCAAGAAGCAGAAGGACCGGAACGAGTTCTTCGCCAACATGGAGCTCAGCTTCCGGAAGTCGGGTGTCGCCAACGCGCCGATCCAGGTGTGGCGGCACATGCGCGTGAACCTCCACGACGACAACTTCAAGAAGTCGCCGACCCTGGCCTACCTCGAGCACCTGGGCCCCATCTCCGGCATCACCAAGGCCGCGAGCTACCTCATGTGGCGTGAGGACTTCGGCGTCATCCGCAATTTCATGTTGGACCACATGCGCTGGATGATCTCGGACACGACCGGCCCGGCCCCGTTCCAGGCGGCCGAGAAGGGCTTCGTCCAGGACACCTGGGGCACCTTCCGCGGCAACATGTTCCCCGGCCCGAAGAAGGCCGAGCTCGCGATGATCGAGCTCTGGAAGACGAACCCGCAGCAGGTCCTGCCGTTCACATTCGGCTACCCCGACGTGAACGACCAGAACCACATGATGGTCACGCGCAAGCGCTGAGCGCGGCCGCGATGGAACGCCTCACGAGAGACCCGATGAGGCAGGCGCGGTGACGATGCAGGTGAGCCGGCTCAGCCCGGCTCGGTGTCATCGACGAAGGGCTCGGGCTGCGACTCGATACCCTCGGCCCGCCGGGCCTGGCGCCGCAGCTCGCGCAGGTGCCAGAGGTAGAGGCTCTCGACCTTGGCCCGGGCCCACGGCGTGCGCCGCAGGAACTTCAGGCTCGAGCCGACGCTCGGGTCACTCGCGAAGCAGTTGATGCGGATCATCGACGCGAGCGCGACCCACCCGTGGTGCTGCACGAGCTCGTTCAGGATCGCCTCGAGGGTCTTCCCATGCAGCGGGTTCCGCGGCTGCTCGAGGGGCTTTGCTGCGCCGGGAGCGGCGGTGCGTGTCGGGTCACTCATGGGGCTCCCGGGGCTCGCGCGGCGCTGAGTTCGAGCTCGTAGAGGACTTTGACATCGACGTTCTCGATGCAGTCGAAGGCGCGCTGGCACCCCCCGGTCCACGTGCTCGGGTCGTCCCCGGCGCCGTCTGGGATCGGACACGGGTTTGCGAAGGCGTGACCCCCCTGGCCGACCGGGTCCGCGAGCTCAACCGCTTTCACCCAGATGGTAGCGACGTTCGTCGCGTGTTCGGCGTCGCAAGGACCGACGTAGGCGAGGTCGCCTCCAGGACCATCGCCGTGAGCGTCGGAACACATCGTATCGAGCGCCCACATGGTGATCCCGTCGGGCCTCGCGACGCGCAGCGCGTAGCACACACGCTTCGTCCCGGCGGGCACGGTGGCATTGATCGCCAGGTCCGCAAAGCCGAGAGTCTGATCGACGACGAGCTCGTCCTCTTGGCGCACGTGGCCTGTCCCTTCGGTCGGCTCGAGGCAAGCGACTCCAAGCGAGGCTGCGGTCATGAAGATCACGCCCCAGGAGGCGACGGCACGAGACGCGAGGCGATGGTGGGGACGGTGCATCGGGCCTCCGTTCTCAGGTGATGGGGAGCGTGCAGCTCGGGTCGAGGATGAAGCCGGTGAGACGCAGGTTCTCCAGCGTCTCGCCGATGGGCTCGGGGCAGTGCGCGGCCAGCTCGTCGTGCGTGCGCGTGCCGTCGAGCAGCGGCATCACGGCGCGCGAGGCCGGGGTCTGCACGAAGACCTCGTGGCAGAAGTTGACCACGCCGTCGCGTGGCTGCGTCGCGAGCCAGCGCTGATAGCGACCGGTGGCCGGACGCGCTGGGACGGTCTCGGCCACGGGCGGCGGTCGCAGGGTGAAGCGCACGGCGTCGGCGAAAAACGCGCGGAGGAGCTGCCCCGCGAGGCGTCCACGCAAGCCCTGGCGACCCTCGTCGCTGGCGAGCGCCTCGGCCTCGAGGGCGTGCTCGGCCAGCGACGCCGCGACCTCGGCGAAGAGGCGGTCGAACGAGACGTAGTGTCGCCGATGGCGATGCAGGTGATAGAGGGCCAAGCGCAGGACCGGGCTCGACACGGTGAGCGGCGGTCGGCTGGTGATGAAGACCTGGACCGGCAGGCGCTCGGCCAGGCCATCGAGGCTCGGCTCGTCCGAGAGGGCCGCGCCGAGGAAGAAGTCGAAGACGTGCTCGGCCCGGATCTCGGTCGAGACCGGCGCGTCGGCGCGGCAGATCATCGTCCTCCTGAAGCGCACGTTGTAGACGAAGTCGAGGTACTGCTGCTGGAGGACCATGTCGCCCAGCGCCGAGAGGGTCTCGACGATCTCCGGCTCGTGGTTCTCGAGGTACATGTCCCACGGGTCGGTATTGGCGAGGTACGAGAGTCCCTCCTCGCCGGCCAATTTGACAAAATCGACGAAATACATCGGATGATTTTCCGATGCGCAATAATCATGCAAGAGCAGCGAGCGGCCACTCTCGCTCATCGCGTCGAGCTCGCGCTCGTAGAAGCCCGTGCGCCAGTCGTTGGACAGCCGCTTCGAGCGGCGATGCAGCCAGGTCGCGATCGAGAACGCCTGCTCGATCTTGGCCTCGGGGGTCGGCGCGCCCGCGGTGTGCAACGAGAAGAGCTTGCGCAGCCCGTCGACCATGTGGTGACCGGGATAGGTGTTGTAGCTCACGTAGCCGACGCCGAGCGGGGTCAGGCGCTCGCGGATGAAGCGCAGGATGGCGCGCTGGGTCTCGGGGGTGACCCACGAGAAGACACCGTGGCAGATGATGTAGTCGAAGGGGCCGAGCGCCTCGGGCACGTCGCGGAAGTCGCCATGCACGAAGGTGATA
>JAEUKJ010000121.1 GCA_016792665.1 Deltaproteobacteria bacterium | reverse complement strand
GGTCTCGGCCGCGAGGATCATCCCGTGCGACTCGAGCTTGAAGATCGTGCGCGGCGCGAGGTTCCGGACCACGACGACCTGACGACCGAGGAGGTCGGCCGGCGCGAAGTGCTTGGCGATCCCGCTGACGATCTGGCGCTTGGTGTCGCCGAGATCGATCTCCAGGCGGAGCAGCTTGTCCGACCCGGGGACGGCCTCGGCCGCCAGCACGGTCGCCACGGCCAGGTCGACCTTCACGAAGTCGTCGAAGGCGATCTCGGCGGGCGGAGCCGGCGGGGCGGCCTTGGCCTTGGGGGTCTTCGCGCCCTTGAGGGCCTCGGGCTTCGCCTCTGCGGGGTCCGGCACGGCCTCGGGCGGGGCATCGCGGCGCGGGAAGATGCCCTCGCCCGGGGGGATCGCCACGCCCGGTGCCAGGCCTCCCCAGGTGAGATCCGCCAGGCGAGCGACCGGGGTCGCGCCGATCGACGCGAGCAGCTCGGGCATCTTGACCGGCATGACCGGGGTCAGCAGCACCGCGGCGATGCGCAGGCCCTCGAGGACGACATAGAGGCTGCGCGCGGCGGCCGGGAGGTCGGACTTCACCGTCTTGAACGGCTCGGTCTCGGTCACGTACTTGTTGAGCTTTCTGACGAAGGCCAGGATGAGCTCGATGGCCGAGTGGATGGCCAGGTCCCCGACCAGCGTCGGGACCTTCTCGAGGAGGGCCCTGGCCTCGGCGACGATGGCCTCCTCGGCCGGGCCGAGGGCGCCGGGGGCAGGCACCTTGGCGTCGAAGTGTCGCTCGATGAGGGTCGCCGCGCGGCGCGCGAGGTTGCCGAGGTCGTTGGCGAGATCGCTGTTGTTGCGACGGACCAGCGCGGCCTCGGAGAAGTTGGCGTCGAGGCCGACGACCATGTCGCGCAGCAGGTAGTAGCGCAGCACGTCGGGGCCGTAGACGTCCTTCAGCGACAGCGGGTCGACCACATTGCCGAGTGACTTCGACATCTTGCGGTCCTGCGAGAGCCACCAGCCGGTCGCCACGATGTGCTGCGGGAGCGGGAGGCCGAGGGCCAGCAGCATGGTCGACCAGTAGACCGCGTGGGTCGTCAGGATGTCCTTGCCGATCGTGTGGACCGTGTGGGGCCACCAGGCGGCAAAGCGCGGATCGTCGGGGCCGCCCAGGGCCGATACGTAATTCGAGAGCGCATCGAACCAGACGTAGGTCACGTAGTCGGGCGCGAACGGGATGGGGATGCCCCAGGGCAGGCGCTCTTTGGGGCGCGAGATGCAGAGGTCTTCGACGCCCTTGTCGAGGAAGCCCAGGACCTCGTTGCCGCGATAGGTCGGGAGCACGAAGTCGGGGTGCGCGGCGAAGTGGGCGCGCAGCGCGGGCGCGTACTTCGACATGCGGAAGAAGTAATTGCGCTCTTTCAGGAAGAAGACCTCGAGGCCGGTGTCGGGGCAGCGCCCGTCGACGAGCTCGCTCTCGGCCCAGAAGCGCTCGGCGGCCGGCGAGTACCACCCTTCGTAGTCGGCTTCGTAGATGTCGCCCTGGTCGCGCAGCTGCTGGAGGAAGCGCTGCACGATGGCCGTGTGGCGCGGCTCGGTGGTGCGGATGAAGTCGTCGTAGGCGACCTCGAGGGTGGGCCAGAGGTCGCGGAAGGCGGCCGACATCTGGTCGGCGTGCGCCAGCGGGGTGAGTCCGCGGGCCTCGGCGGCCTTCATGACCTTCTGGCCGTGCTCGTCGGTGCCGGTGAGGAAGAAGACCTCGTCACCGAAGAGGCGGTGGTAGCGCGTGAGCGCGTCGACGAGGACCGTCGCGTAGGCGTGCCCGATGTGGGGGCGCGCGTTGACGTAATAGAGCGGGGTCGTGAAGTAGTGGCGAGCCATTGCGCCGCCCAAATTGCGCGCGCGCGGCCGCTTGTCAACGCGATAGCGGGGCGAGGCGCCGGGGGATCGCCCGCGCTAGGGTGGGACCGCGGGACCTTGACGAGGGCGGGCGTGAAGGTCGGCGCCCTTGACCCCGGTCCAGGGGGTTGCTAGGACCCGCCCCGGTCCGGGGCTTCCCCGACCCTGCTCCCGTAGCTCAGTTGGACAGAGCGGCGCCCTCCTAAGGCGTAGGTCACAGGTTCGATTCCTGTCGGGGGCGGTCCTTCCGGACCGCATCGCAGGCGCTCAGGCCGGGTTCGAGCGGTGGTCTGGACGGTAGTTGCGCTGGATCTGCGCGTGGCCGACACCGAGGGTGCCGAGCGCCGCCTCGACGTCGTCCTCGAAGGCGTCCGAGCCGGCGAGGAAGGCCAGGGTCGCGGGGGTGACCAGGTCGGCCAGGTGATCGTGGACGCGACCATGGCGCAGGTGGGGCGCGGTCAGCGGGGCTTCGGGCCGGCTCACCGCGACCCGGATCACGACGCCGCGGCGCGCGAGCGCGAGGAGCTCGTCGGCGAAGCACAGATCGGCTTCGTGGCGCACGCCGACGACCAGCGCGAGCGAGCCCGGGGGGACGACCTCGACATCGCCGAGCGCGTGCAGGAGGCCCGAGCGCGCGGCCGCGATGGCCGTCCCGGCCGCAATGAAGACGAGGGGCGAGCGTGGGACGGAAGGGATGTCGAAGCCACGGCCGTAGGGGCCTCGGATCGTGAGAGCTCGCCCTTGGGCCAGGGCCATGAGCGGCTCGCTCGCCGAGCCTCCGGCCTTGATGAGGAACGAGAGTCGGGGGAGCTCGATCGGCGCGCTGGCGATCGCGAAGTAGCCCTCGGTGCCGGGCTCTGCGACCAGCTCGGCGACCTGGCCGGCGCGGAAGGACCAGTGCACGAGGGGCTCGAGGATCAGGCGTCGGACGCCGCTGGCCGCCGCGAGGTTCGCGGTGACACGCGCGGCGAGCTCCATCGGGGGCGGCGGGCCCGGGTCGGCCTCGACGAGCGGCCCGGTCTCGTGAGTCGCTTCGGGGGCGCGGTCACGATCGGCGCGGTCGGACTCTGGAGGATGGTCCTGCTCGGCGAAGTCCGGTGCAGGGGCGGCGGGCTCGGGGCGATGCGGCATCGGGACACGCGGGGCCACGGTGTGGGAGTGGGAGCGGCGTGAGCGCGGCGCAGTCGCGGCACGCGGCCTGGTCGGGCCTTCTGAAGAGGATTCGCAACGGCACCGACTGCCCTCGGGGGAGCCGCGGAGGCCGAGCCGGGGAGGTAGGCACGACGCGCCCCGTGACCAGTTGGAAACTTCCACGACCGCTGTTACAGTCCGCGCGTTCCCAAGACCAGGGTCGGTCGGGTGTGCCCGTAAGCCTGGTTTTCTAGAGCCCTTAGCGAGGATCGCGATGACCTCTGGCAACGACAAGAAAGGACCGCCCCCGGCTCGACGCCCTGCCCCGCCTGCCCCGGCCCGCCCATCAGGGCCGACCACGGGTGGATCGGCGGCGCGTCCTGCCCCTCCCGCCGCGGCGCGTCCGGCCCCTCCCCCTGCGGCTCGCCCCGCGCCCCCCGCTCCGCGTCCCGCCGCGCCTCGCGTGGAGGAGGCCGATTTCGACGCGAAGACGTCGGCGATCAACCTCGCCGACCTCGGGATGCTCGAGGACGAGGCCACCGTCTCGATGGACGCGAGGGCGCTCAAGGCCCAGGCCGCCAAGGCGGCGTCGTTCGACGAGGAGAAGACCTCGGCTTTCAACGTGGCCGATCTCCCGCCCGAGGACGACGAGCCCAAGCGCGCTCCTCAAAAGACCCTGCTCGGGCATCCGGCGCCGAAGCCGGGTGCGGCCGTGCGCGGTGGCGCGGCCCCGGTGAAGCGTTCGGAGACGCTGGCGCTCGCGCCGCAGGCGGCGAAGCAGGCGATCCAGTCGGCGCAGTCGCGCTCGTCGGCGTCGGTCGGCTTCGACGAGGAGAAGACCTCGGCCCTCTCGCTCGACGACATCGACAAGATCGACGCGTTGCCCGCGAAGGCCGCTCCCAAGGTCGCGGCGAGGTCGGCGGCGGCGGTGAGCTTCGACGACGAGAAGACCTCGGCCCTCTCGCTCGACGACATCGACAAGATCGATGCGCTCCCGTCGAAGGCGCCGCCGGCCAAGCCGTCCGCGCTCAAGGCGGCTCCGAAGCAGATCGAAGAGAGCGAGAAGACGATGGCGGTGCCTCTCGATGACGCCATCGCGGCGATCGATCGGGGTGGTCCGTCGCGCAAGCCTGCGGCAGTCGCCTCGCGCGGCCTCGCCGATGCGGGCTTCCAGGAAGAGAAGACGACCGCGATGTCGCTCGACGACATCGACGCCATCGTCGATGCGCCGAAGAAGGCGGCAGCCCCGCAGGCGGCCCTGCCCGCGCGCGCCAAGGCCGCGCAGGCCAAGGCGCCGGCCGCCAAGGCCGCGGACATCCCGACGGGCGAGGGCTTCCTCGGCTCGATTGCCTACGTGTTCCAGCACGACGCGCTCGAGGCGCGGATGAAGGCCGGCAAGACCCCGCGCGCGG
>JAEUKJ010000737.1 GCA_016792665.1 Deltaproteobacteria bacterium | reverse complement strand
AACTTCACGACGGGTCTGCGCAACGACGGCTCGCTCTACACGTGGGGCCTGAACTCGAGCTATCAGCTCGGCGATGGGACATCGACCAACCGCTCGAGCCCGACGAAGATCGGGACCGCGGCCTGGTCTGTCGTGGCGGCCGGACAAGCGCATACGTGCGGCATCCAAGTGGACGGGACGCTGTGGTGTTGGGGAAGCAACAGCAGTGGTCGGTTGGGCGATGGCACGACGACGACGCGGACGACGCCGGTCAAGATCGGGGCCTCGACCAACTGGGTCCAGGTCGCCAATGGGTACACCGCCACCTGCGGCGTGCGGGGCAACGGGACGCTCTGGTGCTGGGGCAACAACGGCTACGGCCAGGTCGGGGACGGCACGCTCACCTCGCGGAACGCACCGGTCCAGGTCGGGTCCGACACGGATTGGGAGATGGCGAGCCTTGGCCGCTATCACAGCTGCGCGCGCAAGACGAACGGCGAGGTGTACTGCTGGGGCCGCAACAATGTCGGTCAGATCGGCACGACCGACGCGTGCGCGAGCGGGACGTTCGTCTGCCAGACCTCACCGACCCAGGTCCGCTGACGTCGACCCTCATCGGGGCGGATCGGTGCCCGGCGGCGGCGACGTTCGCTCGCCGAGCGCATGGCAGATCGCCACCGACCTCGCATGACGGGCGGGCGCGAAGTTGCGTCACAGCGTGGAAGCTGTAACCTCGGAGTATCCCCAAGCCCAAGGAGAGGCACCATGTTCGACAGCACCTTCGTGGGAGTCCTTGTCTTGATCTCGGCGTTCTTCGGCGGCCTCTTCATCGGCTGGAAGTGGTGGTCGGGAGCGGCCCAGAAGGCCATGGAGGAGCGGCGCGACCTCGAAGCAGACGTCGAGAGCCACCGCCGCAAGGCCGAGACGATCGGGCGCAAGTGGGACGATGCCAGGTCCGAGCTCGAGGCGCGGAGCAAGCGCGTGAGCGAGCTCGAGGCGCAGATCGCCCAGGGTGGCGGGAGCCCCGACGGGTCGGGCGCCGAGCGGGCGCGAGCCGAGGCGGCCGAGAAGGCGCGAGCCGAGACCGAGAAGGCGCGAGCCGAGACCGAGAAGGCGCGAGCCGAGGCAGAGCGCGCGCGTCTCGACGCGGAGCGGGCGCGTTCCCAGGCCGAGATGCGCGCCCAGCTCGCGGAGGCGAGGGCGCTCGAGGCGGAGGCGAGGCTCAAGTCCGGAGCACAGGCAGGTCCCGAAGGCGCGGCCGGCGAAGGGCGCGCGAGCGCGGAGGCCGCCGCGGAGGTCGTCGAGGACCGCCAGGCGACGCGTGTCGACGGCGACCTGCCGACGACTGTCGACGCGGTCGGGACGAAGGCGAACGCGGAAGAGAGCTCGGCGTCCACGACCGAGGCGCGACCCGAAGCCGGCGCAGACGCGGGTGAGACCCAGGGCGAGGCCGGCCGTGCCGAGGCAGAGCAGGCCAAGATCGAGGCCGAGGCAGCCAGGGCCAAGGCCGAGGCGGACGCGGCCAAGGCCAGGGCCGAGGCCGAGCTTGCCAAGGTGCGCGCCGAGAGCGACGCCGCGCGGGCCCGCAAGTCGGAGGCAGAGATCGCGGCGAAGCGACGCGCCGAGGAGCTCGCGCAGAAAGCCAAGGCCGAGGCCAAGGCCAAGGCCGACGCGAAGGCCAAGGCCGATGCTGACGCGGCGAAGGCCAAGGCCGAGGCTGATGCAGCCAAAGCCAAGGCCAAGGCCGATGCTGACGCGAAGGCCAAGGCCGATGCCGACGCCAAGGCCAAGGCCGACGCTGACGCCGCGAAGGCCAAGGCCGATGCCGACGCCAAGGCCAAGGCCGATGCCGACGCCGCGAAGGCCAAGGCCGATGCCGACGCGAAGGCCAAAGCCGATGCTGATGCCGCCAAGGCGAAGGCCGATGCTGATGCCGCCAAGGCGAAGGCAGAGGCCGACGCGAAGGCCAAGGCCAGCGCGCGCCCAGCCGGAGTGTCCGACGTGTTCTGGGAGACGTTCGGGACGAAGGTGCCGGTTGCGACCGCGGGCCAGAAGGACGATCTCGTCGGGGGCATCAAGGGCATCGGGCCCAAGACCGGGCAGCGGCTGAACGAGCTCGGTGTCTTCACCTTCGCGCAGCTCGCGGCCTTCGACGGCGAGATCATCGCCAAGATCTCCGAGCTGGTCGGCGCCCTGCCTGGCAAGATCGAGCGCGAGGACTGGGTCGGGCAGGCCAAGAAGAAGCTCGCCGCGAAGGCCTGAAGCGGAGTACGGAGAGAGCGTGACCGACCCGACCCCCGCAATGACCGCCAAGATCGCGCGCTTCGAAGCCCTCAAGGCGCGCATGCCGACCTCCGAGCTCCCGCGCTGGAGCCTCGCTCAAGCCCTGGAAGAAGCCGGCCACAAGGCCGAGGCCGAGGCCGAGTACGAGGCCCTGGTCGCGCTGAAGCCCGACTACTGCCTCGCCTGGCTGCGCCTCGGTGCCCTGCGCCTGGAAGGCGGTCGGATCGAGGCCGCGCGCACGGCGCTGGTCGAGGGCAAGCGCCTCGCCATCGACCAGGGACACAACGCGCCGCGCCTCGAGGCCGACCGCCTCATGGCAGAGCTGGACGACGACGAAGACTGGCCGACCTAGCTCGATCGGGCCCCTCCAGCACTCCACTATTTCGGAAGC
Organism: Deltaproteobacteria bacterium; assembly: GCA_016792665.1. Taxonomy (GTDB): domain Bacteria; phylum Myxococcota_A; class UBA9042; order PHBI01; family PHBI01; genus WYBB01. Next base: position 6,724 of record JAEUKJ010000737.1, on the reverse strand, counting down.
TTCTCCGAAAAATCGCGGATATTCCGAATCGTGGCCTGGAGGTCGATCAGCGACCGGCGCAGGTTCGGATCGCCCGGCTCGCGCCCGTCCATGAAGTCGGCCACGCGCCGCGACACCACCGCGAGGTCGTCCAGGATGCGCGTGAAGTCGGTCGGCGGACGCCCATCGACGAGCTGCCCCGCGATGGCCGGCCCCTGCCCACCCGGCACGATGGCCACGGTCGACTCGCCGAGCAGCCCGGCTTTCCCGACCTGGTAGACCGAGTCGGTCTTCAGCATCGGCCCGAAGCGCTGCCCATCGAAGACCTCGACCTGGGCTAGGACCTTCCAGCCGCGCGACGGGATCTCGCGAATCTCCACCGCCTGCACCTCGCCCGCCTCGACCCCCGACACCAACACCGGGCTCCCAGCGCGCAGGCCGTTGGCCTCGTCCAGGACCACCGTGAAGGCGATGGGCTCGCGCCCGAAGCTCAAGCCCTTCCGCGGCACATAGTAGATCGAGAACAGCAGCGCCGCCGCCACGATCGCGCCGACCACGAGGCCGATCCAGAAGTGGCCGCGCCGTGCCGACGCGCGCTTGGCATCCGTTCCAGCAGTCGAGCGATTCATGTCGGGCCTCCTGATGGCGCCAAGGTGGGGACCTGCCCCGCGAAGAAGCGCTCGAGCTCGGCGCCCAGCTCGGCGCGCGCGCCAGCGAGCACGACCTGCCCGCGGTCCATGAAGACGAGGTGGTCGCCCAACGCGACCACGTCCTCGCGCTGGTGCGTCACCATGACCATCGTCCGCCCCTCGGCCGCGAGCCGCGCAAGCAGCTCGCGCAGCCCACCGAGAGCCTCGGGATCGAGGCCGGTCAGCGGCTCGTCGAGGAGCAGCACCTCGGGCTCGAGCGCGATGGCCCGCGCGATGGCGAGACGCTTGCGCTCGCCGCCCGACAAGGTCGCCACCTGCCGGTCCGGCCCGAGACCGACCGCGTCCAGTGCATGCCGCGCGCGCACCTCGGCGGCGGCCTTCGGCGTGCCCAACGCCATGAGCGGCCAGGTCACGTTCTCGGTCGCGTCGCGCCCGGGGAAGAGGCCCTCGCGCTGGAACACGAAGCCGACCGTCGGGCCGCGCAGGCGCTGCTTCAGGAGATCACGCTCGGACAGGGCGAGGAGATCGATGGGCGCCGGCGCGCCGTCGAGGAGGAGCAGGACCTGCCCCGAGAGCGCGGTCGGCCGCTCGAAGTAGCTGCCCTCGACGCGCCCCAGCAGCGACAGGAGCGTCGACTTGCCGCTGGCCGAGCGACCGAGGATGACGGTCGTCTTCTTGGCCGGCAGATCGAGGCTCGGGATGTCGAGCGCGAAGTCGGGCGACACCCGCCAGGCGAGCTCGCGAATGCGGAAGGCGGGCGTGCTCATGGTCCCAGCACCGCGTAGATGAACGTCGTCATGACGTGGTCCGCGATGAGCACGACGAAGCTCGCGATGACCACGGCACTCATCGTGTGCTGCCCCAGCGCCCCGGCGTCGACCTTGTCGCGAAGGCCCATGCGCGTCCCGAAGGCCGCGATGATGACCCCGAAGCCGATCGACTTCACGATGCACAGGACGAAGTGGATCGGGTCCAGCGCGAAGGTCGCGCGGTTCATGTAGTGGATGGGCGAGATGCCGAGCTTGGCCGAGCCGAGCACCATGCCGCCCATGAGCCCGAACAGCGCGGCCGCGATCGTCAAGAGCATGGTGCCGATGACGCACGCCCACACCCGCGGCGCGATGAGCTCGCGATCGATGTCGAGGCTCAGCGCGCGCATCGCCTGCGCCTGCCCCGACAAGACCACCATGCCGAGCTCCGACGCGAGCCCGGCCCCGGCCTTGCCCGACATCAAGAGCGCCGTGAAGACCGGCGCGAGCTCGGTCACGAGCGACACCGAGACCACGTCCGCCACGAGCTCGGGCTGCCCGTACTTCGTCAGCTGCACGCTCGAGTTCAGCGCGATGACCATGCCCGCGAACAGCGCCGCGATGCACACCAGCGGCAACGCCGAGAGCGCCACGCGCCCGAGCTGGTCCACGAAGTCGGAGAAGCGCATGCGGAAGGTCATCCGCAAGGACCGCCCCAGCACCGCCAGCAGCGCCTGCGCCTCCTTGCCGAAGGCCACCACCGCGTCGCCCGCCCCGATCATCGCGGCGCCATCCCGGTCACCGTCAGCGTGACCTTGCCGCTCTCGCCGTTGCGGAAGGCCAGGACCAGCGGCTTCGACTCACCCGGCACGACGACCGGCAGCTCGACGGCGAGGGTGCCGAGCAGCTCGTCCGAGGTCAGCGAGTCCTCATCGTAGAGGCGCACGGTCAGGGTCGAGCCGGGGCGCAGGTCCAGGATGAACGTGTCCCCCCAGACCGGGTCCGCCTTGCCTTCGGCGGTCGAGGTGCGATGCCGCTCGCCCTCGTACTCCAACACCACGTAGGGGTCGCTCTCGCCCGGGCCGGGGTCCATATCGGGGATCCCCTCGCCGCGCTCGACGGTGATCGCCACGCGCCGCGCTGCCACGGCACTCGGGCCTGTGTCCGCCACCGCATCGCCCCCGCGCGCGACACCGGCGTCCAGACCCTGTCGCTCGAGGTAGGCCGCGATGGCGCCCTCGCCCGGCGGCGTCGCCGAGTTGCACCCGATGAAGAGCCCCGCCACGGCCAGCCCGAGCCAGACGCACACGAGCCGTCCGACACGCGGGCCCGTCGCCCTCGGGACCAACATCGTTCGGCGACAGGGACACGCTTGGGTCATCTCGCTCTCGTCATGCCATAGGGCCGCGCCGGCCGCCATCCGCGAAGTCATGCGACGTCGCACCCTCGTCCCCCGGAAAAGGATGGCCTCGCGCCACGGGTGTGCGATGTTTGCCCCATGGAGCGACCGGACGACACCGGATGCATCCGCCAGCAGCCTGGCCCGGCCAAGCTCTGCGCGGATTGGAACGACGAGAGCGGGTGGGCCCTTCCGGCGGTGCGGGGCCCTCTCCCCGGCCCTCTCGGGGTCGCGTTGATCGATGTCCTGGCCCGCCACGAGAGCCCGGGGATCACCGCGCGGCGCGCCCGCCAGGGTGAGGCCCGCGGCCTGTCGAAGGACCCCATCGCCTGGGTCCGCGCGGCCGGCGCCAACGTGTGGGACGCCGACGGCAACCGCTTCGTCGACCTCACCGCCGGCTTCGGCGTGGCCACCATCGGCCATACCCACCCCGCCGTCACGGCCGCGATCACCGCCCAGGCCAGCCGCCTCCTGCACGGCATGGGCGACGTATTCCCGAACGACCGCCGCATCGAGCTCATGCGCGCGCTCGCCGAAAAGGGCGACGAGGCCGGCGGCCTCACCCAGGTCATCCTCGGCAGCTCGGGGGCCGAGGCGGTGGAAGCCGCCTTGAAGACCGCGACGCTGGCCGCGCGCCGACCCGGGGTCCTGGCCTTCTGGGGTGGCTACCACGGCCTCAGCTACGGCGCCCTCGCCGCGACCGCCTACAAGGCCGACTTCCGCGCCCCCTTCAGCGCCCAGCTCGGCACCCACGTGCGCCACCTTCCCTACGGCTGCGACCCGGGCCTCATCGACGCCTTCGTGGCCGGCCCTGCGACCTGCGGCGAGAGCATCGGCGTCATCCTGGTCGAGCCCATCCAAGGCCGCGGCGGCGAGGTCGTGCCCCCCGCGGGGTGGCTCGCGGCGCTCCGCGAGATCTGCGATCGTCGCCGCCTCATCCTCGTTTTTGACGAAGTGTATACCGGCCTCGGCCGCACCGGTCGTTGGTGGGCCTCCCAGCTCGAGGGCGTCCGCCCCGACGTCATGGCCGTCGGCAAGAGCCTCGGCGGCGGCCTGCCCATCGGCGCCGCGCTGGCCCGCCCGGACGTCATGCGCGCCTGGGGCGACAGCCAGGGCGAGGCGATCCACACCTCGACCTTCCTCGGCAACCCGGTCGTCGCAGCCGCCTCGCTCGCCACCCTCGAGGTGATGGACGGCCTCGACATCCCGGCCCTCGCTCGCCGCTTCGAGGCCGCGACCCGCGACTTCTTCGCCCCGCACGGCATCCCGGTGCGCGGGCGTGGCGGCATGCTCGGGCTCGAGCTCGGCTCGGCCGGGGCCGCGGCCCGCGTGATGGGTCGCCTCCTGCGCGACGGCTTCATCGTCCTGCCGAGCGGCGTCCTCGGCGACATCCTGGGCTTGACGCCGCCTCTCGTCTTGAGCGATGCGCAGCGCGACGCAGCGTTCCAGGCGATCTTGCACGCAGTCGCCGCCGAGCGCGCGGAGGCGTCGCCCCTCGAGGCGACCACGGAGTCGCAACCATGAGTAGCGTCGAAGAAGACCTCGACCCAGCCAACACGCTCGACGATCAGCGTCACGACCTGCACCAGGACCTGCTCGCCTTCCTGCGTCGCGGCGAGGGCGACTTCGACACGCTGGCCGTGCGCGTCCTGCGCTATCAGGCCGCAGCCCTGCCGGCCTACGCACGCCTCGTGAGCCGCCTCGGCGCGAGCCTCGACCATTGGCAGACGGCCCCGATGGTGCCGACCGAGCTCTTCCAGGAAATCGACCTCTGCTCGCGCCCCGCCGGCAAGAAGGACCTCGTCTTCCGCACCTCGGGCACGACCGTCGGCCGCCGCGGCGCGCGCCGCGTATCGGACCCCACCCTCTATCGCACGGCCATGGCGCACCCGTTCATCGCCGGGGTCCTGGACGGTGACCCGTCGCGACGACGCTGGATCTCGCTCATCCCACGCGCCGACGTCCTGCCCGACAGCTCGCTGTCTTTCATGGTCACCGAGCTCGCGGGCGCCCTGGCGTCCGAGACCTACTGGGTCATGGAGAAGGACGGCATCGACTTCGACCTCGCCAAGACCGCCCTGGGCGAGGGCCACGGCACGGGCGACGAGCGCGTCCTGGTGCTGACGACCGCGTTCGCCCTGGCCGAGCTCCTCGACAAGCTCCGCTGGCCGCCCCGCCTCCCACCCGGCTCGCGCGTGATGCTCACGGGTGGGTTCAAGGGCCGCACGCTCGGGCTCTCCGAGGCCGAGCTGCTCGCCAAGCTCGAGGCCATCCTCGGCGTCCCCGCGTCTCTCGTCCGCGCCGAATACGGCATGACCGAGCTCACGAGCCAGGCCTACGGAACGCCATTCGCCCCGATGGGAACCCTACGCTTCCGCGTGGTCCACCCCGAGACCGGCGCGGCCCTCGGCCCTGGTGAGGTCGGGCTCGTCGGCTGCTTCGATCTGCTGAACCTCGACAACGTGTCCTCCATCCTGACCTCGGACCTGGGAGCTCTGGACGCCGACGGCCGCCTCACCCTGCACGGCCGCCGCCCCGGCGCCACGCCGCGCGGCTGCAGCCTCAGCGCCGAGGAGATCCTCGCCAAGGTCGCGCGCTGACATGCCCGACCGCGCGCGACACGAGGTCCTCGCCGACCTCGCGAGCACGGTGCGCGCCTCCCTCGAGGCCGCGTCCACCGGCACCACCTCGCACGCCCTCGCCGAGACCTTCGGCGTGTCCCCCGAGGTGTGGCGCGAAGGGCTCCGCGCCGAGGCCGACGCCTGGACCGCCTCTGCGCTGACCGCCCTCTTCGCCGAGCTCCCCAGCGACTGGCCGACCCGCGTCCCCGCCCGCGTCCTGGTCATCGCCGCGCGCACCCTGCCCGCTTCCGCGTGGCGCCAGTGCGGCCTCGCGCGCGCCCTCGGGGCCGAGGTCCGCCTGAAGACCGCGGCCGGACAGGAGGCGCTCGGCGAGGTCCTGGCCGCGTCGCTCGGCGTGGTCCCGACCCCCTTCGCCTCGGACGACACCCTCGCCGTCGCGCAGGCCGTGGGCGAGGTCGACGCCGTCATCGTGCTCGGCAGCGACGAGACGGTCGCCGCCGTCGGTCGCCGCGTGACCCCTTCCCAGGCCTTCGCGCCCCATGGTCACCGCGTGTCGGCCATATGGGTCGCAGCGCCGCCCACCGACGCCGAGGTCGCCGCCCTCGGACGCGACCTCCTCGCCTGGGATCAGGCCGGCTGCCTCTCGCCGCAGTGCGTCTGGGTCGAGGGCGATGACCAGGCCCGCGAGACCCTCGCCGCCCGCCTCGCCGCCGCCCTGCCCTCGCTCGAGGCCGCGCTGCCGCTCGCCGATCGCCCCGCCCACTTCGCCGGTCGCCGCCACGCCGAGACGCTGTCCGCGATGCTCGGCGCCCCGAGCTTCGCCTCCGAGACCGCGCTGTGCGCGACCCACCCCAGCCCCGCGCTCCGCGTCGCCGAGGGCCCGCGTATCCTCTGGTTCCTCCCCGCCGACCGCGACGCCCTCGCCGAGACCCTCCCCGTGCTGTCGACGCTGGCCGTCATCGGCGCACCGACGCTCGACCTCCCGACCTCGGTACGCGTGTGCCGCCCCGGCGAGATGCAGCGACCCCCGCTCGACTGGCGCCAGGACGGCCTCCACCCGCTCGGCTCGCTGCTCCGTCCCTGAGCCCTCGCTGCTCGCTGCTCCGCCCTGAGCCCTCGCTGCTCCGCCCTGAGCCGCACCCGGCGCGGCACCGCCGCCCCGAAACGTCGCGGAATGTCCGACAGCGGTTGACCGCACATCGCGTGGTCCTTCATCTTGCCCACTAGGGTGTCGCGATGAACGCGGCAGGAAAACGGGATGGTCGGGCCGCCATCCTACGTGGAGCCTGTCATGTCGGAAGTCGCGTCGACCCCCTCGAAGGGTGTCTTCACCCGTCTCTATTGGATGCTCATCGGACCGATCGC
>JAEUKJ010000732.1 GCA_016792665.1 Deltaproteobacteria bacterium | reverse complement strand
GGGCGCGTGCTGGAGCACGTGTCGGCCAACCGGGTCGACGGCAAGGTCGGCGAGATCGTCTACACGCAGTGGCTCGACGAAGACGGGAAGCTGCAGGCCGACGTGACTATCACGAAGCTCGCGGAAGACCGGTTCTTCCTGGTCGCGACCGACACGGCGCACCGCCACGTCGAGACCTGGTTGGACAAGTACACGCCGGCCGACGCGCACTGCTTCGTGAGTGACGTGACCGGGGCGTACGCGCAGTTGAACGTGCAGGGGCCGAAGAGCCGCGAGCTGATGCAGCGCGTGACGACGGCGGACCTGTCGAACGCGGCGTTCCCGTTCCGGGCGTCGCAGGAGATCGACGTCGGCTATGCGCGCGTGCAGATGAACCGCATCACCTACCTCGGCGAGCTCGGCTACGAGCTCTTGATCCCCGCCGAGCAGGCCGTGCACGTCTACGATCGGGTGGTCGCCGCGGGCCTTCCGCTGGGGCTCGAGCACGCGGGCCTCAAAGCGCTGGCGAGCCTGCGCATGGAGAAGGGCTACCGCGACTACGGCCACGACATCGACAACACCGACCACGTGCTGGAAGCCGGGCTCGGCTTCGCAGTGGACCTCACCAAGGACGACTTCATCGGCAAGGCGGCCGTCATCGCCAAGAAAGAGGCCCCGCTGTCAAAGCGCCTCGTGCAGGTCCAGGTCTTGGACCCAGACGCGATGCTCTTCCACGGCGAGGTCGTCTGGCGCGATGGCAAGGCCGTCGGGTATGTGCGCGCCGGCTCGTACGGGCACACGCTCGGCGGCGCGGTCGGCCTGGTCATGGTCGAGGCCCATGGCGAGGCGAAGGGCGTCAGCGACGCGTGGCTCAGGACCGGCAGGTGGGAGGTCCAGATCGGCAACGACCGGTTCCCTGCGAAGGTCAGCCGGCAGCCGCTCTACGACCCGAGGAACGAGCGCATCAAGATGTGATTCGTCGCTGCGACCCGCGGGGGCGGCGTCAGTTCGCACAAGGCCTGGCGGAGCCAGGCTGCCGGCGGACGAACTTCGCTTGGTCGGTCGTGCGGCGGCCGTTAGGTCGCCTCCTCCCTCCCGGCGCTCGTTCCTTGCCCGCGCGGGTCTCGCTGACGAATCAAGGCGATGCAGGGGTTGTCAGTCTTCCTGCAGCTCCCACGGGGTGTCGTCGGCTGGCTTTTGCGACTCGCGCTCGAGCTCGGCGCGGACCTCGTTCATGTCGAGCGCCTTGGCGGCCTGGAGCACCTCATCCAGGGCGCGCGGCGGCAGGGAGCCGGACTCCTGGTAGACCCCGATCCCGTCGCGGAAGATGATCAGCGTGGGGATCGCCTGGATGCCGAAGTAGCCCGCGATCTCGCGCTCGGCCTCGGTGTCGACCTTACCGAAGACGTAGTCTTTGTGCTCCTCGGAAGCGCGGTCGAAGATCGGGGCGAAGGTGCGACAGGGGCCACACCACGCCGCCCAGAAGTCGAGGACGACCAGCGGGCTGTTCTTGATGATCGACTCGAGGTTGCTCTTCGTGACGACGACGGTGGCCATGCCGCTCCTTCCGGGTCCGTGATGGGATTGTCAGCGTATCAGCCGAGCTTCGACTTGACGATGTCACTCACCTTGTCGGGCCGCGCGCGCCCGCCGGTGGCCTTCATCACCTGCCCGACGAAGAACCCGAGGAGCTGGGTCTTGCCGCTCCGGTACTTCGCGACCTGGTCGGCGTTCGACGCGATGACCTGGTCGGCCGCCGCCTCGATCGCACCGTCGTCATCGACCTGCGCCAGCCCGAGGCGCGCGACGATGGCCTCTGGGTCGCCGCCCTGCTGCACGAGCTCGGCGAAGACGGTCTTGCCAGCCGTCGTCGAGAGCTGCCCCTCGTCGACGAGCTTCACGAGCCCGGCGAACGCGACCGCCGTCAGCGGCAGCGTCTCGAGGTCGCGCTCTTTCACCTCGCGCAGGAGCTCGTTCACGACCCACTTGGCGATCGCCTGCGGCTTCGCGTAGACCGCCAACGCGGCCTCGACGAAGTCGGCCAGCGCGTGCGTCTCGGCGCACAGCTCGGCCTCGTCCTCGCTCATGCCGAGGTCGCGCTTCATCGCCTCGAAGCGCGCCGCGAGCGCCGGGTCGGCCGCGAAGCGGCGCTCCCGGATCTCCGCCCGCGACAGCTTCTCGGGCCGCGTGTCCGGCGCCTTCGCTGCCTTCTTCGCGACCGGCTCGGGGACCGCGCTCGGCACTTCCGTACGTGCCTTGACCTTGGCCCACGTGTCGCGCAGCCCGACGACCTTGTTGAAGACGCGCACGCCGTCCTTGTGGTCGCTGGGGTCGGTGAAGAAGAAGCCCTGTCGTTCGAACTGGACGTGCTGCCCGGCGCCGAACGCGCTCAGCGCCGGCTCGATCTTGGCCTGCATGACGACCTTCGACTCCGGGTTCAGGGTCGAGAGGAAGTCGTCCTCGCGGTCGGGGGCCGCGACCTTGAAGAGGCGGTCGTAGACCCGCACCTCGGCGTCCAGCGCCGCCTGCGCGTCGACCCAGTGGATCGTGCCCTTCACCTTCTTCTTGTCCGACCCGGTCGTGCCGTGTCGCGTCTCGGCGTCGTGGCTCACGTGCAGGCGGATGACCTTGCCGTCCTCGTCTTTCACGACCCGGTCGCAGCGGATGACGAAGCCGTAGCGCAGGCGGACTTCCTGTCCGGGCGAGAGGCGATGGAAGTCCTTGGGCGGGTCCTCCATGAAGTCGTCGCGCTCGATGTAGAGGGTCTTGCCGAGCGGGATGCGGCGCGTCGTGGTGCGGCCGTCGGCGAGCTCGGGCGGGAACCACGGGGCCTCGATCGAATCGCCCGACTCGACGAGGTCGTCCGGCCACGTGTCGATGACGACCTCGAGCGGGTCCAGGACCGCCATCGCGCGCGGCGAGATCGCGTTGAGATCCTCGCGGATGCAGTACTCGAGCTTGCCGATGTCGACCGTCGAGTTGGTCTTGGCGACGCCGATCATGTCGGCGAAGGCGCGGATCGCTTCGGGCCGTACGCCGCGGCGACGCAGCCCGGCGATGGTCGGCATGCGCGGGTCGTCCCAGCCGTCGACCAGCCCGTCCTTGACCAGCAGCAAGAGCTTCCGCTTGGACATGACCGTGTAGTCCAGGACCAGCCGCGCGAACTCGTACTGGTGCGGCCGCGGCTCGCTGAAGCCGACGGCGTCGAGGCACCAGTCGTAGAGCTCGCGGTTGTTCTCGAACTCCAGCGTGCAGATCGAGTGCGTGATGCCCTCGAGCGCGTCGCTCAGCCCGTGCGCGTAGTCGTACATCGGGTAGATGCACCAGGCGTCGCCGGTCCGATGGTGGTGCGCCTTCAGGATGCGATAGAGCGGCGGGTCGCGCATCAGCATGTTGGGCGAGGCGAGGTCGATCTTGGCGCGCAAGACGTGCTCGCCCTCTTCGAACTCGCCGGCCTTCATGCGCCGGAAGAGGTCCAGGTTCTCGTCGGGCGTGCGCGAGCGGAACGGCGACTCGCGCCCCGGCTCGGTGAGCGTCCCGCGGTTCTTGCGCAGCTCGTCGCGCGAGACCGAGTCGACGTAGGCCTTGCCTTTCTGGATGAGGAGCTCGGCCCAGTCATAGAGCTGCTGGAAGTAGTCGGATGCGTAGAACGGCGTCGTCGCGTCCTGGCCCTTCCACTCGAAGCCGAGCCAGCGCACATCGTTCGCGATCGACTCGACGTACTCGGTCTCTTCCTTGGTCGGGTTGGTGTCGTCCATGCGCAGATGGCAGACGCCGCCGAAGGTCTTGGCGAGGCCGAAGTTGAGACAGATCGACTTCGCGTGCCCGATGTGGAGGTAGCCGTTCGGCTCGGGCGGGAAGCGCGTGACGACCTTGTCGTAGCGCCCGCGCTCGAGGTGGTCGGTGATGATGTCGCGGATGAAGTTCGAGCTCGTAGCTGCAGAGATGGTATCGCTCACGGTGGCCTCTGGCGCGACGATTAGCGCACCGCATCCGCCTGCGCAACAACCCTCAAGCGGCCCAGCGCTCGCAGCGTGCTGGCAAACGCCGCCCCGAAGTCGGTGCAGTTCGCGCATCCCGCGAGGTGGGCCTCGGCCTTCTGGCGCGTCTCGTCGTCGAGCGCCGCGCCGAGATAATCGGAGAGCGCCGCGAGCACGTCGCGGCACGAGACGCCTCCGGTCGTCGTCTCACCCTGCATGGCACTGCTCCTTCCTGACGGCCGCCAGCAGCTTCAGGCGCGCGCGATGCAACCGGCTCTTGGTGGCCGCGAGCCCGATGCCGAGGGCGGTCGCGGTCTCGTCGAGCGAGAGCTCTTCGATGTCGACGAGCCCCAGGATCTCGCGGTCGTCGATCGGCAGGCGCAAGAGCGCGTGCTCGAGGCAGTCGCGGCGCGCGAGGGTGGCCTCGACCTTCTGTCCGAGCTGCGGGTCGCCCCAGCCGGCGGCCGCCCCGAGCTCGACGAGGTCCTCGGGCAGGGCCGCGCGTTGATCCTTCAGGCGGCGTCGATAGAGCGCGTGCCGCGTCGTCGTGACGAGCCACGCGCGCAGGTTGCCGCGCTCGCGCAGCTCGGGAGGGTGGGTCCAGAGCGCCAACAACGCCTCTTGCACCGCGTCCTCGGCCGCGCCGTGTTCGCCGGCCAGGCGCCGCGCGAAGCCCAGCAGCGAGCTGCGGTACAGCGCATCGAGGATGGTCAGCGCGCTCGGGTCACGCGAGCGGAGGCGGTCGAGCAGCCTCAGCTCGGCGTGTTGGGTGTCTTCATCTTGCACGTCGAGATCCCAAACAGGGTGTAGAGGGGGCAGCTCCCGAGGAGCCCGGTCGCGAGCGGGATGATACCGAGGAGGCCCCACGGGGTCTTGGGGCCGACGAAAAAGAGCGTGATGAGGAGGAGGCCGAGGACCACCCGTGCTCCACGCTCGATGGGATGCTCGTTCTTCGGCAGGATCTTGGACAGCATGGCGGGGACTCCCCGGGCCCGTCAGTGGGCTCGCACCCAGGAGAGTCCGAGGGGCACGAAAAGGATTCGCGGATTTTCGCACACGGCGTCGCGGCGTCAGGCGGCCGGCGCGAGCTCGCCGCGCGACGGGCCTCGGGACGTGCTGCGAAGCGGTCCTGCGCGCATCGGCCGGGGTCCGGTTTTCTCGAACCCTGGCTCGGGATATGGTGTGAATTCCCTCGGCAATGCACGCCCGAGGCGCGGAGGTCGGGATGTCGAAGTGGCGCGGAATGGGGCTCTTGTGGGTCGGGCTGGCGATCGGCTGCGGTGGGGACGAGGCCGGGTCCAACGACGCCGACGCGGCCGACACGCAGGACACCGCGGCCGAGGTCCAGGACGGTGACGCGACGGACACGACCCCGCCCGAGGACACGCGCCTCGACGTCACCGACACCGCGACGCCGCCCGATGCCACCGACGTGGCACCCGATGTCGACGACATCGGCGACGTCTCGCTCGACATCGCCGACACGACGCAAGACACCGAAGACGCGCAAGACACGGAGGACACGGCCGACACCGCGCCGCTCGATACGGCCGATACGGAGCCTGCCGACACCGAGCCCGCCGACACGACGCCCGAAGACACGGCCGACACCACGCCCGAGGACACGGCCGACACGACCGTCGAGGACACGACCCCGGTCGACACGACCCCGGTCAATCGCCCGCCCACGGTCGCGCTCGCGCTCTCGCCGACCGGCCCGATCCTGCCCGGCCAGACCACGACGCTGACCGCGACGGTGAGCGACCCCGACGGCGATCTGCTCGACCTCGACTTCGTCCAGCTCTCGCCCGCGAACCCGCTCGGGTCCTTCGTGACTGTGGCCAACAACAAGGTCACCTGGACCGCCCCCGAGCTCGCCACCGCGACGACCTTCGAGTTCTCGCTCTCGGTCTCCGACGGCGTGAACGACGCGGTCGTCAAGACGGGCTCGATCCAGGTCACGATCCCGACCTTCGCGAACGACATCCAGCCCATCTTCTCGAACAACTGCACTGGCTGCCACGGCGGCAGCGGCGGTCTGTTCCTCACCGCGGGCCAGGCCTACACGAACCTCGTCAACGTCACCGGCAACAACGGCGCCTGCAGCACGCTGAAGCGCATCCTGCCCGGCTCGCCCAACGACTCGCTGCTGGTCCGGAAGATCAGCGGCACCACCTGCGGGGACCGCATGCCGCGCAGCGACCCGAGCTTCTTCGCCAACAACCCCGGCCTCATCACGCGCATCCGCTCGTGGGTCGCGGCCGGCGCCTTGAACAACTGAGGCGGCTCGCGCCAACGCATCACCCCGGAGCTCCGCCATGCAGAAGGTCACCCCGTTCCTGATGTTCAACGACCAACTCGAGGCCGCCATCGCGTTCTACACCGCGACGTTCCCTGGCTCCGAGGTGCGCAACCGCGCCAGCGCGAGCAAGGACGGACCGCTCGTCTCGGCCGAGTTCGTGGTCGGTGGGCAGGTCTTCATGGGCTACAACGGCGGCCCGTACTTCAGCTTCTCCCAGGGCATCTCGCTCTACGTCGACTGCGTCGACCAGGCCGAGGTCGACACCTATTGGGATGCACTCGTGCAGGCCGGCGCCAAGCCGGTGAACTGCGGCTGGATCACCGATCCCTTCGGGATCACCTGGCAGATCGTGCCGCGCCGCTTCACCGAGCTCATCGGCGACCCGGACCCGCTCAAGGTGAAGGCCGTCTTCGACGCCATGATGACGATGGAGAAGCTCGACGTCGCGGCCCTCGAGGCCGCGTACGCCGGCAGCTGAAAGAGGCGGCCAGCTGCGGCGGCGGTCGGGCTCAGCCGAGCGTCGCGTTCAACGCCTCGAAGAGGCGCGCGAAGCGATCAACCATCGCGGGCGGTAGCGGCGTGCCCGCGCGCTTCAACGCCGTCTCGACGACGCGCAGTCGATCGAGGGTCTCCCCGCTGCCCTCGAGGCCCTTCACCGTGCGCTGGATGATGGCGCCGGTCGGGCCGAGCTCGTCCTCGGACATCGGCGGCGAGAGCTTGAAGGCCTCGGTCACGAGCGAGAGCCAGGTCGGGATCTCGACCAGGTCCTCGAGCGTCGGCACCCCCTCGTTGTTCTGCGCGAAGTCGGCCACCGCGACCAGTCGGAAGGACCTGGCCAGCGGGCTCCGCGCGAAGCGCACGATCTTGTCGCGGCTCGCCGCGTCGAGCGCCCCGTCGACCAGCAGCACCAGCTTGCGTCCGGGCGCGTCGTTCAGCAGGGCATACGGCATCAGCGCCGCGCCCGCGCCGAGCGGCAAGATCTGGAAGCGCGGGTCGAGCCCCGTGCGCTTCCGGCGCTCGCACTCGGACGACATGAAGCGCAGCCACAGCAGGTCGACCGCATCGCTCACGACCACCGTCGGACCCTGCGGACGTGAGCCGAGCACCGTCTCGGCGAAGGCCGCGCCGAGCGCCGCGCGCAAGGGCTTCAGCGTATCGGCATCGATCTGCGAGAGGTCGGCCGCGATGGTCGTCCCGCGCCCCGGGACCATGGTCACGCCGCGCGCGCGCTCGAGGCGCGCCACATCCAACATGAACGGCGAGTGCGTCGTGTAGACGACCTGATGGCCCGGCCCGAGCCGCTCTTCCAGGAAGCGCAGGAAGTCGGTCTGCGTCCCGGCGTGCAGGCTCAGGCCCGGCTCGTCGAGCAGGATGACGAGCGGTGAGGCGTATTCGCCGAGCTGGCAGAGGCGCACGAGGAACGAGAAGAACCACGCGAAGCCGCGCGACCGCTCGCCCAACGGCAAGGACGCCCGCGTCTTCTTGTGCCCGACCCGCACGCGCAGGACCGGGGTGCCGGGCTCGAAGCCGACGTCATGCGGGCCGGCCGGGGCCACGTCGATCGCGACCTCGAGGTCCTTGTCGTGGCTCCAGTAGGTCACGAGCTCGTCGGTCACGCTGAGCGCGCTCGCCTCGATGCGCGCCTTCAGCTCTTCGTAGCTCTGGTTGTCGGGGTGCAGGTCGGCAGGCTCGACGCCGGCCAGATCCAAGAGCGCCAGCACCGTCGCCGTGCCCGGCTCGTGCCGCGCCAGCGGGTCCGAGAGGCGGTCGAGCCCGATGGCCCCGGGCATGACGTCTTCTTCCCCGAACGACACGAAGCGCGGCAGCCGCGCGGCCAGCGTCTCGTTCCAGATGCGCGTCTGCAGCGGGCTCCCTTCCAACTGTCGCGCGACCTGCATCAGCACCGCGGCACCGCGGCTCCGCTCGGCGTGGGCCTCCATCCGGGTGGCCAGCTCGCGGAAGGTCGGTACGCCCTCGGTCGCGAGCCGCGCCTCGTCGTCGAGGTCCTGTCGCTTGGCGACGACCTGCTGGATGACCAGGTGCTCGGCCACCGGCATCTCGACCTGGAGCTGCCCCTTGTAGTCGCGCCGCACCTCGATGACGCGGTTCTGGAGGATGCCCTTGCCGAAGCGCCGCTCGACCTCGCGCACGTCCTCGTCATGCAGCTCGAGCCGCGTCGCGATGACCGTGTCGGGGTTGCGCTCGTGCCGGCGGCGATAGGCCGCGAGCTGCGGGCGCGGGTAGTCCGCGGTGACCTCGAAGCGCGCGCCGTCGGCCGGGTTCAAGCGCCTCAGGGCCTCGAGGAAGGCGGTCTTCCCGGACTCGTTCCTACCGATGAGCGCCGTGATCTCCGGCTCGATCGCCACGAGCCCGGAGTCCTCGATGCAACGATATTTCGTCACGCGAACGTGTGTCAGCTTCACGAACCACCTCTACGACACATCCGTCGGCAGCCAGGTTCCATAGAACGGAGGGGCACCCGCATTGGCCCTTGTAGCCTGCTCCGCAGCGCGAGGCCACCCCGTACTCGGTGAGGTCGGCAGAGACCGCCGCGACTACTTCTTGGCGGGCGGCTTCGGCACGACCTTGGCCTTGGCGGCCTCGGCCCCCTGCTTCACCTTCTTGTCGACCGCGTTGGCGACCTTGTTCTGGGCCCGCACCTGCGCGCTCATGACCCGCGCCTTGGCCTGGGCCTCGACGCTGTTGACCTTCTGGCGGAAGAGGCGGGTGAAGAATCCGACGATCTCGTCGACGATGTTCATGACTCGGGACTCCGTGTGAGCGCAGCGAAACCGTGGCATCATAGCTGCGTCGATCGTGCCCGCCAAGCCGACCGCGGCGGTCGCCTGGTCCCGCCCTTTTGCGCGCCCTTTACGATGAGGTCGCTCGCACGCGCGTCCCGCCCGGACCACGCCGCTCGCAGCACCCTTCCCGGAGTCCCTCATGCCCCTCCAGCCCCTCGCGTCCCATTGGCTCGCCCCGCTCTTCATCGCTCCGCTGCTCGGCTGCCCCGCCGCACCGAGCCTGCCCGCCGCGCCCGAGACCTCGACCCCCGCGCCGGAGACCTCGCCGCCGCGCGACACCGTCTCGCCGCCCCTCGATGCTTCGCCCCTCGACCCCGCCTCGCGCGCACTCGCCGGTCGCCTCAGCTACCGCTCCCTCGACCCTGTCAAGTCGGTCGAAGCCTACGACGGCCTCGAGTTCTTCATCGCGACCAGCGCCGGCACGGTCCCGCTCGCCCCGGGCCCGGCGTGGCCCACCGACAAACTCAAGACCTACGACGGCCGCGACGTGCGCGTCCGCTGCACCATGATGACACCGCCCCCGCCGCGACCCGACGAGAGCTACCCCATCGAGGCCGACGGCCGGCCCATGGCCCGCACCGCGCGCTGCCAGGTCCTCGGCCTCGAGTGACGCACGCGTAGCCCGACGGTCGGAATGATGGACCGGCATGACGCGGCATGCTGCTCTGCGTCATCGCGGGCCGCGGCCGAGTTGATTTCGCCCTTTGCGCCGCGCGATGGACCCGGCTACCCTCCCGCCTCACGGTGGCCGTCGCTGCCGGGGAGCAAGCCCATGCGGCATCTGGGGCCACAGTACAGCTTCCCTCGATCTCGGGACCCGGAGACCCTGCGTTCTGCGCAGCGACCTTCGTTGGGCTCCTTTCGAGGTACCGCCATCATGGGCCTCGTCCTGGCACTTGCCGCATGCGGCGGCGAGAGCGGCGAAGGCAGCGGCGACACGGCCGACGCCGACTCGCGTGATGCGACCGTCACCTTCGACACCGAGGTCGACTCGGACCTGCCCGACCTCGACGTGGTCGACGTCAGCGACGGCGACGCGGACTCCGAGACCGACGCGAGCGCGTGCCCCGGTTGCTTCGGGAGCCCGTGCGAAGAGCCCGGCGACTGCAACTCGGGCTGGTGCGTCCCGGGGCCCGAGGGCTCGTGGTGCACCAAGACCTGCACCGAGGCCTGTCCCGCCGGCTGGAGCTGTCGCTCGGTCTCGTCGAGCGGCACCGACGTCGCCTTCATCTGTATCTACGACCACACGACCCTCTGCACCCCGTGCAACGGCCCCGCCGACTGCGCCGACCCGCTCGTCCCCAACGGCCAGAACCGCTGCGTGCCGAGCACCGACGACTCGGGCAGCTTCTGCGCGACCCCGTGCCGCGCCGACGACGAGTGCCCCGACTTCGCGCGCTGCGACACCCTGCCGAGCGGCGACAAGGTGTGCCGACCCATCCAGGGCGAGTGTGGCTGCTCGGCCTACGCCATCGCGCGCGCGGCCTCGACGAGCTGCGCCGCGACCAACCCGGCCGGCACCTGCGGCGGCCAACGTACCTGCGGCGAGGCCGGCCTGAGCGCCTGCGACGCGGCGGTCCCGACCCTCGAGCGCTGCAATCGCCTGGACGACGACTGCGACGGCGACACCGACGAGGGCGACCCCGAGAGCGGCGCGGCCTGCGACTCGGACGACGCCGACAGTTGCCTCGACGACCTCGTCCACTGTGAGGACGGTGGCCTCGTGTGCCGCGACGAGAGCGGCGCGCGCGACGAGGTCTGTGACGGTGTCGACAACGACTGCGACGGCCTCACCGACGGGGCCGACCCGAGCCTCGTCCTCATCGCGTGCCAGAACACGAGCGGCGTCTGCGCCGGCCTCGAGCGCACGGCCGACCTGTGCGTCGATGGGCAGTGGCAGCCGTGCGGCGTCGAGCTCTACGCGGCCAACGGCATCGACCTCTCCAAGGAAGCCCTCTGCGACGGCCTCGACGACGACTGCGACGGCGAGACCGACGAGGACTTCGTGCTGGTCCAGCGCGACGCGTCGATCGTGCGTGGGGTCGGCACGGCGTGCGGGGCAGGGGCCTGTGCGGGCGGCGTCACGTCGTGCGCACCCAACCGCCTGACCCTGGTCTGTTCGAGCGAAGGCCAGGTCCCGCGCGAGCTCTGTAACGCCATCGACGACGACTGCGACGGGCTCACCGATCGCGACGATGCCGACCTCGTGCGCGACGCCTGCGAGAACCAGAAGGGCGTTTGTGCCGGCGCCCTCAAGCCGACCGTCGACTGTCGCGGCAGCTGGGCCGCGTGCGGCGACACCGTCTATGCGACCTGGTCGCTGGCCTATCAGCCCGGCGTCGAGCTGGCCTGCGATGGCCTGGACAACGACTGCGATGGGCAGAGCGACGAGGACTTCACCGTCACCATGCCCGACGGCCGCCAGAGCTGCCTCGGTGAGAGCTGCGGCGTCGGCCTGTGCGCCGGTGGCCTCGCGCGCTGCAACGCCAACGGGCTCGAGTGCTCGACCGCGGGCAACGCCAGGGTCGAGGTCTGTAACGGCCTCGACGACGACTGCGATGGGCTCACCGACGGGGACGACCCCGACCTCGTGCGGCCCCTCTGCGAAGAGCAGCGCGGCGTCTGCGGCGGCGCCCAGAAGCCCGCCTCGCTGTGCGGCGCGGTGTCGGTCGGGCAGTGGGCCGCCTGCGGCACGCCCGCCTACCAGGCCCATGCGAGCGCCTTCGCGACCACCGAGGCGCGCTGCGACGGCGTCGACGAGGACTGCGACGGCAAGGTCGATGACGACTTCGGCCTCGACATGCCCGACGGCTCGCGTCCGGTCGGCGTCGGCTCGGCCTGCGGCGTCGGGGGCTGCGAGGGCGGCGTCCTGCGCTGCGCCGCGAGCCCTGGTGCCGGGGCCCCGCTGGTCGTCTGCTCGTCCACCGAGAGCATCCGACCCGAGGTCTGCGACGGCGCCGACAATGACTGCGACGGCGAGCTCGACGCGGCCGATCCCGACCTGGTGCGCGCGCCCTGCGGCACCCAGGACGGCGTCTGCGCCGGGGCCGAGGCGCTGCCCGCCCGCTGCGTCGCGGGCCAGTGGGGGGCCTGCATCGCGGCCGACTACACGGCGCACGCGAGCAGCTACCGCGTGAGCGAGGCGAGCTGCGACGGGGTCGACGAGGACTGCGACGGGGCCACCGACGAGGACTTCTCGCTGACCCTGCCCGACGGGCGCACCGTCACCGGGGCCGGTCGCGGGTGCGGCGCGGGGGCGTGCTCGGGTGGCGTCACGGTGTGTGCCCAGGGCGGTCTCGGCATCGTGTGCGACAGCGGGATCGCGAGCGCGCCCGAGGTCTGCGACGGCGAGGACAACGACTGCGACGGGCTCACGGACCAGGCCGATCCCGATCTCTTGCGACCTCTCTGCGACGCCCAGCGCGGCGTCTGCAGCGGTGCGCGCAAACCCGCTGAGCTCTGCGTCCAGGGCGCGTGGCAGGCCTGCCCGGCGGCGACCTACGCAGGCCACGACGCGCGCTACGACGACGCGGTCGAGCGTCGCTGTGACGGCGTCGACAACGACTGCGATGGGTCCATCGACGAGGACTTCGTGCGCGCCGGACGCGACGGTGGCCTGGTCAGCGGCGTCGGCCAGAGCTGCGGCGTCGGGGCCTGCGCGGGCGGCGTCACGACCTGCAACGCGAGCGGCGACGGCATCGTCTGCCCGGGCGAAGCGCGCGCCTCGGCCGAGGTCTGTAACGGCCAGGACGACGACTGCGACGGGCTCGCCGATGCCCTCGACCCGAGCCTCGCGCTGGTCGCCTGCGAGAAGACGAGCGGCGTCTGCGGCGGCGCCTCGAAGCTGGCGGGGAGCTGCGTTCTAGGCCAGTGGACGGCGTGTGTCGCGGCCGACTACATGCGCCACGACGCGCGCTATCGCGAAGGCGGCGAGCTCGCGTGCGACGGGGTCGACGAGGACTGCGACGCCGCCACCGACGAGGACTTCGACTACCGCGAGCCGACGGGTGCCACCGTGCGCGGGGCCGGCAAGGGCTGCGGCCTCGGCGTCTGCGCGGGCGGGCGCACGACCTGCAACGCGGCCAAGGACGGGCTCGTCTGCGACTCGGCGGGGGCGGCCTCCCCCGAGGCATGCAACGCGTTGGACGACGACTGCGACGGCAAGACCGATGCCCTCGATCCCGACCTCGAGCGCGTCCTCTGCGACAAACAGGACGGCGTCTGCGCGGGAGCTTCGAAGCCCGTGGCGCTGTGCGGCGCGGTGACCGTAGGCGTCTGGGCCCCGTGCACGCCCGACCTCTACAGCAGCTTCGATGGTCGCTATCAGGACGGCTTCGAGCGGGGCTGCGACGGGGTCGACAACGACTGCGATGGCCAGGTCGACGACGACTTCACGTTCACGCAGTTGAACGGTGTCAGCATCAGCGGGGTGGGCACGAGCTGCGGCGTCGGGCGCTGCGGCGGGGGGCAGCTCGTGTGCAACGTGTCGGGCAACGGGGTGCGCTGCCCGAGTGAAGGGCAGGCCGCGACCGAGCGCTGCGACGGCACGGACGAGGACTGCGACGGCTTCACCGACGCGGCCGATACGAGCCTCCAGCGCGTGAACTGCGAGCTCCAGTCGGGTGAGTGCGCCGGGGCCCAGAAGCCCGCGGAGCTGTGCGTCCAGGGCGCCTGGCAGGTGTGTTCGGCGAGTGTCTACGCGGCGCGCTCGGGTGCCTTCCAGAGCGGGCTCGAGCTCTCCTGCGATGCCAAGGACAACGACTGCGACGGCTCGACCGACGAGGACTTCGACCTGGTCATGCGCGACGGCACGCCCGTCCAGGGGGTCGGCAAGGCCTGCGGTCGCGGCGCGTGCGCGGGTGGCATCACGACGTGCAACGCGGGCCAGAACGGGATCGTCTGTCCGTCCGAGGGCAGCGTCGCGAGCGAGGTCTGTAACGGCCAGGACGACGACTGCGACGGCAAGACCGACGCGGTCGACGCCGACCTGGTGAGGGTCTCATGCGACAACCAGAAGGGCGTGTGCGCGGGCAGCCTGAGGCCGGTCGCGCGCTGCGTCGCGGGGACCTGGGGCGCGTGCACGGCGGCCGACTACCTCGCCTTCACGGCGGACTTCGACGGCGCGAGCGAGCTGCGCTGCGACGCCAGGGACAACGACTGCGACGGGGTCAGTGACGAGGACTTCGCCTTCACCGATCCCGGCGGCATCACCACCACCATCGGCCAGAGCTGCGGGCGCGGCGTGTGCGCCGGCGGGTCGGTGGTGTGCGCGCCGAGTGGGACGGCCGTGACGTGCTCGACGGCCGAGAGGGCCACGGGCGAGATCTGCGACGGCCTCGACCAGAGCTGCGATGGCCAGGTCGACGAGGGCTGCGACAAGGACGGCGACGGCTACTGCGACGTGGCGCGCGCGGTGCTGGGGCGCCCGGCCGTGTGCCCGCAGGGCGGCGGCGACTGCAACGACGCGCTCGCGTCCGTGCACCCAAACGCCATCGAGGTCTGTAACGGCGTCGACGAAGACTGCGACGTGACCGTCGACGAGGACTACACCGGCTGCCTCGTGGCGCGTTGTTCCGCGAGCGGGACGAGCTACGCGGCGACCGCAGCCGATGCGTGCCTGGCCGGGCAGTGCTCGACCCCGGCCGCGACCTCGTGCGGACTCTACGCGTGCAGCGCCGGGGCGACCGGCGACCGCTGCGCGACGAGCTGCGCGAGCGACCAGTTCTGCGTCGCCACCGCGCACTGCGACGAGCGCGATCAGACGTGCAAGCCCGACGTCGCCGACGGACAGCTCTGCCTCGAGGGCAGCGACTGCACGAGCGGCCACTGTCAGAACGGGCGCTGCTGCTCGGGCGGCGATTGCTGCGCCGCGGCGGCGGACTGCCCGGCTGCCTATGCCGTCGCGGCGACCTGTGATGTCGCCCAGACCTGCACCGGCACGCGCAAGGACAAGGTCTGCCAGTCCAACGTCTGCGGCACCAGCGCGCCCGTGGCCGACGACCGCGCGTGCACCGCGGCGACCCAGGCTCTCGCCTGCGGGCCGGCCTACCCGCCGGTCTTCTGCAGCGGCACCGCGACCCAGGACCCGCCGAGCTGCCCGACCGCGTGCGCGAACGACGCCGCGTGCGCCGCGGCCCACCACTGCGATGGGCAGTGCGTGCCCGACGTCGGCAACGGCGGGACCTGCGACGAAGACAGCGACTGCACGAGTCGCCACTGCCAGAACGGGTACTGCTGCGCCAGCGGCGATTGTTGTTCGACGGCCTCGAACTGCCCGGCGAGCTACAGCACGGCGGCCGCCTGTGACGCGGCCCAGACGTGCAGCGGCACGCGCGTGGATGCCCAGTGCGTCGGTGCCATCTGCAAGCGCAGCGATCCGATCGACGACGACCGCGCCTGCAGCGCCGGGGTGGTCGCCAACACGTGCGGCCTGTACGCGAGCGTGAGCTGCAACGGCACCGCGACCCAGACCCCGCCGGCCTGCCCGACCTCGTGCCAGAGCGACGCCGCCTGCGATGCCGAGGCGCACTGCGACTCGGTCTGCGTCCTGGATGTCGCCGATGGCGGGGTCTGCGACGAGGCGAGCGACTGCGTGAGCGGCCACTGCCAGAACGGGTTCTGCTGCTCGGGCGGCGACTGCTGCGCGACGGCCGGCAACTGCCCGGCCAGCTACAGCAGCGCGCCCGCGTGCACGACGGCCGCGACCTGCCAGGGTCAGAAGAGCGTCGCGAGCTGCGTGGGCAGCGTCTGCGGCACGGTCTCGGGCGTGGGCGACGACTCGGCCTGCGGCCCCGGCACCGTGGCCAACACGTGTGGTCCCTACCCGAGCGTGAGCTGCAACGGCGGCGCGAACCAGAACGCGCCGGGCTGCGCCACGAGCTGCGGCAGCGACGCGAACTGCGACGGCAACGCGTACTGCAAGAACGGGGCGTGCGTCCTCGACGAGGCCGACGGCGGCGCGTGCACGAGCGATGCCCAATGCGTGAGCGCGCACTGCTCGCAGGGCACGTGCTGCTCGGGCGGGGACTGCTGCCGGACGGCCAACGACTGCAGCCCGGCGACCTGGGGCGTGGCGTCGACGTGCCGCGATCAGGCGAGCTGCCAGGGCACGCGCAAGGACCCGGCCTGCGAGTCCAACGTGTGCAAGGTCGGGCCCGAGCTCGATGACGACAGCGGCTGCGGCGGGCTGGAAGCCAACCTCTGCGGCCTCTATCCCTCGACCGTGTGCTCCTTCGCCGTGGCCCAGCCGGCCCCGGTCTGCGCCGCGACCTGCAACACGCAGAGCGACTGCGACGCGGGTGCCTTCTGCGATGCCGACCACACCTGCAAGCCCGTGTTGGGGGCGGGGACCACCTGCCAGACCTCGGTGCAGTGCGGGTCGGGGCTGACGTGTGTCGATGGCGTGTGCTGCACGTCGAGCTGCGGCGGCGCGTGCCGGCGTTGCGACCTCAGCGGCAACGGCACCTGCACCTTCGTCGGCGCGGGGGCGGACCCGGACAGCGAGTGCGCGGGCGTCTCGTGCACCGGCTATCACTTCGGCTTCGTCGCCGACACGTGCCGCTACAAGCAGGACGTGAGCAACGCCGAGGCGACCTGCAACGGGGCCGGGGCGTGCTACTCGCGGGCCGAGCTGTGCACGGCGCAGAGCCAGGTCGGGCCGGCGAGCCCGATCACCTGCGACACCTTGTGCCAGGACCCGCGCAGCGGGACGTGCACCGGCACGAGCGCGGGCGTCTGCGACAACGTCGATCAAGGGACGGTGACGTGCGGCACCGGATCGTGTCAGCGAACGGTGTCACGGTGCGTCGGTGGCTTCGAGAACGCGTGCGTCGCGGGCCAGCCGAGCAACGAGATGTGCAACGCCAGCGACGACGACTGCGACAGCCAGACCGACGCGAGCGACCCCGATCTCCTGACCTGGGATCTGCGCAGCTGCGAGGTCCAGGTCGGCGTGTGCGCCGGCGCGAAGAAGCCCGCGGCCCTGTGTTCGGGCGGTCAGTGGGGGGCGTGCACGGCGGCGACGTACGCGGCCCACTCGAGCCAGTACCAGAGCGGCGCCGAGGCGAAGTGTGACGGCCTGGACAACGACTGCGACGCCTTCACCGACGAGGACTTCTCGATGGTCGGCCTCGACGGGCGCCTCTTCACCGGGGTCGGCAAGAGCTGCGGCGTCGGGGTGTGCGCGGGCGGGACGACGACGTGCAAGGTCGACCAGCTCGGGGTCCGCTGCGACAAGGAGTCGCTGGCCGTGACCGAGGCGTGCAACGGGCTCGACGACGACTGCGATGGCCTCCTCGATCAGGCCGACGATTCCATCACGCGCGCCAATTGCGAGCTGCAGCAAGGCGTCTGCGCCGGGGCCGTGAAGCCACTCGCACTGTGCAATGGGGCCAGCGGCTGGGGGGCTTGCACGGCCGCGACCTACACGGCGTTCACGGCGCGCTACCAGGCGGCGACCGAGGCGAGCTGCGACGCCTTCGACAACGACTGCGATGGGTCGACCGACGAGGACTTCAACTACACGCCGCCCAGCGGCGCGACGGTCTCGGGGATCAACAAGGCCTGCGGCCTCGGTCGCTGCGCGGGTGGCGTGACCCAGTGCAACGCGACGCAGAACGGGCTCGTGTGCTCGACCGCGGGCTCGGCGCAGGCCGAGGTCTGTAACGGCATCGACGACGACTGCGATGGGCTCACCGACGGGGCCGATCCCGACCTGGCGATCCCCAACTGCGAGAACCAGGCGGGCGCGTGCGCGGGTGCGAAGAAGGCGATCGGGCTCTGCCAGGGCGCCTCGGGCTGGTCGGCGTGCACGGCGGCGACCTATGGGCTCGCCTCGCAGCCCAACGGCAGCGACTACCAGAGCGGGGCCGAGACGCGCTGCGACGCCAAGGACAACGACTGCGATGGCGCGACCGACGAGGACTTCAGCCTGACGTTGTTGAACGGGCAGGTCGTCAGCGGCATCAACGCTGCGTGCGGGGTCGGAGCGTGCGCCAACGGCCGCACCCAGTGCATCAACGGGAACGCCATCACCTGCCCGAGCCAGGCGAACGCGACCGCCGAGCGCTGCGACGGGGTCGACAACGACTGCGACGGGGCGCTGGATGCGGCGGATGCGAGCCTCACCCTCGACAACTGCGATAAGACCCTGGGCGTGTGCGCGGGGTCCAGGCACATCGCCAGCGAGTGCGTGAGTGGCTCGTGGCAGAGCTGCGCGACGAGCCGCTATGGGGCGAACTACGACGGCCTCGCCGAGACGCGCTGCGATGGTCTGGACGGCGACTGCTCGGGGCAGACCGACGAGGACTTCACCTACTTCGGGCCGGACGGGACCAACGTCACGGGTGGCATCAACAAGAGCTGCGGGTCCGGGCGGTGCGCGGGCGGGACGACGGTGTGCAATGCGCTGGGGATCGGCGTGACGTGCTCGACTGCGGGCAACGCGCGCTCCGAGGTCTGCGGGCGCGTCGACACCAGCGTGGTGTCGCTGGACGACGACTGCGACGGCGCGACCGACGGCAGCGACATCGAGGTCTTCCCGACCTGCGCCAACCAGAGCGGCGAGTGCACGGGCTCGAAGCAGGTCGACTGGCAGTCGTGTGTCAGCGGGGTGTGGTCGGCCTGCGACGCGAGTGACTACGGCGCGACGGCCGGCAAGATCTGGCAGTCCACCGAGACCCTCTGCGACACGCGCGACAACGACTGCAACGGCGTGACCGACGGCGCGGACACGACCGGCGACGGGCCGCTGCACCCGAACCAGAACGGCGTCTGCGCGGGCACGCGCCAGGTGTGCACGAGCGGGAGCTGGGTCGACAACTACCCCGCGAGCCTCGGCACCTTCGAGGCGCCCAACGACCCGCCCGGCACCGGCACCGTCGACGAGAACTGCGACGGCATCGACGGCACGGTGAGCTCGGCCTGGTTCGCGTCGCCCTCGGGCTCGGGCGTCGCCTGCACCCGGGACGCGCCCTGCTCCCTGACGCAGGCCATCGCGAGCCTGACCACGCAGAAGCCGCACATCTACCTCATGGCCGGCACCTACACCGGGCCCTGGAACATCAACAAGGTCGGCGAGCTCTACGGCGGCTACTCGACCCAGTGGGTGCGCGGCGACCGGAGCAGCGACACCTACGCGGCCAAGCTCCAGGGCGGGCTCTACGGCAGCGAGTACATGTCGGTGCGCGTGGTCGGCACCGCCGGCGCCTACCTCGGCACCGCGGGCAGCCCGGTGAAGCTCATCGAGCTGCAGGTGCTCGGGCCGGTCCTGTCCGCCTTGACCAACGGCAAGAGCAGCTACGCGATCTACGCGAGCTACGCGCGCCTGAACCTGGTCCGCGTCATCGTCACGCAGGGCGCGGGTGCTCCGGGCAGCGCGGGGTCGGCCGGCGTCGGGTTCTCAGTGCAGACGGCGGCCAGTGGTGGTGGTGGCGGCGAATCTGCGGAGCACTTCACGACCATCTGCAACAGCGGTCGTCGCGGCGGCGGCGGTGGCGGCACCAACACGAGCTGCTCCAGCGCCAACGCGGGCGGAGGTGGCCAGGGTGGGCAGATGGACACCACCTGCCCGTGCTGCAACTACAACGCGACGTCGGGAACCGGCGGCGGTAACGCGAGCATCGTCAGTGGCAGCAACGGGCTCGGTGGCGGCGGCGGTGGGACGTGCGGCGGCGGGGTCGGGGTCGGTCAGCCCGGGCGCGTGTCGCACGGCGGCGGTGGATCGGCCGCGGGTAACGGCTATGGCCG
>JAEUKJ010000098.1 GCA_016792665.1 Deltaproteobacteria bacterium | reverse complement strand
GATTGGCATTCCACCTGCTCACCGTCGCCGGGGTTGTCGCAGTCCCACCACACGCAAAGCTGGTAGTTCCCGTTGGCCGGGATGTTCTGGAGCTCGACTTTCGGGAAGGGCTGCACCTGTGTCGGGCCGTTGTCGTTCGCGCGATAGGTGTACCAGTCCTCATCGCCAACCCCGTAGAGGCTCGCCGTGAACTCGAGCATGGCGTTGAAGTCTGCCGGCAGCTCGCGTCCCAGTGACTTCGCGGTGGCATACGTGTTGTTCGACTCGTACGTGTCGACGATCGGCGCGCCAGCGCAGGTCCCGGCAGCGCACGTGTCGCCGCTCGTGCACTCGTTGCCGTCGTTGCACGAGGCGCCATTGTTGAGGCTCCAGGCCGAGGTGCTGGAGCCGCTGGCGCAGCGGTAGCAGACGTTGTTCGGTTGGGTGGCGCCGTTGTCGTAGCACGCGTTGGCGATGAGGCACTTGCTCGCCTGCAGGGTGTTGGTGCAGGTGTCGTTGTTCTCGCTGCAGGCGTCGGTCGTGCACGCGAAGGCGTCGGTCGCCGACACGCAGCGCGACATCGAGGTCTTCTTCCCCGACACGGAGGTCGACACCGCGGCTCCGACCGACACGCTCGTGGCCGACACGCTCATCGCCGCGACGACCACTGCGACGGGCGGTGTCGACGTCGACGTCGGTGTCGGAGGTGCCGGTGTTGGCGTCGTCGCCGCCGCACGAGGCGACGAACAGGAGGACGAGGATGGAGGCTGCGCTGGAGACGGAACGTCGCATAGTCGGCGAGAGTAGCGGGGTCGCGGATTCGCGGCAATGGACGTGGGATTGGCCTCGCCGCGATGCGGGCGAATGCGCTAGGGTCGGGGGGTGAGTGCGCGCCACCTGCTCCTCGATAGCCCCGACCTGGGGCGCCCCGTCCACCTGTGGGCCTTCGGCGTCATCGGCCGACCGCTCATCGTGTTCCCGTCGAATGCCGGCGTCGCGCACGAGTGGCGCGAGAGCGGCATGATCGATGCGCTCTCGCCGCTCCTGGCGGCCGGGAAGCTGAAGGTCTACTGCCCCGAGACCAACGTCTCGAAGAGCTTCTCGGGGCGCGGCTCGACGGCCACCCGCATGGACCAGCACCACCGCTACGAGCGCTTCGTGATGAACACGTTGGTGCCGTTCATCCGCGCCGACTGCCGCACGCCCGACATGCCGATGGTCGCGGCCGGGTGCTCGGTGGGGGCCTTGTACGCGACCTTGTTCGCGCTGAAGCACCCCGAGACGTTTCATCGCGCCCTCGGCATGTCGGGCAAGTACCGCTCGAGCGCGTTCTTCGGGAGGGACCGCGAGCAGGTCTACTTCGACGACCCGCTGGCCTTCGTGCCGAACCTCGAGGGCCAGGAGCTGGAGCGCGTGCGCCGGCAGACGCACGTCACGCTGGTGGTCGGGCGCGGTCCGGCCGAGGGCGGCTGCATCGCCGAGACCGCCGAGCTCGGGCGCCTCCTGCGGCAAAAAGGGATCCCGAGCCACCTGGCGATCTGGGGCGAGGACAGCGACCACAAGTACCCGTGGTGGCAGAAGCAGGCCGCGCACTACCTGCCGCAGATCCTCTAAAGGACACGTCGCCTCGGATCTCCCGGGTCTGACATCGACCTGACCGCCCCCGATTTCGTGCGGCGGCTGCGCACTTTCGGGCTATGTCTCGACGACCACCGTTGCCAAGACTGCGGACCTGGAGTCCCTCATGACGCGCCGCCTCCTCCTCATCGGGGCCTTCCCCGTCCTCTCCCTCGCGTGCATCGAGGCCCCGAGCCCCGCGGGCCCCGCCCTCGAGGTCGCCATCGCACCCTTGACCCTGAGCGACGTCGCCGACGCCTGCTACGGCCTCACAGTGTACAACACGCCGCGCGCGAGCATCGGGCCGGGCGCCGTGGTCTGGACCCAGCCGTCACTGTGCGCCAGCCGCTTTGGCGATGGCGAAGGCGGCCTCACCTACGTCGGCACGTGCGACGCGTCGCCGTCGGGCCGCATCAACACCGTCGCCCTGGTCCTGAACGGACTCTGCGCGACCGCGGGGTGTGACGTCGCGAACGCGGCCGACCCGCGCACGCTGCCGGTCGCGCGCTACCAGAACCCGTGTCCGTCGACGCGTCCCTGCCTGCTCGAGCGCCCGTGCAGCGAGAACGCCGACACGCAGGTCGAGTTCAACCTCACCGTCATGCGCGCGGCGAACCAGGGCTTCTTCGACATCGCCGTGAACTTCGAAGACGTCTTCTGCTCGGCCAAGCTCGACTGCGTGCCCGAGCTCCTGCACCGCCCCGGGGGCGCCCGCGATCTCACCGCCGTGCTCGGCTTCGCGTGCACCTCGGGCGCTGACGAGACGTGCCTCTACGCGACGCGCGTCGTCCTCGACTGTGGCGGCGACAACGTCTGGACCGTCGACCCCTCGGCCGGCCCGGGCAACATCGCAGAGTCGAGCCCGCTCTTGTTCGGGGCCGCGACCTACGCTGGCGACGAGGCCTTCACCGCCTTTGACAAGTCGTACTGGAACATCGCGCTCGGCCTCGACGCGGAGCGCTTCGCGGCCTACCCGAACTGCACCCTGCGCTGGACGACCACGGCCTCGGAAGACCCGCTCACGAGCCAGTCCACGCCGCTCGGCACGACCTATCCGTTCATCCAGTGGGAGCGCCAGATCATCACCAACGGCGCGCTGACCTGCGGCAGCCACCCGCTGAACACGGTCGCCGCCGGTGAGACGCTGCCGTCGGTCGCGACGCGCTACACCGAGGTCGACCAGCCGGAGGCCTTCCCGTTCACCAACTGTGGGACGGCCCAGCCGCCCACGTGCGCGTGCCCCGCCGGCTTCGCGCCGAACCTCGCCGGCACCGCGTGCGAGCGCGTCATCCCGACCGTGACCGCGCCGACCCAGACCCTCGACGTATGCGATGGAGCGACCCTGCAGGGGCTCGGCTATTCTTACCTCGGTGCGAACTTCGCGGCGACGTGGGACCCCGCGACCTTCGAGGCGTCGAGCGGCAACAACGCCTGCGCGAACCAGCCGCCGTCGGTCTGCCTGAACCGGACCGCGGGCTGGGTCGACTACCTGAGCGGGGTCGGGATCTGGGCGTGCGGAGACCGCGGCCCGCTGGGGTTCGAGATGGCTCCCTATCAGACCTGGATCGGCTTCTCGCGCTGCGTGACCCTGGCCAGCGCCGGCGACTACCTCGTCGGGATCGCGGGCGACAACCGCGTGCGCCTCCTCGTCGACGGCGTCCAGGTCTACCAGTCGGTCTCGGGAGTGAACTTCTACGCCTGGAACGTGAGCCGCATACCGCTGACCGCGGGCACACACATCATCGAGGTCTACGGCCTGAACACCGACACGCTGGCGAGCTTTGGCGCCGAGATCTACGGGCCCTTCGCGCCCGGCACGGTGACGACTCCGTTCCAGATGGCCACCACCCTCGTACCGCCCGTCGCATCGAACCTGGTCGTCTTCTCGACGCGCGACCTCCGCCCCGTCAACGGCGTCCCGGTCGCAACCTTCGAGAGCGGTCTCGGCAACGACAACCCCTACGGCTACTCGTGCCCCGAGGGCTTCGCCGTCGACCTCTGCGGCACGACCCCGACCTGCACGCACGCCGGCCTGGCCGAGGCCGCCTGCCTCGCTCTGTGAGCCGCCGCGCCAGCCCATCAGAGTGAGCGTGAGCCTCTCGGATCGACGCACCGGACGGGGGGCGTCACCGGACCCAGCGACGGCTGAGTCGGTTCTGGATGGCGCGCAACGGTAGGAGGGACGCCTCCGGGACACCTTCCGAGGCGAGGGTGCCCAGCGTGAGCGCGAGCGCCGCGAGGATCTCCCGCTCCTCTGCATCGGCCACGAGGCTCTGGGCCCAGGTCAGGGCGACGAGTCGCTGGCCGCGGCTGACGGGCATGACGCGGTGGGTGTGGGCGGCGGAGTAGAGGTAGCCGTCGCCAGCCGCGCCCTTGATCCTCGTCGTCGCGGGCACGCCGTCGAGCCCGTGGCCGACATCGATGGAGAGCTCGCCGCCGTCGTAGTCGCTCGGGTCGGAGAGAAAGATCGTCAGCGACAGATCGGTGCGGACCGGCCCGAGCGAGGTGCCCATGACCGGCAGGTCGACGTGGTCGCCGTAGGTCATGCCCGGGTCGTAGCGTGCGAAGGTGAAGGGCACGAGGACGCGCGGCATCGCGACCGTGCGGAAGAGGTCGCTGGCGCTGAGCGCGGCAGCCAGACGGGCGTTGAGCTCGCGCGCGAGCGGGTCGTCGGCGGCGAGCTGGAGGTTGTCCTTGGCGGCGCGCGCGGCCCCATGCGCGGTCTGTCGTCCCGAGACGAAGCGCGCGGTCGCCAGCGCCTGGCGCACCTCGCTGACCGTCGCGGGCAGGAGCAACCCACGCAGCCAGGTGCCCGTCATGGGTCGCTCGGCAGGATGAGGATCACGCCCGCCGCGGTCACCGCGATGTCGGCCACTCCGTCCCCGTCGAGGTCGCCGACGGCCAGGCGCGAGAGGCTGCTGCCGGCCGTCACGGCGCGGGTCTCGGCGGTGAAGCCGGCCGTGCCGTCGTTGACGAAGAGGGTCAGCGAGTTGTCGCCCTGGTTGACGACGGCGATGTCGCGGTCGCCGTCCCCATCGAGGTCGCCGATCGCGACGTCGACTGCGCCGGCGCCCGTCGGGTACGACGCGAAGTCGGCGCCACCCTGCGCGGTGAACCCGCCGCTGCCGTTCGAGAGGAGGACGTGGATCTGGTCGTCGGCAGTGAGGACCACCAGGTCCTCGAGGTTGTCGCCGTTCAGGTCGGCGGCCTGGATGCGGAGGGTGTCCGCGGGCAGGTTGAGCGAGGCGGTCGCCGCACCGAGGGTCACCGAACCGGCCAGCGACGGGATCACGGGCTCGACGATGAGGCTCTTGCCCCGGACGGACGCGAGGCTCGTCGTGGTGGGCCCGGTCTGGGCGAGCTCGACGCGGGTGGGGCTGCAGATCTGCAGCGCGCTCCTGACGAGGCCCTCGCCGCTGAGGTCTTTCAACTGGACGACGGTCCCGCAGCCGCTGGTGTTGGCCGCCGCGAAGTCGGCGCCGGGCTCGCTGCCGTAGAAGTCGGCGACCGTGACGTCGACGCTCGTGCCCTCGCCGCTGCCGACCGAGAACGAGGACTGCGCCCCGCCCTGGCCGTCGCCGCGAAAGGCCTGGGGGTTCGACGCGCCGCGTGCGCCGAGGAGGTCGATGTCCCCGTCCGCATCCAGGTCGCCGGCGTCGAGGTCGGTCATGGGGGCGCTCGTGATGGCGGCGATGATGCGCGGGCCGGACAGGCCGGTCGTGCGGTCGTAGTCCGCTCGAGCGAGGCTGCCACCGATCGCGAAGACGAGCGCGTTCCCTGGCGGGGCCAAGCCGGCGATGACGAGGGCCGTGGCAGTGCCCTCGGAGTTCAGGGTGAGGGCGGCCTTGAAGCAGAGGTTGTCGGCCGCGACGACGCCATCGCCGCACATCGGGGTGGGCGAGGTGTCGGGGGTCGTCTCGGGCGTGGTCTCCGCGGCGGCGTCGCGACGTCGTTCGACGTGTCGGCGCCGTCCTCGTCGCCGGAGCAGCCGACCGGAACAGCCAACAACGAGGCCCACATGAACGGTGCGAAGCGTTTGCGCATACGGCGAAGCTAGCCCGACCTAGGGGGTGGTGTCGAGGAGGGTCGCGGAGAAGCGGCCGCGGATGACCTCGTTCGACCAGGTCGACGCCACGTCGAAGTGCAGCTCGCCGGCGCTCATCGCACCGAGGAGCTCGAAGCTCTCGTCGTCGAAGACGCGCGCGCGGGCGACCCAGCCGCGGAAGGTCCGCCAGTCGATGGGGACGGTCGGCCCGGCCTGCACGGCGTCCAGGGGGCCGATGAGCTGCGCGATGACGTACGAGCCGTCGGGGGCCTGGCCGATGAGCTCGAGGACCGCCTCGCCCTCGGTGTCGGCGGTGTTGCCGTCATGCGCGTTGGCGCGCACGTTGCCGACCTCGAGCGTGACCCCGTCCACGACCACGGTGAGGGCGCCGACGCCTCCGCCCGGCCACTGCGCATTGGTCGTGCCCCAGACGGTGTCGAAGTGGCCCGTGATGGTCCCCGTCTCCGGCCAGCAGAGCGCTTCTGCCAGGCCGAGTGTCCACGCCGGGCCGCCGTTCGCGAGCTCGGCCTCGATGGCGGCTCGCCGGTCCTCCACCCAGACCTTCTTGCTCTCGATGGCGAGCGCGAAGGCGGACTGCGTGGACGGCGGGAGCTCGGCGCCGACGAGCGCCGCCATGCGGTCGATCTCGGCCGCGATCGCGCTCTCGTCCCACGCCTCGGCCAGCAGCTTCCGCAGCTTCGCGTGATAGGCGGCGCGCCCGGCCGGGTGCGCGTAGAGCCGGTTCGCGAGGGCCCCGCGGGCGAGCACCGAGGCCGGCGCGTCGGTCAGGTTGGCCGGCGCCGTGAAGAGCGCGTCGGCGCCCCACGGGATGAAGCGCAGGCGGCCGTCCGAGGGGTCCACATAGACGAAAGTGTTGTTGATGTTGCCGGCGTAGCCGTCCCAGTGGCCGAGCAGCACCTCGGCCGCCCAGAACGTGAGGAAGCCGTCGAGATCGATCACCGCGTCGAGGGCGTCCATGAGCGCGTCGTCCGGCGCGTCGAGGGCGGTGGCGACCCGCTCGAGCGCGCTGCGGTCGAGGTCGTCCTCGTTGTTCTTGGGCTCCCAGGTGGCGAGGAAGCCGGCGCGGAAGTCGCTGATGGTGCCCTCGTACAGGTTGCCGTCGTCGCTGCCGAAGTGGCGCCGGAGGAACGGCTTCTTGATGGCCTCGACGTGGGCGTAGACGCCGAGGTCGAACGTGTTGACGCGCACCCGCGCGAAGGCGCAGCGGGGGGCCGCGATGCCCATCTGCGTCATGAGGCCGTACGCGAGGCAGCTGTTGATGATGCCTGGGTCCTGGCGCATGTTGTTCAAGGTCAGGCGCTCGACGCCGACGAGCTTCTGGCCGGGCACGAAGCGGTCGAACTCGATCTTGAGCGAGGGGCGATCGACGTCGAGGGAGCCGAGGAAGCCCTTCTTGCGGAGTCCGGCGCCGCGCACGACCTGGCCGCCGATGGTCACGTCGGCCGCGTACCAGTCGAAGATGTCGGGGCGCGGTCCGGCCATGCAGTCGCCGCCGACCACGTCGATGACGTTGCGGGTCTCGTGGCGCAGCGCGTCCCAGTCGCCGAAGGGAATGGTGATGGCGACGTCGATGACGCAGCCCGGGTCGAAGAGGGCCGCCTCGGGGTCGGCGGCGCCGGGGTCGAAGCGCACGCATGACGACGTCGTGTCGGTGTCGGTGGTGTCGGCGATGGTCGTGTCGGTGTCGGCGTCGGCAGTGTCGATGACGTCGCCGTCGGTGTCGGTGTCGGTGAGGTCGGCGTCGGTCGTGTCCGCGGTGGTCGTGTCGGTGGCGTCGTCCGAGGGGACCGTGTCGCTGGCGCAGGCGCCGTTGAGCAGCGTCAGCGCGACGAGGATCTCTGCGACGGGAAGCCGCCCTGTTCGACCGTTGCCCACGCGCCATTGGCGCCCGCGCGGGGCTCGGCGTCAAGCCGCGCGATGGGATGGGGCGAGATGGCGCGCGTGGTCGCGGCGGAGGTGCGACTTCGGCGTTGACGCGTCGGGCGTCGACTGTTAGTGAACCAAAAAGTTCAGTATGCAGTCCACGCAATCCACACTCGCCTCGAATGACGTTTTTGCCGCCATCGCGGACCCGACGCGCCGCGCCATCCTCGAGCGTCTCGCCGCCGGGCCGAGCCGCATGAGCGACGTCGCCGCGCCGTTCGACATGACCCTCACGGCCGTCTCGAAGCACGTGCGCATCCTCGAGCGCGCGGGCCTCGTGAGTCGCACCCGACGCGGTCGCGAGCACGTGCTGTCGCTGGACGCGCAGCCGCTGCGCGCCGTGTCCCAGTGGGCCGCGGGCTACGAACGTTTCTGGAACGAGCGCCTCGATCGCCTCGAGGCCCACTTCACGCGCAAAAGGACGCTGACCTGATGACCCCCATCGCCACCACCACCCTGACGGTCCACCGCCTCATCCCTGCCACGCCGGCCGAGGTCTTCGACGTGTGGCTCGACCCGACGAGCCCGGGCGGGCCCTGGTTCGGGCACACCTTCATCCTCGATGCCAAGGTCGACGGCCTCTTCTATCTGGCCATGGGCCACGCGGGTCGCCAGTGGCCGCACTACGGCCGCTTCGTGACCCTCGACCGACCCCGGACCATTGCCCACACCTGGGTGTCCGAGGCGACGCGCGGCCTCGAGTCGGTGGTCACGCTGACCTTCACAGCCAAGGGCGACGACACCGAGCTCACGCTGGTCCACAGCGGCGTCCCCGACGATGACTTCGGACGCCAGCACAGCGTCGGCTGGGACTTCATCCTCGGCATGATCGCCGAGAGCTTCGCGGGTCGGCGCGGGTGACCGGCGGGCGAGCCGAGCCTCCGGCTCGCGCCTCGCGACGAAGGCGACCACCACGTGTCGTAAGTGAAGGATGCCGGGTCGGATCGGCGACTCCGACACGTCATAGGCCCGGATCTCCCCCGGC
This sequence comes from Deltaproteobacteria bacterium, assembly GCA_016792665.1. Classification (GTDB taxonomy): domain Bacteria; phylum Myxococcota_A; class UBA9042; order PHBI01; family PHBI01; genus WYBB01. Next base: position 4,053 of record JAEUKJ010000098.1, on the reverse strand, counting down.
TTCTGCGACCTCCACGTGTGGGGGTCGCTATTTCCGCGCGAATTTGCCGCTCTCTACGCTGTAGAGGTCGGCATTTCCGCGCGGGATCGCCGACCACCACACGTCGCAATCGCCGCCGCGGCCCGGAAAGACGACCCTCGACGTGTGGAGATCCGCTTCGGCGCCCTCGAGCCGAGCGTGGGCCCCTTCGGCCTCGGCGTGCATGACCGATTGTGTCGCGTGCCCCGACCGTGCTAGGGGCGGCCCATGGACCTACGATGTGCGCTTTCACTCACCCTCTTCCTCGCCTCGCTCGCCGCGTGTGGTGACGACCAACAGAGCCAGGCGACCGACACCGTCACCCCCGACACCGAGGTCGCCGACGTTCCCGCCGACACGGCGGTTCCTGACTCGGAAGACACGGCGGTTCCTGACTCGGAAGACACAGCGCTTCCTGACACGGCCGACACGGCGGTTCCTGACTCGGAAGACATCGCCGACACGGCGGTGCCAGACTCGGTCGATACGGTCGACACGGTCGAGCCCGAGGTCATCGTGCCGACCTGTGCGCCCGGGACCGTCGACCTCCATGGAGATGCCAGCAAGTGCGTCACGTTCTCGGTCGTCGAGGTCGGCGGCGAGCACGCGTGCGCGGTCACGGGCGAGGGTGAGCTCTTCTGCTGGGGCGACAACGGCTACGGGCAGGTCGGGGACGGCACGACCATCGGCCGGCCCGCGCCGGTCCAGATCGGGACCGAGGGTGGCTACACCGAGCTCGCCCTGGCCCGCACCCGCGCGTGCGCGATCCGCGACGGCGCGATCTACTGCTGGGGCCAGGCATTGACCTCGAACGAGGCTGGCTCCCCGACGCCCCGGCGTGTCGGCAGCGAGACGGGCTGGCATGGCATCGTCGCGGGCGACGCGCACATGTGTGCCCTCCGCGGCGGGCGGGTCTACTGCTGGGGCGACAACTACTGGGGCCAGTCCAAGCCGACCTTCGACTTCCAGCTCGCCGAGCCGACCGCTGTCAGCGACGAGACCGACTGGAGCCTGCTCGCGGCCGGCCGCTCGACGACCTGCGGCCTGCGCGGCACGCCGGGTACGGCGGGGCTCTACTGCTGGGGCGACAACTCGTTCGGTCAGATCCAGCTCCCGAGGACCGGGCAGCGCACCCCGGTCACCGCCGTCGGGGCGGACCGCGACTGGCTCACCGTGAGCCTCGCGGGCTCGGGGGCGTGCGGCCTCCGAGGCGCCTCGGGCGAGGCGACCCTCTATTGCTGGGGCGACCTCTCCTCGCTGCACCTGCCGACCCCCGGCTCGCCAGAGGTGACGCAGGTCGGCGACGATCACGACTGGATCGAGGTGCGGGCGGCGGCACGGTCGGCGTGTGGCCGCCGGGTCGACGGGGTGCTGAGCTGCTGGGGCGTCGACCTGCAAGGGCAGCTCGGCCAGGGCACGGTCGCCGAGCGGCGCGACCTGGGGCTGGTCCCGGGGCGCGGCTGGACCGACGTGTCGCCGGGTTCGAACTCGACCTGCGGTATCCGCGATGGAGCGGTGTCGTGCTGGGGCGCCGACTCGCGCGGCCAGCTCGGACTGGGCGAGGGTGGGGCACGGCCGATCCCGGCCCAGGTCGGAAGCGACACCGACTGGACCGTCGTCTCGGCAGGCGGCGACAGCACCTGCGGGATCGCCGCGGGCGCGCTCTATTGCTGGGGCAATAACGACTTTGGCGAGATCGGTGACGGCACCCAGTTGACGCGTGCGGTCCCGCAGCGGGTCGGGTCCGAGCTCGGTTGGACGGCGGTCGCGGTGGGCAAGATGGTGAGCTACGGGCTGCGCGCCGGGCAGCTCTACGGGTGGGGGACGGACGTGACCGGGATCGGCACGCGCGGGTCGAGCTACGTACCCGTTGCGGCGGACGGGCCGGCGACATGGACGGCGCTGGCGACCGCCGGTGGCGCGACGTGCGGCATCAGCGCGGGGGCGGTGTACTGCTGGGGCCGGAACGTAGGAGGGACGCTCGGCACCTTCGCGGTCGGCGACTCGAACGAGCGCCTCCAGGTCGGGAGCGACACGGACTGGGTCGCGGTGGCGGTCGGCTACCTCCACGCGTGTGGCCTGAAGCAGGGCGGCGCGCTCTATTGTTGGGGCAGCAACTTCAGCGGCGCGCTCGGGGACGGGACGACCACCCAGCGCGCGGCGCCGGGGCAGGTCGGCACCGAGGTCGGGTGGACCGCGGTCGCCATCACCGGCCAGACCACGTTCGGCGTGCGGGCGGGGCGCCTCTACGGTTGGGGCCGCGCCGACGAGCGCTTCCTCGGGGCGACCGCGGAGTCGGCGTCGAGCGTGCCGCTGCTCCTCGGCACGGGGACCGACTGGACGGCCTTGGCCGGGGCGGAGGCCTTCGTCGGGATCGAGGCGTCGTTGTGCGGGCTCGCGGGGACGCGCATCGACTGCTGGGGCGCGAACACGTTCGGGCAGCTCGGCCTGGGCACGACCGCCGCAGCGACCGAGCCGAGCGCGGTCGTCGGGCCGTTTGCGGCGTGGCGTCAGGTCTCGGCCGGGGACCTCCACGCCTGCGGGATCGCGACGAGCGGGGCGCTGGCGTGCTGGGGCAACAACGCCTCGCTGGCCCTCGGGCGTGGGGGGCGCTGGGCGCCGACGCCGATCGTCTTTGCGCCCTGAACAGCTGGACTTCGAGCGAGCGCGCGTGAGCTGGGCCCTCCGGTCTGGCCACGGCGCGCGCGGCTCAGGTCGGCGTCGCCGCCCAGCGGTCGACCCAGTCCGCGAGCTCGCGCGATGCGGGCCGGGCCGTGGCGTCGAAGTAGACCGCCTCGACCGTGCGACCCATCTCGAGGGCGAGGTGCAGCGTCGCGGGGTGGATGGACGCGCCGCGCAGGAGCGGGGTCTGCGCCGGGTCGAGCGCGTCGAGGACCGAGCGGTAGAGACGGCGGGCGTGCCCCTGGCAGCGGTGGGCGCGGGCGATGATGATCTCGAAGCTGGCGAAGCCGGGGACGTGCGCGTGGGCGTGGTGGCCGAGGAGGCCGAGCAGCTCGGGTCGGGACGAGCTCCCCGCTGGGCGCGCCTCGGCGGACCGGAAGAGGACGCGGTAGTGCTCGGGCCGGAGCTGGTCGGTGTGGCGCTGGTGGGGGAGCTGGGCGCCCTGCCAGACGGCGTTGTCGGGCTCGTTCGCGATGGCGCGTGAGAGGGCGTCGATGGCGGGGAGGTCCTGGGCGGTGGCGGGGCGGAGCTCGAGGTCGGGCTGGGGCGCGGCGTCGCGGAGCCGGGCGCGCGCGGTCGCGAGGCGGCCCGAGAGCGTGAGGCAGTTCGGGTGGAAGCCCAGCGCGAGGAGGGCGCGCACGAGGGTCGCGGTCGGGCTGCAGACGGTGAGGCTTCGGTAGCGCGGGCCGGCCGCCTCTCGCCAGGTGCGGAGCGACGCGAGGAGCCAGCTTTCGTCGGCCGGGTCGGCGAGGCGGGCCAGGGTGCGGTGGGCTTTCCGCGCGAAGAGGTGAGGTCGCTCTGCGACGTGCCAGGCGAAGGTCTGGGCGTCGGCGTGGGGGCGCTGGAGCTCCTTGCCGAGGCCGCGGGCGATCTTGGGATCGAGCGGGGCCGGGGCGCGGCCAACCGCTGCCACGTACATCGCGTCGAAGGGGATGGCCTCGGGCGGGACCGGCGGCAGCGGGGTCGACAAGGTCTCGACCAGGCTCGGTGCCGGGGCGGGTGCGTCGGGTGTCAGCATATGAGGAGCAGCCGCGGTGGGTCGTCGTCGAGCGCGCGAGGCGCGCGGTGGATGCAGGGCGGCACGGGTGCGCCGGGCCAGAGGACGGCGATCCGCCAGAGGTGGGCGACGCCGAACGAGAAGGGCTCGGCCCCGGCGACGGCCGCGTAGTGGAGGTCGAAGCTGCCCTCGCGCAGGAACGTCGCGAAGCCGTCGTCGTCGGGTCCGCCGTAGTCCCTCAAGAGGGCGGCGCGGATCTCGGGGGCATCGACGCGGCGGACGGCGTCGTCGTTGTCGAGCCCCTCGCTGCTCTTGCCGTGGTAGGTGCAGAGCCAGGTGTCGACCTCGACCGGCGA
>JAEUKJ010000088.1 GCA_016792665.1 Deltaproteobacteria bacterium | reverse complement strand
GTCTTCGCGGCGGTGTGGCGGGCGAGGCCGGGCCCAAGGGCGTCATCGCGCTGGGCAGTGACGCGGACCTCGTCGTCCTGGACGGCGACCTCCGCCTATGCCACGTCTTCGCGAGGGGCCGCGCGTTCGTGCGGGATGGGGGGATCGTGCGCGGCGGGACCTTCGAAGGCGTCCCTTCCAGGGCCACTGAACAGGACGCAGGCTGCGAGAGGAGAGGGAGATGAGTCCGTCGAAGGTGGCGCCCGAGGGCGATCGCGGCTGGATCGTGCCCGTCGGGGGCGCGGAAGAGAAGATTCAGGACCAGCGGATCCTCAAGAAGTTCGTTGAGTTGTCTGGTGACGAGCTGGCCCGGATCGCCGTCATCCCGACCGCCTCCGAGCTCCACGACACCGGCCCGCGCTACGTCCAGCTCTTCCGGGACCTCGGCGCGGCCTCCGCGGTGGCGCTGCCCTTCTTCGAGCGCCACGACTGCGACCGCGTCGACCTCCTCGACCAGCTCGAGCGCGCGACGGGTGTCTTCTTCACGGGCGGCAACCAGCTCCGGATCGCGACGACGCTCGGCGGCACGCCGGTTGCGCGCATCGTCCGCCGCTTGAACGCCCACGGCCTGGTGGTCGGAGGGACCTCGGCCGGGGCGGCCATCCTGCCGGAGCACATGATCGCGCACGGGGCCTCGGGCGCCACGCCGACCGCAGCCATGGTGCAGCTCTCGCCCGGGCTCGGCCTCACCAACCGCGTCGTGGTCGACCAGCACTTCCGCCAGCGCGACCGCCTGGGTCGGCTGCTCACCGCCCTGGCCTACAACCCCTTCGCGATCGGCCTCGGCCTCGACGAGGACACGGGCGCCTTCATCGACCCCGAGAACGTCATGCACGTCGTCGGCTCGGGGGCGGTCACGGTGGTCGACGTCTCGCGCCTCGGGCACTCCTCGATCGCCGAGGCGGATCCCGGCGTCCCGATCTGCATGACCAACATCCGGATCCACATCCTGCCCCACGGGGGCCGCTTCGACCTGCACCACCGCGAAGCGCATCCGCCAGAATGACGGGAACTTTCTCTCCCCATCGGTGTCGGCCGCGTGCCAGGCCGATCCGGAGACCCTCCGCAGACGCTTGACGCTCGAAGGTCCCCGACTATACTCCGGCCTCCCGTGGGCCGGGCCCTCCAGAAACTCGTCCCAAGAAAGGTCGCGGAATGAAGACCGGACATATCCTCAACATCCTCGGCGCAGCGCTCTACATAGTCGCGGCGCTCCTCTTCCCGTGGCAGCAGTTCGTGCTGGCGGACGTGACCGCGACCAGCTTCGAGGTCTCGATCGTCGGGCAGGTCGCGGTCTTCCTCGCCGCGGCGCTGGGCCTGTCGAGCGCCTTTGGCCTCATCACGGGCCAGCGCAAGGCGACCGCGCGCCTCAACCTCGCCCTCGTCATCCTGCTCTTCGGTTGGCTCGTCTACGCGACGATGGCGCCGACCTCGGGCTACGGTGAGGTGGCTCTCGAGAGCGGCCTCTCGTACCGGATCATCGTGCCGCTGCTGGCGCTGATGGCGTCGTTCGCCCTCTCGAGCCAGGGCAAGAAGCCGGGCCGGGTCTGGGCCGAGCGCGGGGTCTTCGTGCTCGTCGGCATCGCGGTGTCGTTCGTCATCGCCGGGAACTCCCAGAAGTTCGAGCTCATGCAGCACGAAGAAGTGAGCATGAAGCTCGGCTACCTCCTCGGCATCTGGGCCGTGGTGGTGTCGCTCGCCGGTACGCTGCTCACGCTCGCGACGCTGCCGGCCTGGGACGAGTCGTCCTCGTCGCTGCGCGTCCTGACCATGTACAAGAACCGGATCGTCAGCGACCGCATCGTCTACGAGCCGCAGATCCTCTCGCTGACCGAGGCCAACGGCACCGTGATCGACGACAGCGGTGTGCGCGGCCAGCTGCCCTTCTTCCGCGTCACTCCGGAAGGCGACTGCAGCGTCGGCTTCCTGCCGACCAGCGCGGGCAAGCCCGGCAAGGTGACCATCAATCACGAGTCGCGCACCGTGAGCGAGATCGCGGCCAAGGGCTTCAAGCGCAAGGGCATCGCGTTCAAAGCCTTCAAGTTCGGCGACCGCGGCACGATCGATCTGGGCGACGCGCAGGTCATCTTCCACTTCGTCGCGCCGGTGCCGGGCCACTCGCCCGCCCCCCTGCTCGAGCGTACCGAGGTCGGCGCCTTCGCGCTGGCGACGTCGGCCGTGCTCTTGCTGCTCGCGGTCTTCCCGCTCCTCACCTGGACCGAGGTCGCAAAGCGCAACGTGAAGTGCGCCGAGGGCAAGTGCGCGGGCGTCGTCGCGATGAAGCCCGAGGACAAGCCGCCCGAGGTGACCAAGGTCGAGACCCCGCCCGAGCCCGAGGCCCAGGAGGAGCCCGAAGAGGACCTCTCGAAGAAGGCTGGCGGTGAAGAGGGCAAGTTCGGCGATCCCAACATGGATCCCAAGATCGAGTCCAAGGTGCCGTTGATGGACGGCAAGATGGTCGAGCGCATCGACCCGAAGCAGATCGGCCTGAACAAGCTGCTCACCGAGAACCTCGGCCAGATGGACGCGGTCGCTCAGGTGCTGAAGGGTGACATGGCCGCCATGTCCAGCAAGCTCGCGGTCGCGATGGGTGGCGAGGGCAGCGAGTTCGTGCTCGGGCACGGCTCTGGCGGCCTCGGCTTCACCGGTGACGGCACGGGCGGCGGCGGCGACGGCGCTGGCCGCATCATGGGCATGGGCGACATCGACACCGGTGGCGGCAACGGCATCAAGGCGGGCCTCGGCGACAAGGGCAAGAAGCGCGTCGGCAACGTCTCGCTGTCGGGCTCGACGGCCCAGGGCTTCTGCAAGAAGGGCAACATCGAGAGCGTCGTGAAGCGCCGCGCCGGTGCGATCCGCGCCTGCTACGAGCAGCGCCTGCAGGTCAAGAAGGAGCTCCAGGGCAAGATCTCGGTCCGCTGGACGATCGACACCGAGGGTGCGGTCTCCGACGCGAACGCGACCAACGACTCGATGGGCGACTCGGAGACCACCAACTGCCTCCTCCGCACCGTGCGTCGGATGCGGTTCGAAAAGCCGGAGGGTGGCGTGTGCGTCGTCCAGTGGCCGTTCGTCTTCAGCCCCGGCTGATGTTCGGCTCCGCCCGCCACACAACGGGCTGAGCATCACGCGGGTCGACGATCCAGGTGGCGCCCCCCGGGGCGCTCCCATTGCGGATCGTGCGGCACTGAAAGTCCGCCTTGACAGCTCGACCTCTCTCACTATGATCCCGCAGCCCCGGGCCCCCCGGGGACGCGAGCGAGCCGACACCCGAAGCAAGAGCCAACGTCCTCGCCTATGTCGAACGACCCTCAAGATCCGAATGCACCGAAAGCGCCGCCCGCGGATCCCGAGGCGGCGCTCGCGGCGGCTGAAGCTGCGCTGGCCCAGGCTCGGGCTGCGGCTCAGGCCGCTGCAGCAGCGCGTGCGCGCGCGGAGCAGCCTGCTCCTCCGGCGCCCCCTGCTGGCAAGCAAGCGCATGGCAAGCAGCCGCATGGCAAACCGGCCAAGGCCGCAGCTGCGCCCGCGAAGCCGTCGACGCCAGTGGATCCCCTCCAGGTCTTCTCGGCCACGGGCGGGGAAGAGCGTCCTCTGATCGATGCGCGTGGCCGCATGCGCATGAGCCGCACCGCGATCGCGGTCGCGGCGGCGGTGCTCCTGGTCCTGGGCGGACTCTTCGTCTACATCATCTCCAACGATGAGGCGAAGGCGCGCATGGACGCGGCGTTCGCCGGCAACACCTGCGGCATCAACCGCAAGCAGAGCTGCCTGACCCTGAAGGTCATGGGTCCGCGTCGCGCTCAAGAGGCCGAGTGGCTCGAGGAAGACAAGCGCGCCAAGCCGCTCTACGGCACGGTCAGCTTCACCTACGAGCCCAACGACGCCACGGTCGAGATCTTCCAGATCCGCTACCGCGTGTCCCCCGAAGAGTGGAAGGCCAAGAGCAAAGAGCTCGGCACCAAGGTCTGCGAGAAGGGACCCGTCGGGAAGGACATCTGCGAGTTCCCGTACCGCGCGATCGAGGGTGAGACCGCCGGTATGTGCGCGGCCGGCAAGCAGCCGACCGAGATCCCGCCGCTGACCGGCCGCCCGCTCATCTCGCTCGACAACTTCTTCGTCCCGATCTTCGAGACCAAGGTCGACTGCCAGACCGGCAACGTGACCGAGGCCTTCAACTACGAGTACCGGGTCGTCTTCTCGCACAAGCTGTTCGACTCGAAGAGCTTCTACATCACGAAGAGCGCTTGGACCGGCGGGCTCGGCAGCTCGACCATCGAGCTCCCGCCGATCGTGCTCGTGCCCAAGCCCGAGACGATGCTCGACGAGCTCGTGAAGTTCCGGAGCGAGCTCTTCTGCTACATGAAGAAGAAGAAGCTCGAGGCGGACAAGGTGCCGGCCTCGGTCGTGGACGCGCTGCGCACGCAGAACGGGTTCGTGACGATCGAGCTCTACGACCGGACCGAGGCGCTGCTCTCGACCCCCGAGCACAAGCCGTGGTGGGACGAGCGCCTGAAAGAGATCGAAGCGCAGAAGTGCGAGGAATGAACTAGGTTTGGTCCTCGGAATGCGGCGGCGCGCCGTCTCCGGGACCTGGGCGATGATGGGGATCGAAGGACGTGCTGTCGGGTCAACCCGCAGCCAAGAACTCTCTGACGAGCAAGGGACGACATGGACATGGGCAGCGTACTTTTTTTCCTCGCTGACGCCGCGGCCGGAGCGGCCACCGGTCACGAGACCGACATCATCAGCCTCATCGGCCGTGCGAGCCCCGTGGCCAAGGCGGTCTTGCTCATCCTCGCCGCGATGGTCGTGGTCGCGATCGCGCTGATCGTGTCGAAGTCGGTGCAGCTGCGCCGCGCGACCGATGAGAACCGTCGCTTCCTGAACGTCTTCTGGAACGAGAAGAGCGTCGAGGAGGCCTTCAGCAAGTCGGACCGCTTCATCAAGTCGCCGATCGCGGCGGTCTTCAAGTCCGGCGCGCGCGAGATCAAGAAGATCTCGGCGGCTCAGGGCGCGGGCAACTCGTGGAGCGTCGACGAGCATGGTCTCGAGAACGTCAGCCGCGCGCTCGCTCGCTCCTCGAACAGCGAGGTCGCGGCGCTCGAGAAGTACCTCAACATCCTCGCCATCCTCTCGTCCGCGGGCCCGTACATCGGTCTCTTCGGTACGGTGTGGGGCATCATGGTCGCCTTCCAGGACATCGCGGCCCAGGGCTCCGCGACCCTCGCGACGGTCGCCCCCGGTATCGCCGAGGCGCTCATCGCGACGGCGTTCGGTCTCTTCGTCGCGATCCCCGCCGTCATCGCGTACAACATGTTCGCGGGTCGGGTGAAGCGCCAGGCGACCGACATGGAAGGCTTCTCGCAGGACTTCCTCAACATCGTGCAGCGCGGCACGCACGGCGACTGATTTCGCGTGGGCTGCCTCTCGGTAGCCCGCTCGCGATCCCGAATCAAAGGGAGGCTCAATGGCTGGCGTACAGCAAGGTGGCGGGGGCAAGACCCCGTCGGCCCAAGCAGACATCAACATCACCCCGCTCGTGGACGTGATGCTCGTGCTCCTGATCGTGTTCATGATCTCGGCGCCGATGCTCGAGCAGGGTCTCGACGTGAACCTGCCGCAGGCCGCGGCAGAGACGCTCGAGCCCCCGAAGGAGAAGACCATCATCACGGTGGCCGTCGACAAGGAGCAGCGCATCGTCGTCAACCAGTCGGGTGACAAGGATGGCGGCAAGCTCGTCGCTCCGACCGAGTTGAAGAACATCATGAAGGCGTACGCCGCGAACCCGAACACGGTCGTGGTGAACGTCGAGGCCGATGCGGCCCTCCAGTATGGGTTTCTCGCGAAGGTGATCTCCACGATCCGCAAGGCGGGCGTGAAGGAGGTCAACCTCGTGACCCAGCCCAACGAAGACCAGAGCAGCATGTAGTCTTCGCGGCAGCCTGGCCTCGCCAGGCCTTCGGCGACCAAAGCCCGGTCTCTCCAGAGGGACCGGGCTTTTTCATTTGAGCGTGCGAGCGAGGGATGACGATGAGCCAACGAGCAGCATGGACTCCGGGGAGCTGGCGCTCGCGCCCGATCCTGCAGCAGCCCCAGTACCGCGATCCGCAGGCGGTCGCGGCCGCGCTGGCGACGGTCGCGGGCCTGCCTCCGCTGGTCGCGCCAGGCGAGGTCGAGGCGCTGCGTCGCCACCTGGCGCTCGCGGCCCAGGGCAAGGCCTTCGTGCTGCAGGGGGGCGACTGCGCGGAGCGCTTCCAGGACTGCGCGAAGGATCCCATCGAGTCGAAGCTCAAGATCCTCCTGCAGATGAGCCTCGTCCTGACCTTCTCGGCGCGGCTCCCGGTGATCCGCGTGGCGCGTATGGCGGGCCAGTACGCCAAGCCCCGCTCGGCCGACACCGAGATCGTCGATGGCGTCGAGCTGCCGTCCTATCGCGGCGACCACGTCCACCGCATCGAGGCGACGGCGGCGGCGCGCGAGCCCGATCCGCAGCGCCTGGTCGAAGCCTACTTCCGCTCGGCGGCGACGCTCAACTATGCGCGCGCCTTGCTCGACGGCGGCTTTGCCGACCTCCACAAGCCGCATCACTGGCGTCTCGAGTTCGTGCGCAGCTCGACCCACCGGGCCGAGTACGAGGCCCTGGTCGAGCGCATCCTCGACGCCCTGGACTTCGTCGAGTCGACCGGCGTCGAGAGCTCGACCTTCTCGACCGTCGAGCTCTTCTCGTCGCACGAGGGACTGCTCCTCGCCTACGAGGAGGCGGCGACGCGCGCCGTCGTGTCCCCCGACAAGGCCGCGACGCATTACATGAACCTCGGCGCCCACATGCTGTGGATCGGCGACCGCACCCGCGCCCTGGACGGGGCCCACGTCGAGTACTTCCGCGGCATCGACAACCCGATCGGCATCAAGGTCGGCCCGTCGATGGTGCCCGCCGACCTCGTGCGCCTCCTCGACGTCGTCGAGCCCGACGACCGCCCCGGCCGCATCATGCTCATCACGCGCATGGGCGCGGGCGTCGCGGCGGCCAAGCTCCCGCCGCTGGTCGAGGCCGTGCGCGCCACCGGGCGGACCGTCGTGTGGTGTTCGGACCCGATGCACGGCAACGGGACCAAGACCCAGGGCGGCATCAAGACGCGCGACCTCCGGAACATCCACGCCGAGGTCGTCGAGACGTTCGAGGTCCACGAGCGCCTGGGCACCATCCTGGGCGGCGTGCACTTCGAGCTCACCGGCGAGGACGTCACCGAGTGTGTGGGTGGGCCGCAGGAGCTCGGCGAGGCCGATCTCGCGCGCAGCTACGAGACCTTCTGCGACCCGCGCCTGAACTACGCCCAGAGCCTCGAGATGGCGTTCCTCCTGGCCAAGCGCCTCGAGTCGCGACGCGGCAAGCGGAGCTGAGGCGGCCGGCGGCGACGCGTTCGGGAGAGGGCCCGGTCACGGGTTCGAAACCGATCTCACGCCGCGCGCGCGAACGGCTTTTCATCGCGGCGCGGGCATGGCACGGTCCCGCCGATGAACGACTGGACCCTCGACGACGCGCTCGCGATCTACAACATCCGGCACTGGGGTGACGGCTACTTCGACATCAACGGGGCGGGCGAGGTCGTCGTCCATCCCGATGGTGTCGCGTCCCATCGCGCCGTGCCGCTGCAGTCGGTGATCGACGACTGCCAGCGCCAGGGGCTGCGCTTCCCGATGCTTGTGCGCTTCTCGGGGATCCTCCGGAACCGCGTGCGGCGCTTGCGCGAGGCGTTCAACGACGTCGTGGCCGAGCTCGAGTACCAGGGCACCTATCTCCCGATCTTCCCGATCAAGGTGAACCAGCAGCGCCGCGTGGTGGAGGAGATCATCAGCGTCAACGAGCGCGCGCCGGGTCGCTCGGTCGGTCTCGAAGCCGGCTCGAAGCCCGAGCTGATGGCCGTGCTGGCGCTCTTGCGCGCGGGCGACACCATCGTCTGCAATGGCTACAAGGACCTCGAGTACATCCGCCTGGCGCTGCTCGGCGAGAAGCTCGGCCTCAAGGTGACCATCGTCGTCGAGAAGCTCTCCGAGCTGAACCTGCTGCTCGACGAGGCCGCCAAGATGAAGGTCACGCCGCGCATCGGCGTGCGCGTGCGACTCATGTCGATCGGCCGCGGCAACTGGCAGAACACCGGCGGCGAGAAGTCGAAGTTCGGGCTCTCGCCGCTGCAGGTGCTGGACCTGGTCGAGCGATGTCGACAGGCCGGGCAGCTCGACGCGATCGAGCTCCTGCACTTCCACCTCGGCAGCCAGGTCGCCAACATCCAGGACATCAAGGCGGGCCTGCGTGAGGCGGCGCGCTTCTATGTCGAGCTGCGCAAGCTCGGCGTGCCGGTGCGCTGCATCGACGTCGGCGGCGGGCTCTCGGTCGACTACGAGGGCACGCGCTCGCGCTCGCACTTCTCGATGAACTACGGGCTGCGCGACTACGCGTGGCACATCGTGCAGACGGTGCGCGACCTCTGCGACGAGGCCGGGGTTCCCCATCCCGACATCGCCAGCGAGTCGGGGCGCGCCATCACCGCGCATCACGCGGTGCTGGTCACCAACGTGAGCGACATCGAGTCGATCGAGGACGAGCCTCCGCAGAAGCCGGGCGAGGAAGCGCCGACGATCGTCGACGAGCTCTGGGCGCTGCACGAGTGGCTGCGCGATGGTGGGCCGGACTTCAACGTGCTGGAGGCGTGGCACGACGTGATGAACGCGTACCAGGATGCGCTGACGCAGTTCATCCACCACGGTCTGTCGCTCACCGATCGCGCCTGGTGCGAGCGCGCCTATCACGCGTGCTGCCGCCTCCTCCGGAAGCGCCTCGACCCGCGCCGTCGCAAGCAGCGCGAGCTCCTCGACGCGCTCAACGAGAAGATGGCCGACAAGCTCTTCCTGAACTTCTCGGTCTTCCAGTCGACGCCGGACGTGTGGGGCATCGACCAGGTCTTCCCGGTCCTGCCGCTCATCCGTCTCGACGAGCGCCCCGACGCGCGCGCCGTGATCCAGGACATCACCTGCGACTCCGACGGGCGCATCGAGCGCTACGTCGATGGCGAGGGCCTCGAGTCGACGCTGCCGCTGCCGCCCTGGGACCCCGAAAGACCCTATCATATCGGGATCTTCATGATCGGTGCCTACCAGGAGATCCTGGGCGACATGCACAACCTCTTCGGGGACACCGACTCGGTCGACGTCGAGATCGACACGCACGGCAAGATCGTGCTGAGCAACCGCATCCACGGCGACACCGTCAACTCGGTGCTGCGCTACGTGAACTTCAACCCCGAGTCGATCCTGCTGAAGCTCGCGGCGCGCCTGGACGAGGCGCAGCTCACGCCGGACGAGCGCGCGTCGTATCTCAATGAGGTACGTGAAGGCCTCGAGGGCTACACCTACCTCGAGTAGTCCCCGCCGCTGCGCCGCGCGTCTGCTTCGTTGCTCGTTCGTTCGGTCGTGCGGCGGGCCACCAGCCCGCCTCCTCCCTCGCTCACTCGCGCCTCGCATCCATCGCGGCTCGCTGGCGGGGACTGCGTGTATGCGACCCTCCCTTCAGTTGCTCCTTGCGTCTGGCCATTTTTGAGCAGCTTGCGGGCGCTCCGAACCACGGCGCCCGCTGGCTGCGTGTGTGCGGCGTACTGGCCATTTTGAGCCCAGCCTGCGGGCGTGCCGAACCACGGCGCCCGCGGGCTCGCTGGCGGGGACTGCGTGTGTGCGTCGTCGGAAGGGCGCGGCGGCTCAGGCCGGGAGCGGCTCGAGCTTGACAACGCGGCGTAGGAACGCGCGGCCGGCGTAGACCGCGGGCGTGAGCGCGACGGCGATGACGAACTTCAGGACGTAGCCGGTGAACGCCGTGCGGATGACGAAGTCGAAGGACGCGACCTCGGCACCGGTGAGGCCCTGGGCCACCTGGAAGTAGAGGATGGTGATGACGAAGCTGTCGAAGAGCTGGGAGACGACGGTGCTCCCTGTTGCGCGCAGCCACACCATCTTGCCGCGGGTGAGGCGCTTGAAGAAGCCGAAGATGGCGATGTCGAGCAGCGAGCCGAAGATGAAGGCGACGATCGACGACAGGGTCATCAGCGACGAGCCGCCGAAGACGACCTCGAAGGAGCGCTCGTCGGCGGTGCCGGGGATGCCCTCGAGGATGGGGAGGAGGCGGGCGACCGAGACGAGGATGAACGCGAAGATGGCCATGCCGAAGGCGATCCAGGCGATCATGCGCGCGGCCTTCTTGCCGTAGAACTCGTTCAAGAGGTCGGTCAGGACGAAGGTGATGGGGAAGGGGAGCATGCCGGCGGTGTGCTCGACCGGGAGGCCGGCGACGTCGATCGAGAAGAGCTTCACGCCGATCATGTTGGCGACGAGGAGCGCCGTGATCTGGATGGCCGCGAGGACCAGGAAGACCTTCTGACGGAGGTCGAAGGTCGGGGTCGGCACGGTCGACGGACTCGGGTCGGCTTGCATCGAGCTAGCCTGGGCGAAGCGCGCGGGTCGTGCAAGAGCGCCCACCCGATTGGGTGGGTCGTGACTCGAGACTGTTGCGCGCACCGGAAAAGCGATAAGGACCGGAGGCTTGTGCGCCGACCCGAGCGTGAGGCGCGACCAGGCGGCGGCGACCAGGGGAAGGGTGACATGCGAAGCACAATCGCCGGATGGGGCCTCGTCGTGGTGACCGTGGGCGGGCTCGGGGCGTGCGGTGAGGACGCGGTCCCCGCGCTCAACCAGGACACGATCGACGCGGTCGGCGCCGACACGACCGACGCGGCCGCCGACTCCGTGGGCGGCGACGCGACCGACGCGACCGACACGGTCGACGCGAACGCCGACAGCACGACGGAGACCGATGGCGTCGCGGACACGAGCGTCGTGGACACGAGCGTTGCGGACACGACGCCGGTCGATACGAGCGTCGCGGACACCACGCCGGTCGATACGAGCGTGGCGGACACTGCGGTGGCGGACACGGCGCCCGGCGACACGGTCGTGGCCCCACCCGACCCGGCTGCGACCGGGCCGTACGCGGTCGACGAGGAGGAAGATCGCGTCGAGGGCTTCGACGTCGGTCGCTACGTGCCGAAGACGCCGGGGACGTTCCCGGCCGTGGTGCTGGTGCCGGGCTTCTTGTTCGACGCCGGTTCGTTCGCGCTCTATGGGCGGCACCTTGCCTCGCACGGCATCGTGACCTTGATCCCGACCTTCGGCGACACGGCCTTCACGCCGATCGCGCACCGCGACCTGGCCGACCACGTCCGCGCCATGGCGGTCGATCTCGCGAGCGATGCGCGGGTCGACGCGAGCCGTGTGGGTGTCGCGGGGCACTCGCGTGGCGGCAAGGTCGCGATCTTGGCGGCCATCCGCGACGACAGGCCGACGGCGGCCCGCATCAAGGCGGTCTTCGGGATGGATCCCGTCGATGCGGCCGGCGGTCCGGGCGCGTCCCCCACGCCAGAGAACCCGTCGGTCACGCCCGAGCTCATGGCCGGCCTGAAGGTGCCCTTCGCAATGATCGGCAGCGAGTACGGCGGCACGCCGCTCAACGCGTTCTCGCCGGCCTGCGCACCGACCGACGACAACTACGCCGCGTACACGACTGCCGCGACCCAGGTCCCGGCGATCTACTCGTGGCTGGCTCCGAAGTCGGGCCACAACGACTTCGCCGATCCGGTGCCGCTGCTCCTCCAGTTCGCGTGCAAGGCTGGCGACACGCCCGGCGACGCGCGCGCGCTGGCCAAGACGAAGCTGGTCGCGTTCTTCAAGCGCTACCTCGCCGGCGACGAGCGGTACACGCTCTGAGCGCGGGCGAGACAAGCCTCGCCCCTACGAGCGTACGTGCGATTCGCACAAGGCCTCGCGGAGCGAGGCTGCCGGGGAGTGCGAAATTCTTGCGCGTTGGCCGGTGCACCTTAGGCTCGCTGCAACCCTGCCTCATGGGGTGGCGACGGTTGGAGGTGTGACGTGAAGGTCGAGCTCGACAAGTTCCCGGCGATGAAGAACCTTGCGGACGACGTGCGCCAGAAGGCGCTCGAGTACGCGGCCAATCTCGGGGCCCGCGGGCCGCGGCCGACCACGGTGCTCGGGACGGCGGTGACGCTGGCGCGCGAGTGGAAGTCGGGCCGCCTGCCGGCGCGTCCGGCGGTGACGCCCTTCCTGGTCCAGCCGCGGCAGGGGCGTTGGATCATCAAGCGCTCGAACGAGGCCGAGCCGACCCACACCTTCATGCGCAAGGACGACGCGGTGCGACGGGCCCAGCAGCTCGCGCGCGCCGCTGGTGGAGCGTGCTTCGTCTTCGGACCGGGGGGCACGCTGATCGAGCGCTACGAGGCGCGGACGTTGGCCGAGCTGCCCGAGCTCGCGCCGGTGCCCGAGCCGGTGGTCGAGGCGGCGTCGGTGGTCGAGGCGGCGTCGATGGTCGAGGTTCCGGTGGTCGAGGCGGCGTCGATCGTCGAGGCTCCGGTGGTCGAGGTCGCGCCGGTGGTCGAGGTGGCGTCGATCGTCGAGGCGTCGATCGTCGAGGCGGCCTCCATCGTCGAGGCTCCGGTGGTCGAAGTCGCGCCGGTGGTCGAGGCGATCGGGCCGAATGATGAGGACGAGGGCCTGCCGCAGGTCGTGTCGGACGAGGAGCCGATCCGCGTGAAGAAGCTCCAGGGCAAGTGGGCGATCATCATCGGTGATGGCCGCACCGAGACGCAGCCCTCGCGTCCGAAGGCGGTCAAGCGGGCCAAGGAGCTCGCGGCCAAGCTCGGCCGCGCGGTGGTCATCGTCTGAGATCGGACGAGGTGACCTCGCGAAAGCGGAAGGTCATGCGGAAGGCGTCGACGTGTCGCGTGAGCAGCGGCACGCGATGCCATGGGAAGCGGTGGAGATCGACGATATCGAGCGCGTTCCACGCCGGCGCGAGCACGGTCGGTCGATGGAGTGTGGTGCCCTCGTCCGTGGTCTCGATCGCGCTCGCGACCTCGTCGTGGCCGCCCCAGGTCGGGGGCCATGGGGCGGTCGCGAGGTGGAGCAGGAGCCCGAGTCGTGGGGGCTCGGCCCTGTCGTGTGCGTGTGGATCGAGGAAGCCGCCCTTGCCGAGGCGCTGGGCTTCGAACGGCAGGTCGGGGGAGGCGAGGGCGAGACCGGTGACGGCCTCGAGCCAGCCCAGCAGGTCGCTTTGAAAGGCGCGTCCGAGCGCGCAGAGCGGATGGTCGAGGCACGGTGACGGGTGGGCCGGGTCCCAGTCGAAGCGCCAGATCTGGAAGCCCTCGTCGGGGTCCACACGCTGGGCCGCGATGAAGTCCGCGCCGCGCAGGGCTCGCAGACACTGGACCGCGAAGGCCTCGGTCAACGCGGGCTCGAGGCGGGCGTGCCCGTCGCGCCGGATGGCGTCGCCCAGTCGTCCACGGACGGCGAGAGAGTGGGCGCTGGGGGCCAGGAGCGCGAGGTCGTCGACGTTCACGGGCGCTCTCCCGGGGCGACGAGCTCGCCGGTGAGCCAGCCGTTGACCGAGAGGCGCGTGACCTGACGCGTGAGGATGGGCACGCGGTGCGGCCTCACGAGGGGGTAGATGCAGAACAGGTCGATCGTCCCGAAGCCAGGCGGAATGCGGTCGAGGACGGTGCTCTCGTCCGGGGCCAGGAACTCCAGGTGGCCGCCGTCCTCGGCGGGCCAGGCGTCCTCGGTGAGGCCGATGACGTAGGCGATGAGGCGCTCGGCCCCCTGGTCGGTGTGCGTGTCGAGGTAGGAGCCGCGCGTGTAGAGGTCGAAGGCGACGCCCTGGTCCTGGACGGCGCGAAGGGCCTGGCCGGTGATGGCGCTCGCGAGGGCGGGCAGGTCGACCTCGATGAGGTGCCTCAGCGCCGCGATGGGGGCGAACTCGGAGGGGGCCGTGTCCCAGGCGACGGTCTGCCTCCAGAACAGTGCGCGCACCTCGTTCACGTGGCGCTCGAAGTAGTGGAAGGGGCGCGCGGTCGCGGACAGCGCGAGGTCACGTGCAAGGTCGGGGACGAGGGCGTCGCTCAGGCGCACACGCCGTGACTCGGCCCACGTTCGCCTCAGCGCGGCGAGCTGCTCGGCCGACCTCGGCGCCAAGGTCCGCATCGAAGGTGGCTCAGAGGCCGACGAGCTTGCGGACGGTGCCCCAGTCGCTGTCGCGCACCGACCCGACCCGCACGCAGCGGAGGTTGTCGTTCTTGTCGATGAGCATCTGGACTGGCAGCATCGAGTCCGGGTCGAGCCCGAGCTTGCCGAGGAACGCCGAGAGGGCCTCGGGGCTCTCGACCCAGACCATCTGCGCCGGCAGGCCCTGCTTCACGCGCTCACGCAGCTTCTGCTCGTCCTCGTCGACGCTCCAGAGCTCGAGCTCGAAGGGCACGCCCTCTTTCTGGAGGACGTCGCGCCAGCGCCCCAAGAGCGGCATCTCTTCCAGGCAGGGCGCGCACCAGGTGGCCCAGAAGCTCACCCAACGCCAGCCACCCTTGGCGGCCGCGGCAGGCTGTCCCGGACGCTTGGCGGGTCCGCCGGCCCAGGGCTGGGTCGCGCCTGTGGAGGGCCATGACTTGTCGCAGAAGGTCTTCAGCGCGTTCGGGTCGGACTCGCCCACGACCGCGGCGGTGCGCGGCGTGCTGGGCTCGACCTTCTGGGAGGCGGGCCCCTTCGAGCAGGCGGTGAGCGCCGCGAAGGAGGCGACCAGTGCGAAGCGCACGGAGGTCAGATGGCGCAGTCGATCCATGCGATGAACGCGCTCCGGTTGATGGTCTTCTCGTCGCATTTCTCACCCTCGCGGCTGCGCTTCCAGCTGCAGAAGTTGCCCTGGAGCTGGGCGAACTCTTCACCGAGCCAGAGCAGGCCGACCTGCCGCTCGATATCGGGGTCTTGGAAGCGCTCCGTCAAGTGCGCGAGCACGGCTTTGGCGCGGCCCTCGGACAGCTCGCGGTTCTTCTCGACCGAGCCCTCGGGCGAGGCGCGCGACACGACGAAGAAGAAGCTGGCACCACCGCGATCGCCCCAGGCGGCCTCGACCGCGCGCTTGGCGCCTTCGTCGAGCTCGGCCTTGGCCATGTCGTACTCGATGATGCGGACGCGATCCTGCAGCGGCAGGAAGAGCTTGTTGAAGTCTTCGCCCGAGAGCGACACGACCTTGCTCGCGTCGGCCGGCTGGCAGCCGCGACCCTGGGCCCCAAGCAGCCCGCAGGCGCCGGCCACGCGGCGCACGATCTGCTTCAGCTCGGCCGTGCAGTAGCCTTCTTCGGCCACTGACGCGGTGACGGCCTTGGTCGTCATGGTGGCCTCGACGTTGGCCGCGAGGCTCTCCTTGGCGTCGCCGAGCCAGGTCGAGACCATCACGCCGGGGACGGCGAGGGCGAGCAACATCGGAGCGAGGTGCAAGAGCGCATTCATGGCAGGGCTCCCTTGTTGGGCGGGCGTCGGGTCAGTGGGCGGCTTCGAGGCGCTTGGTCAGCGTGTACTCGAGGCCGAGGTCGGTGTCCTCGTCGCAGATCCGGGTCTGCCCGACGAACAACTGCGGGGTCATCACGGGCAGCGCGTTGGCGACCGCCCAGCGGAGGCTCTTGTTGACGCGCGCCTTGGCGGCCGCGCTGCCGACGCAGCCCTTCACGTCCGGGAAGTGCTGCTCGAGGTCGGCCTTCAGCGCGGCCTCGTTCGTCTTGCCGAGCTCGAGGAGGCGCTGCTGCTCGGAGAACGCGTACTCGAGGATGCGCGGGGCCGAGGCCGGCGCGCACAACATGGCCTCGCTCACGACGCAGGCGCCGGGGTGGAGCGAGCTCTTCACCATCCAGTTGCACTTCGAGTCCAACGGGAACAGCAGCACCTGCATCGAGAGGCGCTGGTCGAGCTCGCTCGCCTCGAGGCGGCGGTCGAAGGCGCGGCAGGCGGGGCAGAGCGGGTCGAGGACGGCGATGGCCGGCGTGCGCGGGGCCGGGTCGCGCGCGTCGCCGGTCGGCATCGGCAAGAGGATCTTGGCCTCGTCCTCGACCTTGACCAGCTCGCCGCAACCCTTGGTGACGCTCGGGCGATCGGTGGGCGCGACGGCCACGTAGATGCCGATGAGCGCACCGACCAGGACCACGCCCTCGAAGAACCAGAGGAACCAACGCCCCCACGGGACCGGCGTCCCCTCGGCGGCGCGCGGGGCGCGGAAGTGGCCGACCAGGGCCAGGATGAAGGCCGCGCCGGAGCTCGCGTAGATACCGATGCACACCGTGCAGAACTCGCCGAGCTTGGTCGCCGAGATGATGGCGTAGGCCGTGCTGGTGCCGACCGGGAGCAGCGTCGCGAGCAGGAGGAAGCCGGTGTCGCGGCGCGTGAGGTCCTTTTTCAGGCCGAGGTAGACGCCGAAGCCCGCGATGAAGGCGAAGACGCCGAGCGCCGCGAGGCTCACCGGGATGCCGCCCCACATGCTCGTTCGGAAGAGCGAGCTGTAGGTCGACAACATGGCCGTGCGGCAGCCGGTCGCGCCGGTCGCGGCGTCGGCCCCGGGGACGACCGAGCAGGAGATGGCGTGCTCCTGACCGTCGAGCCAGGTGATGAAGCTGTGGGTGGAGATGGCGGCGTAGTAGCAGCCGAGCAGGGCGGCGACGAAGACGAGCCAGGGCCAGGCGCGGCCGCGGCGGCGTGGCGCGCGGTCTTCGGGCATGCGGGTCACGGTCTCGGTGCGGCCGAGGTCACGCGGCGCGTCGACTCCGAGCGCGTCGGGCTCGGTGGGGAAATCAGAGGTTTGCATGGGTCTCCAGGCTGGACGACACGCGCGCCTCATACGAACGTCCCGAGGTGTTGTCCATTCCGAAGTGCGAAAGGAGTTTCGCACCTCGCGGGCAGCCGCGAACGACGAGGGTTTGGAGCGAGGCACCATGCGGTCGGAAGAGGCAGAGCGACGAGATGGCGGGGCGGCAGGCGAGGCTCTGGCGAGCGAGGGGACTGGGCCTTTCGAGGTGGTGCTCGAGGAGCATCGCAAGGTCATCGATGGCTTCCCGGTGGGCCGCTTGCTGCCGGTCATGGCGCGGCGTGCGGTGGGGCCGTTCGTGTTCTTCGATCACATGGGGCCGACGGCGTTCGAGCCCGGGCGCGGGCTGGACGTGCGCCCGCACCCGCACATCCACCTGTCGACGGTGACCTGGCTGTTCGAGGGCGAGATCCTGCATCGGGACAGCCTGGGCTATGTGCAGGTCATCGCGCCGGGGGCGGTCAACTGGATGACGGCGGGGCGCGGCATCGTGCATTCCGAGCGGACCCCGCCCGAGGCGCGCGAGCGGGGTGGGCGCATCCACGGGCTGCAGCTCTGGGTGGCGTCGCCGGTCGACGGTGAGGACGTCGAGCCGGCGTTCTCGCACCATCCGGCCGAGACGTTGCCGGTCATCGAGAGGCCGGGGGTGAAGGTCGTGGTGCTGGCGGGCGAGGCCTACGGGGTGCAGTCGCCGGTGCCGGTGCAGTCGCCGCTCTGCTATGTCGAGGCGCGGCTGTCGGCCGGGGCGAGCCTCGAGGCGCCCGATCAGATCGAGCGCGCGATCTACGTGGTGTCGGGCGAGCTCGAGGTCGACGGTGAGGGGCTCGGGCCGGAGCGGCTGGGTGTGCTGCGGGCCGGGGCGCGGACGATCGTCGCGCGGACGGACGTGCACTTCGTGGTCATCGGCGGGGCGCCGCTCGGGGCGCGCACCATCTGGTGGAACTTCGTGTCGAGCCGCGAGGAGGCGGTCGCGGAGGCCGCGCGGCGCTGGCAGGCGGGCGGGTTTCCCAGGGTCCCGGGCGAGACCGAGTTCATCCCGCTGGAGACCCTGCCGCCGTTCGCTCGCGCCACGTAGACCCGCCTACCGACGGGCCCCCGGCGCGCAAGTGCGGATCTCGTCCGATGAGAACGCGAGGTTCGGAACTGAAGCGCGGATCTCGTCCGATGAGAACGCGAGGTTCCGGACGGAAGCGCGGATCTCCTCCGATGAGAACGCGAGGTTCGGAACTGAAGCGCGGATCTCGTCCGATGAGAACGCGAGGTTCCGGACGGAAGCGCGGATCTCGTCCGATGAGAAGGCGACTGTCACGACTTTCGTGGCCTGGTCGTTGCCATAGTGCGTCGTGCACGGGCCGGCGACGCTCCGGTCGGAGTCCTAGAGGGCGCGGGTCGCTCCGTTCGTGCCGCCGCAGTTCGTGCCGGTCGGCAGGGGGTAGACGGGCTTGCCGGGAGGGCGTCGCTCGGGCAGCTCGAGGCGCTCGGCGTGCTCGGCCTCGAGGACCTTGATGGGGATGAGGGTGCCCTCGTCGGTCTTCACCGTGACGATGCGATCGGCGTACGCGTGCACCGAGCCGATGACCTGCTGGGACGGGGTGACCACGCGCACGCGCAGGCCGCTCCACTTCTTGAGGGTGGAGGCGACCGCCCGCAGGTCCGACTTCGGGCCGAGGGTGATCTTGAGCATGACCTCTTCGCTGTCGGTCGGGACGCCGTCGACGCCGGTGCAGGTGAGGAGGTCGACGTTCTTGGCGAGGGGGCGGAGCCCGATTTGATCACGACCGTGCACGAGAGCTTCGAGGACGTACGAGTCGGTGGGGAGTCGGTTGCAGTGGCGACGGTTGTTGTCGCGATAGATGCTGACCTCCTCGCGGATGCCGTCGAGGTTGTCGAGCAGGCGGATCCAGGGGTAGCGCACCGTCTCCGTGCGGCGCTCGACGGTCTGTTCGCTCTTGCCGCCGAGATAGTCCTTCCGGCGGATGTAGAGCGTGTCGGCGTCACCCACCTTCTCTTCGGGCATGAGCGGCTGCACGCACGCGTCGCCCGCGGACAGGACGCGGAGCCGCGAGAACCACATCGCGCCGAGGCCGCGCGTATACAAGAGGTAGGAGTCGACGGCCTCGCCGAGCTCGACACCGACCGGAAAGCGCACGCGCAAGGTGACGCCCTGGGCGACGCCGTCAGGCAGCTTGTTGGACGGCTCCGGGGTGAGGCGCTCGACGGACTCGTCGGTCTGAAAGCCCGTGCCTAGGCACGCCGAGAGGGTCGGGAGCGCGAAGAGCGTGCCCGCGAGGCAACGCAGGAGGGGCTGGGCAACGGATAGGTTCGACATGGCAATCGGGCCTTCGAGAGTCGAGGGGAAAGGGGAGTCGTCGACGGTAGCGCGAGGAGGGTCTCGGAGTCTCACACGAAGCGCACGCGGTCGCCTTCGCGTCGGGCTTTCGCGCTGGCGATCGCCAGGTCGATGCCGCGCGTCAGGTGCTCGAGCACGAGCTTGCCGCGGCGCGCGATGCCGAAGCGCTGCATGAGCTGTCCGATGAGCTCGTCCTCGGTCATCGCCAGGGCGCGGGCCAACACCGCGAGGGCCGCGTTCTTCACCTCGACGAGCGGGATGGACTCGGCCGGGCGGGCCGCGTCGTCGGCCACCCGATAGCGGGTGTAGCTCGTGGGGTCGAGCTCGGCCGGCCACAGGAGGTCGCCGTCGACGCGCGGCCTCTGCCCCGCGGGCAACCCGGCCAACGCGTCCATCACGACCTGGCTCATCTTCTTCGTCACGCGCGCGGCCTCCCACGCGTCGTAGGCGCGGCGCACGGCGTCCTCGGCGAAGATCGGGCCTTCGATGCGCACGATCTCGGCGACGCGCTCCGCGACCCAGCGCGGGTGGCGCGGGTCGTCTTCGGGCTGGTGCGCGGCCAGCGACACGTCGGGGGCGCGGACATAGGGGACGGCCTGCCACGGGGCCTCGGGTGTCGCGGTCCAGCTCATCGGCTGCGAGGTGTCGCGCGTCACGCGCGGGCCGACGGGCTCGGGCTTCGCGGGCACCACGTCGGGCTCGGGCTTCACGGGGGCGACCGCGAGCCTGGGTGCCGGGACCCTGGGCGCTGCGGCGGCGTGCGCGCGGACCTTCGGGGCGGCGTCCGGCGCTTTCGCGTCGGCTTCGCTGCGTGCGGTGTCGGCCGGGCTCGACGGTGCGGCGTCTTGCGCGCGCGCCGCGGCGACCGCCTTGGCGACCTCGGCGGTGACCCGCGCGAGCATGGCGTCCGGGTCGTGCCACCAGTCGAGGCTCATCACGCGGATGAGGTGCCAGCCCTGGCGCGCGAGCACGGCCGGGCCGAGCTTCTCGCGGTCGCGGATGGACGCAAAGCGCGCCCACACGGGGGAGTCGGTGACGAGGCCGGCGACGAACTCGCCGGGGCGGTCTGGGTCCATCACGGCGAGGTCGATGCGCGGGCCGGGGGCGCCGAGGTTCTTCTCGGTGCGGTAGCCCAGGGCCTCGAGGTGGCGGGCGAGCGCCTGGATGCAGCCGGCCGGGTCCTGCTCGCGGGCCTTGGCCAGCTCGGCGTCGGTGGTCTTGCCGTTTCTCTCGGCGAAGGCCAGGAACTCGCGCAGGTGCCGCACGCCGAGCGCGGAGGTGCGCCCGTCGACGATGTGGTCCGGGCGCAGTGAGCTCACGACGAGCAGGCACTCTCGCGCGCGCGTGACAGCGACGTTCAGGCGTCGCTCGCCGCCGCTCTTGTTGAGCGCGCCGAAGTTCAGCGTGACCTTGCCGTCCTTGTCGGGGCCGTACGACATCGAGAACACGATGAGGTCGCGCTCGTCGCCCTGGACGTTCTCGAGGTTCTTGACGAAGACCGGTTCGGCGACCTGTTTGGGGTCGAAATATTTTTCTATTTCAGGGTGGTTGCGTCGCTCGGTGTCGAGCAGCTCTTCGATGAGGTTGCGCTGCGGCAGGGCGAAGGTGACGACGCCGATCGACTTCGAGGCGACCTTGGGATCGAGGAGGCGGCGCACGACCTCGCGCACGACGACCTCGGCTTCCTTGCGATTGTCGCGCTTGCCGCCCTTGTCATAGACGCCGTCGACCGCCATCCAGCGCACGCCGAGCCCCGGCACGTGAGCCGCCGCCGCGGGGAAGGTGACGAGCGCGGCGTCGTAGTAGCGGTGGTTCGAGAACTGGATGAGCGACGGGTGGCGGCTGCGATAGTGCCACTTCAAGGACAGCTTCGGCAGGCCCGAGCGGTCGCACTCGTCGAGGATGCTCTCCATCTCCTCGGTCTCGAGCTCGTCGCTCTCGTCGTCTTCGTTCTTGGCGAAGAACGAGGTGGGCGGCATCTGCTTCGAGTCGCCGACGATGATCGCGCGGCGACCGCGCCCGAGGGCGCCGATCGCGTCCCACGGCGGGATCTGCGAGGCCTCGTCGAAGATGACCACATCGAAGAGCGAGAGCGCCGGGTCGAGGTACTGGGCGACCGACATCGGGCTCATCAGGACGCATGGGGCGAGCCGCGGCAGGATGGTCGGGATCTTGGCGAAGAGCTTGCGCAAGGGCAGATGCCGTCGCTTCTTCTTGAGCTCGGTGCGCAAGACGCCGACCTCGCCGACCTCGAGGCGACCATCGGGCAGGCGTGCGACGAGTCGTTCGTGCACGGCCGTGCGCGCGAGACGCTGGCGCAGGTCGTCCAGGTCTTTGAAGGTCGCGACGCGGGCCTCGTGATCGACCCCGCGGAAGCGGGCCAGCACCGGCTCGCGCGCGGTCGCGTCCTCGACGCGCCAGGTCATGGCGCTGCGTTCGAAGGTGGCCTCGATCGACGTCGCGCGCTCGCGGCCGGACGCAACGGCGGCGACGAAGGGCTCGAGCCCGAGGTCGATGGCGGTCCCGCGGTGGCGCACCCAGGCGGACCAGTCACGCAGCGATCTCAGGTCGTTGCGCCAGGAGGCGAGGCGCTCGCCGGCAACCTCGAGATCGGCGTCGGCGAGGCCGTCGATGGGGCCGAGCTCGAGGTCGCGCTCGAGGGTGGTGGCCGCGTCTTCCCACTGGCGCTGCGCGTCGAGGAAGGCGCGCCCCGCGGCCGGCGCGATCCGGTGTGTGCCGAGGCGAGCCGGGTCTTGCGCGTGCTCCCACAAGGCCTCGATCGCGAGCCGCGCCGTGTCGCACCAGACCAGCGCGCGCGGCACCTCGGCGATGCGGGCCGTGACGATGTCACGCGGGAGGTCGGTCGCCGAGGCCGCTCCGAGGACCAGCGCCGCATGGGTGGCGTTGCGCTGGAGCACGGCCTCGTCTTCGCGCAGCGCCTCGGCGCGGGCGAGGTCGGCGGCCAGTGACCGGCGGTCGGGCAGGGGGCCGCGCGCGACCTTCTTCAGGCGGCGTCGTGCGCCAAAGAGCATGACGAAGGCGATGAGGAAGAACGCCGTCGACCAGCGGCGGACGTGCTCGGCGAGCCCGAGGTTCGAGGTCGCGAGCAGGCCCTCGATCTGCCAGCGCGGCCCGAGCTCGGCGCGTGCCGTGGCCTGCGCATCGAGGCGCCGGCCGGCTTCGAGGAGCTGGGCGCGAGCGATCGGATCGGCCGCGTCTCTCACGAAGGACTCCGCGCGCGGCGGGATCTCGAGGCGGGTCGCCACGTAGTTGGCGGCCGCGGAGAGGGCGGGGCGCGTGGTGTGGACGAGGCCGAGGTCATCGTTGGCGAGGTCGGCCAGGCGCTGAGCGACGTTGTCGCGCGCGGCCCGGGCGAGGTCGACGTCCTTCGCGATCTGCGACTCGCGCTTGGCGTTCCAGTCGGCGAGCGACGAGGCCGCGAACGCGTGTCGGTCCGGGGCGCCCTGCGGACTGCGGCCAGGTGTCGCCGGGCCCTCGGCGTCGAGGGTCGCGGCGGTCTGCGCGAGGGCGTGGATCGCAGCGCGCATGGCGGCCCAGCGGGCCTCGGTCAGCGGCGTCGATCCGACGGCGGGACCGTCGAAGTCGAAGGCGATCCGCGTCTCGCCCGGACCGAGCTCGGCGAGTCGCGAGATGGCCTGCCACACCGAGACGTCGCATGCACCTGGCGCGTGGAGCGCGCTCCAGATCGCCTCGAGCTCGCCCCGGACCTTGTCGAGCTCGGCACCGCGGCGGTCGAGCTCGCTGGCCCCGTGTGTCGAGGTCGTGCCCGCGTCGGCCGCGGCCTTGGCGAGGTCGAGAGGGTGGGCGAGGGCCTGGATGATCTCGAGCTTGGTCGCGTCGTGCGCGTGGAGATCCAGGCAGAAGTCACCGAGCCCGACCTTGGCGAGGCGGTCTTTCACGACCTCGATCGCGGCCCGCTTCTCGGCCACGAACAGGACCGACTCACCGCGGCCGACGACCTCGGCGATCATGTTGGTGATGGTCTGCGACTTGCCGGTGCCGGGCGGGCCTTCGAGGACGAAGGAGTTGCCGTCGATGGCACCCTGCACCGCGACGAGCTGCGAGCTGTCGGCCTCGACCACGGTGAGGTCACCGTGCGCGGGGCGATGGTGGTCGAGGTCTACCGCGTGGACGAAGGGGCGCGCGAGCGGGAAGGCGTGCGGCGTGTCCTCGAGCAGGTGGCGCACGATCGGGTTCTTCAAGAGCGCGTCGGTGCGCGCCTCGAGGTCGAGCCACATCATGTGCTTGGTGAACGAGAAGAAGCCGATCGCCGCGCGCGACACCACGCGGCAGCGCGGCAGCGGCTCGAAGAAGCGGCGGAAGCGCTCGAGGATGAGGGCGACGTCCAGTCCGGACTCGTCCTCGGGGAGCTCGTCCAACCCGCTGACATCCAGGCGTTGCTCGGCCTCGACCTTCTTCAGCAGCGCAGCGTTGATGCGCGGCTCGTCATCGGCGAGGCGCACGCGGAAGGGGTCGCGCACCGAGCCGCGCTGGATCTCGATCGGCAGGAGGATGAGCGGCGCGTATCGCGGCTCTTTGGCCGACGGGGTCTCGAACCACTCGAGGAAGCCCAGCGCGAGCCAGGCACCGCTCTGTCCGGTCTCTTCGGAGAGGGTCCGCGCCTGCCGATACATCTCGACGATGCGCCGCAGGGCATCGGCAGGCGGCACGTCGACCAGCAACACGCGGCGCGCGAGGCGTGTGCGGGCTTCCTCGGCGATGCGGGAGACGCCGGTCCGCTTCTCGAACAGGAGGTCGTCGCGGAGGCCGGCGGCCTCGGCCAGATCGAGCGCGAAGGTCTCGCGCGTGGCGAGCTCGTTCTCCAGCGCCGCGAGATCGTCGGTGACGATCGGCAGGCTGCGGCGCCCATCGAGCTTGAAGTTCAAGAGCGGATTGCGCAGCGAGAGATCGAGGAGGCGCCCCTTCCAGCGCGCGATGCGTCGGTCGATGGCGGTGTCGCTACGCGGCTCGGCGGCCTGCGGCTCGGGGGTTCGAGCGGTGGCGAGGCCGCGCGGGGAGAGATCGACCTCGGGCAGCGCGGGCAGCCCCGGGCTCTCGGCGACCACGAACAGTGGGGCATCGGCCGAGATGCGCGCGGGCAGGGGCAGGATGGCGCGGTGGCGGTCGCGGCGGCACTGGTCCACGTCGATCGCGAAGGTGAAGGTCTTGGCGTCGAGGCTCGCGGTTGCGTGCGCGGACGCCTCCTGGAGCGACACCTTGTGGGTCAGCGCGGTCGAGTCGAACACCAGCAGCCGGCCGGCCTCGACCTGCTTCATGACCTCGGTGACGTCGCTGCTCAAGGCCGCGGACATCTTGGCGCCCTCGGTCACGAAGACGCCCGGGAACGCGTGGCCACGGATGAAGACCAGCACCGGATGCAGCCCGGCGCGCTCGAGCAGCGCCGCGAGCAGCACCGTGAGGTCGAGGCAGTTGCCCATGCGATCGGTCAGCACCTGATCGGGGAGCAGCACCTTCTGCCCGCCGCCGAAGCGGGCCAGGTCGTTCGCGCTCGGCGGGACGCCGAAGCTCGGGGGCACGTCGACATAGTCGATACCGACCGACCGCGCCGCGTCCCAGAGCGCCTCGGCGATGGCCAGTGCACGCTCTGGGCCCGACTGGTAGCCCTCGATGGCGGCGCTGCCGGTCCTGGTCAAGAGCGTTTCTTGCGCTTTGCGCAAGATCGGAACCAGGGCCGGGTGGTTCGGCGTGACGAAGCACGCGATCGACTCGGGGTGCACGAAGTGCCCGGGCCACTGGTTCCATGCGTGGACGACGAGGTCCTGGGACTCCACGACCTGGTGCTCTGGGGTCTCGACAGTGACGCGCAGCGTGCCGCGCTGGGCCTCGACCTGGTTGACGAGTCGCTCCAGCGACAGCGGCAGCTCGAGGTCGCGCGCGTCGAGGCGCACGGTCTCACCCGGGCGCAGGAACTGGAGGACGTGCTCGAAGCGCGGGGCCAGCGGTGGGTCGAGCTCGACTCGCAGGCGCACCGGCCCGCACTCGGTGGCGCCGGTGTTCTCGATGAAGATCTCGGACACGAGCGGGACATCCATCTGTCGCAGCGCCGCGTTCACGACCGGCAGGGCGGCGAGGCGCACGCGCGGCGGGGTGGGCGTCGCGTCGGGAGGCGTGGGCGATTCCAAGTCCGTGACCATGCTGCGGGCCTATCAGCCTATCGGCAGAGATGCGAAGGGGAAGCCGCCCGGAAGTGCCGCGCGGGCGAGATGAGCCTTGCTCGGGGACAGGCCTCCTGGCAAGTAGGCACGCCGCGCGACGCGCTCGGGCGGTCTGGGGCGCGGCCCGTGCGTCTCGCATCGACCGCTTGGGACGCACGGGGCAAGGACGCCATGAAGCACCTCGGAATCGACTTCGGCACGACCAACAGCGCGCTCGCGTGGACCGAGGGCGAGGGCCCGCCGTCGGTGGCGACCTTCCGGTTGCATGGCGAGGTCACGCGGACCTTCCGATCGCTGCTCTACTTCGAGGCCGATCGCGAGTGGGTGCGCGGCCGCCCACAGGCCTGGGTCGGGCCCGAGGCCATCGAGCACTATCTCCTCACCGATGGCGACGGCCGCCTCATGCAGTCGATGAAGACCTTCCTCGCGAGTCGCGTGGTGAAGGGCACGCAGGTCTTCGGCTGCGACTTCCCGCTCGAGCGCTTGATCGCCCTCATCATCGATGGGGTCTTCGGCGCCTCGGGTCTGCCGCGTCCGCGCCGCCTGGTCGCGGGCCGGCCTGTCCGCTTTGCAGGATCGGACAGCGACGTCGACGACGAACTGGCCGACTCGCGCTTGCGAAAGGCGTTTGCGTTTGCTGGCTTCGAGGACATCGAGCTCGTCCTGGAGCCGGTCGCGGCCGCCCTCCACTACGAAGCCGGCCTCGCCCAGGACGAGACCGTGCTGGTCGCGGACTTCGGGGGTGGCACGAGCGACTTCTGCCTCCTGAAGGTCGGCCCTTCGTATCGACACGACCCGACCGACCGCGCGCGCATCCTCGGCACGCGCGGCGTCGGCGTGGCGGGCGACGCGCTCGACGCGCGCTTGATCCAGTACGTCGTGGCGCCCGAGCTCGGAGCCGACACGCTCTATCGCAGCCAGAGCGGCAACTTCCTCCAGATCCCGCCCGGCATCTTCGAGAAGCTGCGCAAGTGGAACGAGCTCTCGTTCCTCAAGTCGCGGCAGAACATGGACATGCTGCTCGGCTATCTGCGCACGGCCGTCGAACCGAAGAAGGTGAAGGCCCTGGTGCAGGTCGTGGAGCACGACCTCGGCCACCGCCTCTATCGCGCCATCGAGCGCACCAAGGTCGACCTGTCGTCACGCGACGAGGCCGAGCTCGTCTTCGCAGACGGCGACATCGACCTCCGCGCCAAGGTCTCGCGCCGCGACTTCGAGGGTTGGATCCGCCCCGAGCTCGACGCCATCAGCCGCACCGTCGACCAGCTCATGACCGACACCGGCCTTGCCGCCTCCGCGGTCGACACCGTCTTCCTCACCGGCGGCACGGGCCAGGTCCCGGCCGTGCGCGAGCTGTTCGCGACGCGGTTTGGCGAGGGCAAGCTGCGCACCGGCGACTTCCTGACATCCATCGCGAGTGGGCTCGCGCTGCACGCGCGCCAGCTCGATCGCGGCGTGTCCTGAGGGGCCGACCCGGCTGGTCCGGCGCTGGTCCTAAGGCCGCGCGAGCAGCTCGGCCACCACCGCGTGATTGCCGGGGTGCGTGAACAGGAGCCAGTGCCCGATCGGGAACGCGCCGTGCGGGGTCTCGATGGCCTCGAACTCGGGGTGGTCCCAGCTCTCGCGCGGGGTCACCACGTCGCCGACCGTGCCCACCGAGTAGAGGCGCACGCGCTCGGGCGTGGGGGCCTGGCCGATCTCCTCGAGGAGCCCGCTGCCCGGGGCGAGCTGCATCAGCGCGTGCTCGTCGCGCGTCTTCAAGAGTGTCGCCGCGCGCGCCAGGCGTGCCCCGTTGAGAGGGCCGCCGATCGAGACGAAGCGCTCGACCGCACCCTCGTCGACGTGCTTCAGGTACCAGAGGCCGACGATGCCGCCGAGGCTCATGCCGACCAGCTTCACGCGCTCGGCCCGGCTCTGCTCGCGCGCGCGCTCGATGTCGTCGCGCAGCCGTCGTGCGTTGGCGCGGATGTCGCCGTAGCCCAGCGCGCGCTGCTCGGCGGCGAAGACGCGGAAGCCCCGCTTCTGGAGCAACGCCCCGTAGAGCTGGGCCGCGACCCGCGGCGCGCCGAGTCCATTGATGATGACGACAGGCAGACGAGCGTGATCGGCGTCGGAACTCATGCCCCCAAGGTAGCAGTGCTTGCCATCGCCGCGCCACCGCCGCATGGTCCCCGGCCGTGAACGACCGACCTCGCGGCATCTTCTTCATCGACCTCGACGGCACCCTCGTCGGCGCCGGCCGTCAGCCTGACTCCGCCAGGCCTGGTGCGGACTACGAACACGGCGTCAACGACCGCGTGTGGGGCCCGCTCGACGCCCTGCGCGCTGCCGGTTGGCGCCTCGCCGTGTGCACCGGCCGCCCCGGTCGCGGCATCGCCATGGACATCGCGCGCCGCTTCGACCCCGACGGCCTCCACGTCTTCGAGTCGGGGGGCGCCGTCCTCGACACCCACGGCAACGTGCACGAGTCGCACCCCATCGAGGCCGACGCGGTCTCGGCGATCGCCGCGCTCTCGACCACCGAGGGCGCAACACTCGAAGCCTACGCCGCCAACGGTCGCTACCTCGTGCCCGAGCGCGACACCTTCGTCGCCTCGCACGAGACGCTGCTCGGCTTCGAGGCCGAGCTCACCACGACCTGGCCACCACCGGTGCCGCTCGTGCGCCTCCAGTGGGTCGTGCCTACGCCCCGCTGGCCCGCCCTGCGCGAGCTCGCGCTCCGCCCGAGGTCGGGCTCGGGCGCCGCGTCGGCACCGCTCGCCTTGGTCTCGGCGCACGAAGGCCGCTCGCCGATGGTGCCCGACGTGAGCTTCATCTCGATGACGCGTCGCGGCATCTCGAAGGCGACCGGGATGCGCACGGTGCTCGCCGCGCTCGGTCTCACGCCTGCCGAAGCCGCGATGGCCGGCGACAACCACAACGACCTCGACGGCCTACGCCTCGTCGGTCGTGCCTTCGTGCCGGTGGACGGCGCCGAGGTCGCGCGCGCCCTGGCGCACCACCTCATCCCGGGGCCGAGCGACGGCGGCGTGGCCGAGGCCGCAATGATGCTCGCGTCCGGTCGCGCCTGAGCCTCGCCATCGCGCGAAGCTCGGGGCGTCACCAACCGATCAGGTCAAGCGCTCGAGCAGGTTCTTCACGGCCGACAGCGTCGGGTCCGGCCCCATCGCCCAGGCCTCGGCCAGGGTCGAGGTCGGCTCGAGCGCCGCGCGCACCGCGGTCCGCGCACGCTGCATGAGCTTCTTGTTCGGGGCGCCCTTGATCGCCTTCACGATCTCGGCGGGCAGGCCCGCTGCCGGGTTGCCGATCGCCGCAGCGACGATCTCCGCCGCGAGCAGCGCCTCGGCCGTCTCGGCCGCGTCGTCCGTGTCGTACTCGAAGGTGTCGTTGACGAAATCGAGGCTCGGGTCCTCGAGGAAGTCCGCGAAGTAGGCCTTGGCCTGCTCGCTCGAAAAGTCATGAGCTGCTGCAAGAGGCGTTTCCATGCGCGCCTCATCGCACGCCGCCGCCCGCCCGCCAACCCCATAATGTCGCCCCGCCCCGGCACCCGCAGGCACCACGCCTCCGCGCGGCCCGCCACCTGT
Organism: Deltaproteobacteria bacterium; assembly: GCA_016792665.1. Lineage (GTDB taxonomy): Bacteria > Myxococcota_A > UBA9042 > PHBI01 > PHBI01 > WYBB01. The sequence goes on along the minus strand of JAEUKJ010000088.1, from coordinate 7,185 downwards.
CGCCGCGGCTGGCGCCCCACGTTGACGCCCCTCGACCCGCGCGCCACAGTGCCGCCATGGTGTCGCTCCTCACCGTGCTCGCAATGTTGCTCTCTGCGCCGAGGCCCGCGCCCCCGCCTCCCGACGCCTGGCACGGTGCGATCCTCATCGCCCCCGATGCACCCGCACCGTCCGCACAGGCCCTCCAGGCCGCGCTCGCCGCGCTCTCATCGCCCGCCCAGCCCGCCGCGAACGACGCGCGGGCCGCCCCGACGACCCTCGTCAAGCCCAGTCCCGATCAGCTCCGCGGGCTCGGCGCCCCGCTGCTCGTCGCCGTCGGCGTGCCCGAGTTCGGCGACTTCCTCGTCGCCTACGTCGCCTCGCCTCGCCCCGCGGAGGCCCTCGCCGAGCCCCGCAAGCGAAGCCTCGCGGCCATCCTCGACGACGCTCCGCTGCCCGCCCACGCGAGCCAGCTCGTCGTCCACTTCTACCCGACGACCGCGCCCCGACTCGCCGCGATCCCCGCCATGCGCGCCTATGTCCGCGCGCTCGCCCTGCTCGCCGACACGACCCGCGCGGCCGCGGTCGCCCTCGACGATGTCCCCGTGGTCCACCCGGCCAGCTACTTCGCCGAGAGCGTCAAGGCCGGCGCCCACTCACACCTCGCGGTCGCGCTCTTCATCGCGCGCGACCACGCCTACTACACGCTGTCGAGCCAGGGCCTCACGCGCCTCGGCCGTCGCGAGATCGACCTCGACACACGGCTTGGCGACGTCGGCCACGCCATCACCTTCTTCTATGACCTCGTGACCTGGCTCACCGATCGCGACACCGACCTCGCCCCTGGCGAGACCGTCGGCCGCAACGCCGCCGAGCACCTCACGCCCACGCCGCACACCCGCGATGGCGGCGTCCTCGCCTGGCGCCTCGGCATCCAGGGGCCGCCGCCTCCCGTTCCGCCGTCTCGCGCCCCCGCGCCCTCACCCGTCCCCTCACCCGCACCGTCGAGCCCGCCATGAAGCTCTTCCACACGCAGACCTCGCCGTTTGTCCGCAAGGTCATGCTCGCCGCGCACGAGCTCGGCCTGGCCCAGCGCATCGAGACCGTCTACCTCCGTCCGAGCCCGCAGGCGCCCGACCCCGAGCTCTCGCGCCACAACCCGCTGTCCAAGATCCCGGCGCTCGTCACCGACGACGGCGAGACCCTCTACGACTCGGTCGTCATCGTCGACTACCTCGAGTCCGTCGCTGCCGCTGACGATGCCCCGCGCCTCACCCCGCTCGGCCCCGCGCGCTGGCCTGTCCTCCGCACCCAGGCCTTGTGCGACGGCATCCTCGAGGCCGGCATCCTCGTCTTCTACGAGCGTGCCCAGCGCCCCGCCCAACTCCACTGGCAGCCCTGGCTCGACGGCCAGTCCGCCAAGGTCCTCCAGGGCCTCGACGCCCTCGAGGCCGATCACGATCTCACCCGCGACCCGACCACGGCCTCCCCGAACCTCGCCCACCTGTGCCTTGGGGCCACCCTCGGCTGGCTCGACTTCCGTCGTCCTGTCGGTGACTTCCGCGAGGGCCGAGCGCGCCTCGCGGCCTGGTTCGAGGCCTTCGCGCAGCGCCCATCGATGGTGGCCACGCACCCGAGCTGACGCGTCGCTAAGCCGCCTCGACCGCCGCGACGAAGGCGTCGACGGTCTCCAGCCACTTCGCGATGTCACTCGCCGATGGGGTCATGGTCAACCCGCGCTCGTGCGCCGCGTTCGACAAAGCGACCCAGCACCAGGCGACACGCTCGACCAGCGCCTTCCCCTCGGGATCGTCAGGCCGAAAGTAGAACGGCAAGCAGATGAGCTTCTCGCGCCACGTCGCGTCCGCGATGCCACGCGTCGATGGAAACTTCCGATAGTGGCTATCAATAGTTCCCTCGAGCGCCTGGCGCGCCAGGATCACCGCTGCCGGTGCCCACGCGAAGCGCGTCGCCACGTCGTCCTGCGCGATCAGGCGCCGCGCCTCTCTCGCCTTCTCTGCCGGCGTCATGCGTGCCTCTCGACCAGCTCCGCCAGCCTCTCGGTCGCCAAGCACAGCGCCTCGACGTCCCCGTCGAACCCGTCATGGGCGCCGCTCTTCAAGAGCACGAAGGTGTCCGCGTGCGACCGCCCCCACTTGTTCAAGAGCGGCAGGATCTTCTCCCCGCGTTCCATGTCGCCGAACAGCGCCAGCGCCGCGATATGGTTCGTCGGCTTGGCCTGCCTCATGCGCTCGTCGATCGCGTCGTGCCCAAGGCCCGCCGCCAGCAGCCTGCGTCGCGCCACGCGTGACAGCGCCGCCTCGAGCGCCGAGCGGCACAGGGCCGGCACCACGGTCTTCACCACGCCCATCCCGATCGTGTTGGCGGCATATCGCAGTGCCCGCGCGTCCCCGAGGTATTGCCGCACCGGGTCACTCGAGAGCCGCACCTCGACCACCGACTCCAACCGCCTCACGACCTCGTATATCGTCGCCGGGATCTGCATGCGAAGCAGCGCCTCGGGCAGCCGCGTGTCGTGCGTGAGCACGATGACCTGCCGGGTCTTGGCGAGATCTCTCAAGACCTGCGCCAGCCCATCGACCTTGAACGGGTCCATCGCCTGCACCGGGTCGTCGATCACGACGAAGCGAAACGGGCTGTCCTCATGCGTCAGCCGCGGGATGAACATCGACAGGGCCAGCGCGTTGACCTCGTTGCCGTCGATCGCCACCTCGATCTCGACCCTGCGCTTGGTCGCCGTCCCCGCGAGCTCGATGTTCGCGAGCGACACGCTGCTCTCTTGCCGCAGCTTCGACCAGATCTCCTGCGCCTGCTTCGCGATCGGCGCAAAGCGCTTGGTGCGCATGTCCCCGTCGATCCCCTTCAAGAGCTCCTCGGCACCCTTCAGGCGCTTCACCGCGTCGCCCGCCGCGACCGCCGCCTCGGCCTTCGGATGCCACGCCATGAGCCGCCCCAGGAGCGGCGCCCAACGTCGCTCGCTCGCGTCCAGCCGCGCCCCCACGTCGCCCATCAGCGCCGCATGCGCCGTGCTCAGCGCGGGGTAGCTCTGCTCGAGCTGCGCCACCAACCCCCTCGCATCGCGCGCCTCCGACGCCGCCGCGAACTGCGCCCACGCACCTTCGACCTCACTCGACAACCCGAGCTCTCCGAGCCCCCTCAGCGCGCCCGGCACCGGCACTGCCAACTGCCGCCCAGCCCTCACAGCCGCCTCGAGCTCGCCGTCCACCGCCCTCATGCGCGCGGTCGCTGCGGTCATCGACGCGAGCGCCGCCTCACTCCGTGCGCGCCACGCCGCGTCCAGCCGCCCCTCGCCACACACCGGACACGCCGCCTCCCCCGCGCGCCCATGCCACGTCAGCGCATGCTGCAACAGCGTCGCCGTCTCGTGGTGTCGACCCGCCTCGGTCGCTGCGAGCGCCTCCTTCTCGGCCACTGCGGCGCGCACCCTCGCGACCACCGCGTCCACGTGAGCGGCCTCGGGCAACGTCACGCGCTGCACCTGCTCCAGCTTCTCGAGACGCTCATCGACCGTCCCGCCGACCAACAGGTCGGCCACCGCCTCGAGCTTCCACTTCCTTCCGCCCAACGCCTCGGCGCAGCGCTTCGCGCGCGGATCATCCAGCGCCCCGAGGTCTGTCACGAGCCGCTTGTGCTCGCCCTTGGCTTCCTCGACGATCTTCTCGCGCGCCTTCCTCGCGTCGCTCAAGCGCTGCTGCACGCGCACGATCTCATCCAGGCCCAGGATCCCCTTCAGCGCATCGAAGAGCTTGCTCGGCCCCTCGGTCATGAGCTTGCCGAGGTCGCCGTACGCGAGGATGGGGCGATGGGTCGCGAGCGCCTCGTCCCACCCGAGCGCCGCAAGGTCGGACTTCTCACCCCCGCGCAGCACCTCGACCGCCGCGTCCTCGAGCTCGGCCTCGCCAGAGACCTTGCGTGAGATCTGGGTCACCCCGCGACCCTCGGTCTGAAAGGCCGCCGCGATGCGCGTCTCGCCATGGTGCAGGTTCTTCCACCCGCTCTTCCAATCGGCCGGCCGATCGTTCCAGCGCCGGCACTCTCCCGTCAGCGCGACCTCCAACGCCTCGGCCACACTCGACTTGCCGGTTCCGTTCCGACCCTTCACCACCGTGAGCCCGGGCCCCGGCGGCAACTCGATCGTCACCTTCTTGCCGATCCCCCGGAACCCCTCGACCTCGACCTTCGACAACCAGGTCCGTGGTGGTACCGGCCGCGTCCTCGCCGTCGCCTCGGCCCGCGCGCCCGCACTCGCCGCGCCGCCCAAGGCCCGCTCCAAGGCCTCCCTGCCCTCGAAGGCCGCCTCGACCAGGGCCCATGCTTGCGCATCGAGGGCCTCGTCCGCGACGACCTGCTCGTAGATCTCCCAAAACAACGGTGACGGCTCGTGCGCCATGGTCCCTCCCAGTCCGCAATACCAGCACCAAGACTACCTCAAGCGCGCGTGCCCCGCACCCGCCCCGAGGCCGTGCGCTCCCGCCGCCGGCCGTGCTACGTTCGGATCATGTCGCTCACCTACGACCCCGCTCATGCCACCGCCCACCTCTCCGACGTCGACCCCCTCATGGGCGAGCTCATCGCTCAGGCCGGCCCCTTCACCCTCACGCCGCCACCCACCCAGAGCCCTTTCCACGCGCTCTTGCGCGCCATCGTCTACCAGCAGCTCTCGGGCAAGGCCGCCGCGACCATCCTTGGCCGCGTGCTGGACCTCATGCCCAAGGGCCGCGGCCGCCCCAAGCCGTCGGACCTCGACGCCCTCGACGACGCGTCGCTCCGCGCGGCCGGCCTCTCACGAAACAAGCTCCTGGCGCTGCGCGACCTCGCGCAAAAGACCGACGACGGCACCGTCCCGACCCTCGCAGCGCTGAAGAAGATGGACGACGCCGAGGTCCTCGCGCGCCTCACCGCCGTCCGCGGCATCGGCGCCTGGACCGTCGAGATGCTGCTCATGTTCCGCCTCGGCCGCCCCGACGTCCTGCCCGCCACCGACCTCGGCGTGCAGAAGGGCTTCCAGCTCACCTATGGGACCGAGGCGCTGCCAAAGCCCAAGGAGCTCATGGCCGCGGCCGAGCCCTGGCGCCCCTATCGCTCAGTCGCGAGCTGGTACCTCTGGCGCGCGGTCGACCTCTCCAAAGCCCCTTGATCTCGATCGTGGGCTCCGCAGGAGCAGGCCACCTGCGATTGAACACTGGAGCCTCCGTGCGAACCTCAGCGACCTCGACTTTGCTTTTACTCCTCACACTCTCCGCCTGCGCCGACTCCGGCCCCGAGCCACGCCCCGACACCCCTTTGGATTGCTGGCCGTCGCTGCCTGAGCCATGCCGCGCAGCCGGCTGGACTTGGTTCGACGATTACGCGACCAGCTATTGTCGGAGGGCTCCGTGTCCCCCACCATCGGACCAGCCATTCTGCGCGCTCCCGTGTAACGACGACGCCGACTGCACGGACGCCATCGCCCCGCACTGCGGTCGCGTCGGCTATTGGGGCGGCAGTGACAACTACGGGTGTTCACCCTTCACTGCGTGCATCCCTGCCGACCTCGGCGGCGGGCGCTGCTACTCGCCCGGATTCGCCGACCTCTGCCCTCGCTGACCCGTGTAGATACTCCGCGCTCAGCGCCCAGCACGCGCTCTCGCCTCAATGAGCGGGCACCGCCACTGGGGCCCCCCGGACGCCGAAGCCGCCGGGATGATAGAAGTGGAAGGCCAAGGTCGAGCCGACGGACACCTCGCCCGCGGCGCATCCGTCCGACGCGCACGTGACGCGGCCCGGCCCGGCCTCCCCGAACGAGAGGCGCCAGTCCTCGGGGCGCTCCCAGGTGAGCGACACGGTCTCCGCGCCCGCCTCTGCCTCGACCTCCAGGCGCGGGTAGCCGGCGCGATAGTGCTCGTTGTCCAGGACCTGACGTTGGTCGGCGCGGACGATCCGTACCAGGCCCGGCGAAGCCAGGTTGCCGTCTCGGACGACCCGCGTGGCAGACGCCTCGATGAAGCGCGTCAGGCGCGCGCCCGCCTCCATGATCAGTGAAGGACACCGGTCCTGGACGCACGCGGCGTCGAGCCAGGCGCGCGTCCCGAGCGCGACCTCGCGGGTGATGGCCGACACAGCGTCGCGTGCGGTCCGCCCGAGCGGGGTCGGCCTGCTGTCCTTGGGCTTCAGAAGGCGCTCGATGCGATCGCTCAGCGCTCCTTCGGCTTCCAGCGCGGCGGGCCATTGCGCCGCACTTGCGGGCGGATAGACGACCCCGAGCGTGCAGCGCTCACCGCGCTTGCAGACCCACTCGATGCCTGCCCCGTCAGTGCCTGCGCAGCGGAGCCAGAGGTTGACGAGAGCGCCCTCGGGCGCGGCATGCGCGGGGACGTCCAGGCGAGAGAGCGCGCGACTCGGGAAGTTCGGCCCGAGTGCCATCGCGTCGGCCACCTGCGCGGGGCCCGAGCGGGTCGCGCGAAAGGCGATGGACGCGCCTCTGTCCGTTCGCCAGGTCAGGGTTCTGGGCTCGGGAGGGATCGTCCCCCCGGCGTCGAAGACCTCGAAGGTCACCTCCGAGAAGGCCTCACACGGCAGCACGCGCGGCCATGGAGTCTCGACGCTCACGATGGGTGCGGGCTTCTGGTCCGAGGGTGCGAGCTGCGGGCCCACCCCAGATGGGCGCAGCTCGCGTGTGGGGTCCGCGGGCGGCCTCGCCGTGGCGTCGCTCAACGGTGTACCGGTCGCCGTCGCCGCCTCGTCCGCGAGACCCGGCGACGACGACGAACATCCCAACAGCGCGAGCGCGAGGGTCGAGCAAGTCAGTCGCAGGCGATGCATCGGATCGTTCCTGGTCGGCACGTTTCGGGTCGGCACGTTTCGGACCTCGCGACCTCGCGAGGGGCGGCCCCAACATCCCAGAACACGAGCAGATTCCGGGCGACGGACCGGGGCTCGACGTCACGTGTCCGCCGCGCCGATGTCGCGCGCCGCCCTTACTTCGCGTGCGTCTCGCAATAGCGGATGACGTCGCCGACCGTCTGCGCCTTCTCGGCGTCCTCATCCGATACCGTGAAGTGGAACTCCCGCTCGAGCTCCATCACGAGCTCGACGCCGTCGATGGAGTCGGCGCCGAGATCTTTGACCAGGCTGGCTTCGGGGACCACGTCCTTGATGTCGACCACGAGCTTCTCGACGATGATG